>NZ_VFUR01000013.1:0-168967 GCF_006441095.1 Mesorhizobium sp. B2-5-4 | reverse complement strand
GGCGGGGGCCGGGCGAGACGACGGCGTTTGTTTTTCGGGGGCTGGCCGTGGGGGATCTGGCGGTGGCTGGGTTGGTGTATCAAAGGGCGAAGGCGGCTGGGGTGGTTGGGGTGTAGGGAGCGCGGGAGAACGTTTCCGCGTGTGGCTAGATAGGGCCGATCGGCGTCTGACCGCTTTCGGCTCCCGCACAGCTGTAGCGGACGTGCAGCTCGACCGGCCTGTGGTCCCGACCCGACCCAACGCAGACCTTTGGAGTGTTCGCTTGCGAGCAGAGGGGCTGGGTTCTCAGACAGACGCAGAGACAGCACACGAACCTACTGTGTAGGATGAGTATGTGTGGTAAGGTGGCGAGAACCACACGTTTCTTATTGAAGTTTCTGGACAGCCAGTGCGACAGGTCCCTTTAGATTGAAGCCAACCTCGAAGGAAACTCTGTTGCCTTCGGAAAAATTGGTGCTGGATGCTGCATCCAAGTTACGCAGCGGCACAAAGATATCCATGCGTGGAGCGTCGGAACGCACAAAACCAAAAGAGCTCCGAAACATAGTGAGCGTCCCTTGTAGTCTTTTATTATTGCCATGCGCATCTTTTATCTCGGCATGCGTGAATGATTTCTGTGAGAAGGCCACCTGCATACCATCAAGACGTTCGAAGAACGGGACAGCCTCTTCAAATCTGTCCATCACGCAGAGTTGGCGCGCATACCAGAACTGTGCTCTGTAGTTCCTGTCGCCGATCGAGAATGAGCGCCTGAGATGGTAAAGGATCGTTTCGTCATTTTCGACATCGGCATTCGGTGTAGTCAGGAGCAGAACCCGCGCCAATTCATAATGTAACTCAGCGCTGGAGGGATTTGCCGCCAGCGCCTTTGAAAGGATCGTTGTTGCCTCCGCAAGGTCGGTTTTGGCTCTCAATATCTTGACAAGCCGGCGCGCGATCAACGCACTGCGCGGGTTTGCTTCAAAGGCCCGCTTGAATGCGGACTCCGCTCTCACCGAATTCGCGAGGACTTCGGCCAGCCGCCCTTCGGCGCCCAGCAAGGAGGGATCGTCCGGGAACTTCTGTAGAGCGCGCTTCATGGAGTCTTCGGCAGAGGTGATTGCATCTCCTAACTGCCGAGTATTCGCCTCCGTTTCGCGACTTTCGACCGCGACAAGAGCATCTTCGATCTCATTGATGTAGGCCTTTATGATCGTATGATACGGATAGGGGCTGGAGTCCCCGGTTGTCAGCTCTGCGGCACGCTCGATTGCCGAGCGCCGCCAAGTCGCCCTTTCAAGATCGTCGGTAGAAAGCTGGGAGCGTTTGAGATCGAGTTCGGCGAGGGAATGCTTGAGGCTTCGATTTCTGGGATCCTTTTCGCTGGCTTTTTCCAGGTACTCCGACGCTTTACGGAGTTCGGCCATGTTGCTCGCCGTCTTCATCTCGTAGATGCCGCGCTGATGAAGCACGACAACGATTTCTCCCATGTTTTCAACAGCGACCTCATAGAGTTGCCGGGCCTTGTTGCGATCTGCAATTATAGCGATGATGTTATCGGCCTTAATCACTTTGGACAAGACCTCAAGGTCATAGGAATAAGAGGGGTTGAGCTTCGCGATTATCCTGGCAAGATTATCAAATCGCTCTTCCTGATTTGCAAGTACGGCCTCGTACAAAGCTTCCGCAATCTGGGGATGCCGGGCCTCATAAACATAATCCCCTGATCGTCGATCAGGCCGCAACCGGACGATTTGCTCAAGGGGACGGAAGAACTTCTCCTCGAACTCCTCAAACGTTATTCCGTGTATTCGAGAGATGAGTCCTGCACGCACGGGAGGGCCGAACCGATGAAGTGAGCAGATATCGAGGTATATCGAGCGAGCTTCAGGTTGGATTATCGACTGGTACTCTCCCGTGATGATCTCAACCAGCGGCAACCCATGGGTTGTTTCGAGAAGGGCGACAAGTATTTGTCTCGCATATGCGACCTCGAACTGGGCCCTGCGTTTGTCTCGAGGAATGGCTTTCAGCGTCCCTAAACTGTCGTTCTGCTCGAGCTTTTCGATGAGCTTGTCGATCTCGTCCGTCGAGAGGGGGTGCATCTCATAAACGGCATTGACGAGCGGTTCGAGAGAGTCGCAGCTGGTGTTCCAAGTATTGAAGCTCTCCGACGCGATTACTGTAATGCTTGCTTTCTTGGCTCTCGCGAGGGCCATCAGTTCCACAATCCGTCGTTGGTGAATAGAAGCGCCATCGACAAACAAGAACAATGGTATATTGCTCAAAGCAAATATCTCTGCAAACGCTGTGACCTTGATGGTTCCATCTCGCGGGACAAAGAAACAAAGCTTTTCGTAGGATTGTCCAGCATCCCAACAGGCCCGGCGTAAACTGACAGTTTTGCCTGAGCCTGCATGCCCCTTCAGGACGATCAGTTTCTGCGCGGTCCCACTGACAGTGGCAATGACGTGCTCGCTGAGGATGGCGTCGCTTACCTTGCGTTCGATGTCGAGCTCGTGCTTGAAGGGAACCCAGTCCAGGTCGAACCCGCGGTAGAAACGGTTTGGTTCTTCGGCGTTGGTTGGCTCAAATCCATCGTAGAGATGAGAGATGCCAAACTTCAAATATTGAGTGAGCTCGTCGCTTTCGACCTGATTTGGAACAGTGATAAACTTGCTGAAACTCGTAGAGCCGCTAAGGGCCACACTCAACGTCGTCAGACTTCTGGAAGCGGCGCTGATAGCCACGTCGGCCTGTCGGAGGAATTGCTCGAAGCCGAGCTTGATGGTGTGAAAGCGGCGATCTCGCCAGTAGTCGCTGAAGGCCGGTAGGATGAGAGGATCCACGATGTAGTGGCGGGGCCGATTGTCTCCTTCGCGCACGATCTCATCGAGTAGGGTCCGCAGGTTTTGATCGCCGAACGCGTAGCCAACAAACACCAGGGTTTTGTTGCGAGACCATTCCAGAAACAGGTTGAACTGTCCCGCGCGGCCCTCCCGAAACGCGATCAGCTGTTCCGTCGAGGCGATCATCGGCGGGTTGACTTCCGTCGAGCGCGTTATGCAACCGTGCAACTTGACGTACAGAACTGACTTCTCATCCTGGTTCGCTGTGGCTCCGTCCGCATCTTTGACGTGCGGAATAAGCCGCTGCAGGGCACTGCCGCCTGCCTTGTCATAGGCTCTTTCGATGATGAGATCGTAGTTCGTTGTAAGCAATCCTGCCCAAGCAAACGAAGGTATTAACGCGTGATAGTCTGCCGGTTGGAACGGCTCAAGCCGTTCATGAACATACCGTTGAACGGTGCGAACATCGCGCTGCGAGCATGACAGGTCGTAAGCAAGTCGGAAGTCCAACCCTGCGTATTCAGGACTAAGGAACTTGCTGATCAGATTCGAAGCAAGATCCGTACCCATGGGAATGTTGTGGCCATTCCGATCATCTGCACCATAGGAGGCGCCAGCGCCAAGCAGCAGAACAACGCGACCCTCCCGTATTGCGGCAATTAACTCAGGCGGTAAGTCTGTAAACATGTTACTAGTTCTGGCCCCTATGTTCCGCCTTGCTACGTTTTATTTTCGGCAAAGAATCGAGCCTACTGGTAGCGCGGTTCGTATGCAACTTGCGATGGGAGCAACCCTAGAAGATAACGCGGACTGGTGCTAAACTTGTGTCGACCATAGATAGTCGCTGGCAGAGCTTTCCACGCCATCGAGATTGAGACGGTCTAGCAAAAGGCGTCCGTCAATAGGATCAATGACCGGCGCCACAAAGATCCCTTTGATCTCTCGGTTCCGACCCTGCATAAGGCTCAGGCTGTTTTCGTCGCGCATGGAGTGACCGATGACGATAGGCCGGGACAGCTTCAGCACTGCTTCGACCGCGTTCCAGAATGAGGTATCCGAACGCGCGCGCTGTGCGTCATCAGGGTTCAATACCAGCGTGTCGGGACTGTCGATCGATCCGTCGATCTTGAAAATCGTGACCTGTCCCTTCACATCCTCCGTCACGTCGCCCCCCGGCGTTCTGACGACATAGGGAATCTTGAGCATCTCGCAGGCGCGTTCGAATAGTCGGTCGTAGTTGGTCGTTAGAATGATCGGAAACCGCCGCACGGCCGCGACGTGGGCTGGCGTCGGTTCAACGGGCAGAGGGGGATTGAGTAACTCACCGACGATCTGAAGGATTCGGACTCGACCCAACGTCGCCTCCGCAACTTCGAACAATTGTGCCAAGCTGTGACGCAAGGTGAGGGATGGATCGAGGCCAAGCGCTCGGCCAAGGATTCCCGCTAGGGCATTGGCGCTGGGGAGGCCGGCGCTGAGGGATAGGCCCGCACCCGCAAACAAGACCTCTCGGGGAGCGGTCGTGTTTGCTAAGCGATGCGATGGGGCCAGCGGCCCGAATGCCGGGGTGTTCGAGAGGGGCGCGGCTGTCTGCTCCACGCGGGCCTGCACCGCAGTCCGCAGGTATGACCCGGTAAGCACGTCCAACAATGCCTGAAAGACTTTGTCACTGAGGTCCGAGGCAAGATTGAACTCGCCTCGAAACAGACCGTCCTTCCAGTCGCCGATTTCCTTACGGAATTTGTCCCTGAGCATGGCATCTGGGCTCGTTGAGTCCGCGCCGTAGTTGAGCTTCTTGAAGAAGGGCAGGATCGGAATCTTCTGACTGCGTGCGATCTCGATTTCGAGATGGGTCACAGACTTGCTTTGTCCCGCACCATATCCCTTGGTTGGAATCCAGCCGTATCGATCGCCTTGGATCAGGATGCAAATGAGGCAGGAGCGAATTTCCAGGTCCAGGACCTCCCAACTGGTCCCGCCGGTCGGGAGGATTCCTTCAGCGTTCACAGGCTCGAAATTGAGCCGCTTGATGGCCTCGACCACCGCTGCGCGCTCGTTGGCGAGGTCTTCCATCGTGCTGCTCACGAACACTCGGATCTTTGCCGGCATGCGGACCCTCCACCTGTTTCGATTCGGCAGCAGATTACGGCATTTCGAGTTCTGAACGTGCGTTCTCGACTAGGACCGAGCTTCCGATTGGCGCGCGACACCGAGTACCGTGTTGGAATTTGTAATGGCGGCTTTCAGGAAGCGGCCATAGCGCTCTCGATGGCCGACATGAGGCGCAAAGCTGTAACTTACACCGCTCGTCCGCCCCTCACCCCCCAGCCAGCCTCGGCAGCAAAAATATCTCCGCCCCCGGCGGCAGTTCCTTTGACCACGTATCCCGGTAAATCGTCCCGTCGATCGCCACGGCGATCCCGCGGTCGATCCATGGCTCCAGGCCGGGATACTGTTCAGCGAGTTTCCTGAACAGCTCCCTGATGTCCTTGGCCTCGACCTCGACCTTGCTCTTGCCTCCGGCGGTCGTGGCCAGCGCGCCCCAGAGCGTGACTTCGACCATCAGAACCTCATCTGGCCCTTAGCCTTCCCGTTCCGCCTCGATCGCCGCCAGGATGCGGGGCGGCGACATCGGGATGTGGGTCATTCGCACGCCCGCCGCGTTCGAGACCGCGTTGGCGATCGCCGCCAGCGGCGGCACGATCGAGGTTTCGCCGACGCCGCGCACGCCATAGGGGTGGTTGGGGTTGGGGATTTCCAGGATCTGCGTGTCGATCATCGGCAGGTCGGAGCACACCGGGATGCGGTAGTCGAGGAAGCCGGCGTTCTGCAGCCGGCCGTCCTTGCCGTAAATATACTCCTCGTTTAGCGCCCAGCCGATGCCTTGCGCTGCACCGCCCTGGTACTGGCCCTCGACATAGGTCGGGTGCACCGCCTTGCCGGCATCCTGCACCACCGTGTAGCGGATCACCCTGGTCGAACCCGTCTCGGGATCGACCTCGACGTCGCATATATGGGTGGCGAAGGAGACGCCGGCGCCGTCGGCGACGAGCTCGCTATGGCCGGCGATCGGCCCGCCGGTCTTGCCGGACTGCGCCGCGATCTCCTTCAGCGACAGCTTGCCGAGATTGCCGTGCTTCTCGCCCCTGGCGACCGCGTGGCCCTGTTCCCAGATCACGTCGTCGACCGAAATGTCCCACATTTGCGCGGCGCGCTCGCGCAGGATTTTTATCGCGTTGCGGGCGGCCGAGATCGTCGCCATCGAGGACGAGAAGGTGCCGCGGCTGCCGTCGGTCATGTCGTTGTAGCCGAGGCTCGACGTGTCGGCGACGACGGCCTTGACCTGCTCATAGGCGATGCCGAGCTCCTCCGCCGCCACCAGCGACAGCGAGGCGCGGGACCCGCCGACGTCGACCGTGCCGACGGCGAGCGAGACCGAGCCGTCCATGCCGATGTTCAGGTCGGTGCAGGTCTGGCCGCCGAAATTGAACCAGAAGCCACAGGCCATGCCGCGCCCCTGGTTTGCTTTAAGCGGCGCCTTCATGTGCGCATGGTTCTTCACCGCTTCCAGCGTCGGGCCGATGCCGATCGGGCCGTAGACCGGGCCGTAGGACGACCGCGTGCCTTCCTGGGCGGCGTTCCTGATGCGGAACTCGACCGGATCCATGCCGAGCTCCTTGGCGAGCTCGTCGACGGTGCTTTCCACCGCGAACGCCGCCATCGGCGCCGACGGCGCGCGGTAGGCGGCGGTCTTCGGCCGGTTGACCAGCACTTCGAAGCCCACCGTCTTGACGTTGTCTAGACGATAGCAGGCGAACGCCGTCATGGCGCCGATCTCGGCCCAGGTGCCGGCATAGGGGCCGCTGGTGTAGCGCAGCGTCGCTTCGGCCGCCGTGATGGTGCCGTCCTTGCGGGCGCCGATCTTGACGTCGATCGAGGTGGCGCTGGTTGGCCCTGAGGCGCGGAACACCTCGTCGCGGGTCATCACCAGCTTCACCGGGCGTCCGGCCTTGCGCGACAGTGCGAGCGCCACCGGCTCGGCCCAGACATGGGTCTTGCCGCCGAAACCGCCGCCGATCTCCGAGGAGGTGACGCGCAGCTTCGAGGCTTCCATGCCGAGCAGCTGCGCGCAGTGCTGGCGATAGACGAAATGACCCTGCGTGCAGACCCAGAGGTCGGCGGTGCCGTCGGAGCTGACATTGGCCACACAGGCATGCGGCTCGATGTAACCCTGGTGCGTCTGCTCGGTCTTGAACGAACGCTCGACGATGAAGTCGGCCTGGCCGAAACCCTGATGGACGTCGCCATGGCCGAACTGCGAGCGCTTGGTGACGTTGGACGGCTTGACCGGCTTTTCCTCCAGCCCCTCAGTGAAGACCGTGTCGTTGATCAGCGGCGCGTGGTGCGCCATCGCCTCGTCGACATCGGTGACGTGCGGCAGCACCTCGTAGTCGACCTCGATCAGCTTCAGCGCTTTCTTCGCCGTATGGGCATCGATCGCCGCGACCGCTGCCACCGCATGGCCGTCATAGAGCGCCTTGGTGCGCGCCATGCAATTGTCGAGGATGTCGTACATGGCGGCATCGCCATCGGTGAGATCGGGCAGGTCGGCGGCGGTGATCACCGCCTTGACGCCGGCAAGCGCTTCCGCTTTCGAGGTGTCGATCTTCCTGATCTTGGCATGCGCGTGCGGGCTGCGCAGCACGCGGCCGACCAGCTGGCCGGCCATGTTGAAGTCGGCACCGTAGCGGGCGCGGCCGGTCACCTTGTCGACACCGTCGGGACGGATCGGGCGGGTGCCGACGGATGCGAATTTACGCCCCGAAAAACGCGGATCGAAATTCATCTCAGGCTCCCTTCATAACGATGGCCGCGTCCTGGACGGCGCGCACGATCTTGTCGTAGCCGGTGCAGCGGCAGAGATTGCCGGCCAGCCCGAAGCGGATTTCCTCCTCGGTCGGGTCGGGGTTTTTGGCGAGCAGGTCCTTGGCCGCGATCAGGAAGCCGGGCGTGCAGATGCCGCATTGCAGGGCGGCGTGCTCCAAAAACTTCTGCTGCAGCGGGTGCAGCGTATCGCCATGCGCCATGCCCTCGACGGTCTCGATGCGGCGGCCTTCCGCTTCCGCGCCGAGCACCAGGCAGGAACACACCAGCCGGTCATCGACGATGACGCTGCAGGCGCCGCAGTCGCCGGTGCCGCAGCCTTCCTTGGCGCCGGTCAACCCGAGCCGGTCGCGCAGCACGTCGAGCAGCGTCTCGTCGGGCTGGCAGAGATATTCGACGCTGTCGCCGTTGATTGTGGTTGAAACAGCTACACCAGCCATCATTTGCCTCCTGCGCGTGCATAGGCGGTCTGTGCGGCTCTCCTCGCCAGCACGCCCGCAACCTTGCGTCTGAATTCGATTGTGCCTCGCTTGTCGTCGATGGGTCGGCAGGCCCCGGCGCAGACCTTGGCCAGCCGCTCCAGCGCTGCCTCATCGAGCTTGCGGCCGATCAGGGCCTGCGCCCCTTCTTCCACCAAAAGCACGGTCGGCGCGGCGGCGCCGATCGCCACGCGGGCCGCCGTCACGACGCCGGCTGCGTCCACCGTCAGGTTCACGCCGGCGCTGACCACGGCGATGTCCATCTCGGTGCGCGGAATGAACCTGAGATACGCATCGGCCGAGCGCGGCGCGCGCTTGTCGAGCAGGATCGCCTCGATGATCTCACCCTTGGCGAGCGATGTCCGGCCCGGCGCGGTCGGCACGGTCTCCACGGCAATGGTGCGCTTGCCCGACGGGCCGACGACCACGGCCTTGGCGCCAGCCGCCACCAGCGCCGGCACGCTGTCGGCCGCCGGCGAGGCATTGCACAGATTGCCAACAATGGTGCAGCGTCCCTGCACCTGCTTGGAGCCGATCAGCTTCGCCGCTTCGACGACGCCAGGCCACGCCTTCTTGAGCGCGGCGTTCTCGCCCAGCACGGCGCAAGGCACGGCAGCACCGATGCTGAAGCCGTCGGCGGTTTCCCTGATGTCGCGCAAGCCGGCGATCGACTTGATGTCGATGATCAGTTCGGGTTCGACAAAGCCGCCCTTCATCCTCACCAGCAGGTCACTGCCTCCGGCAAGAATGGCGGCCGGACCGGCCGACCCGGCCAGCTGGCCGACGGCATCTTCGATTGAAAGCGGACGTATGTAGCGCATCGTCTCCCCTTGGTATCGCGATTTCAGCGACCGTTATAAACAATCGTCTCATAATGACCATCCGTTTCCCGGGCCGAGGCGATTGGGCCAGGTGCGGCAAAATGCGGTCCACCTCACCTGAAGCCCGCCCAGGGAAGCGCAGGTGCGGGGCCGCATTAAGGCTTGACCGGATGATGCCGCGCGTCAATCCTCTGTCCCAGTGGAGGAGTTTCCATGCCACGTCTCTTGGCTGTACTTTGCGCCGTGATGCTGGCCGCGCCGGCGGGCGCCGCGACGCTCTACTACGGCTCACGGGTCGGGATGGAGCTCACCATCGTCAAAAAGTCAGGCATCGGCTCCACGCACGCCGGCATCCTGGCCAGACACGACAGGCGGAAGGCGCGCGTCTACTGCCGTGAATATGGCCACGATTTCACCGAGGAGTGCATCGACGCGGAAATGAAGGCGCCGCTGCACTTCGAAATCACCGCCAACTGCAAGACCGGCGAGTTCACCACCTTCTATGGCGCCAAGATGCTGTTCCAGGGCCGCAACAAGGGCACCGATGTGACGACCGATTACCGGATCACCGCCGTCGACGAGAACGTGGTGCTGGATGGCTCCGGCGCCTCGGGCTACGACTATACGCTGGATCAGTTCAAGGCGCTCTGCCCCAATCGCGTGCGGTAGCCGATCCACAAAGGAGTGCCATGTCTGGCCCGCCGAAGCCTGGGAGTTGGACCGTGGCAGGCACGGCCGTTTATCGCTAGCACAGGACTGCAGTGGAGGCGAAAAACCATGACCCTGACCAATCGCGACATTGTCGAACTGACCGAGTGGCGGCGCAAGCTGCACCGCCAGCCGGAAATCTCGAACGAGGAGGAGAAGACGGCGGGCGAGGTCGTCGCCTTTCTCGCCGATACCGGGCCGGACAAGGTGCTGACCGGCCTCGGCGGTCACGGCGTCGCCGCCATCTACGATAGCGGCAAAAACGGACCGACCGTCCTGTTTCGGTCCGAACTCGATGCGCTGCCGATCGAGGAACTGTCCGGCGTGCCGCATGCATCGCAAGTGCCTGGCAAGTCGCATATGTGCGGCCATGACGGACACACCGCGATCCTGGCCTCGCTTGGCCGCCAGTTCGGCCGCGAGCGGCCGGCCAGCGGCCGCGTCGTGCTGATGTTCCAGCCGGCGGAGGAAACCGGCAATGGCGCGGCCGGCGTCGTCGCCGATCCGCGCTTCGGCGAGATCGCGCCCGATTTCGCCTTCTCGCTGCACAATCTGCCCGGCGTGCCGTTCGGTGAGGTCAGGCTCAAGCCCGGCGTGGTCAACTGCGCCTCGCGCGGCATGCGCATCGTGCTGGAGGGCAAGACCGCGCATTCCTCCATGCCCGAGACCGGAACTTCGCCCATGCCGGCGATCTCGGAGCTGATGCCGGCCCTGCCCGCGCTCGGCCGCGCGACCTTCGCCGATGATGATTTCTCCATGATCACCGTCACGCATGCGCGAATGGGCGAGGCGGTGTTCGGCATCGCGCCTGCTTACGCCGAGGTCTGGGCGACGCTGCGCACCCGCCGCGACGAGCGCATGGCGGACCTCTGTGCGGCCACTGAGGCGCTGGTCAAGGAGATCGCCGGCCGCCACGGCCTCTCCGCCAGCTGGGACTATCACGAGATCTTCGTCGCCAGCGTCAACGCACCCGATGCGGTCGAGCATCTGCGGCGCGCCCTCGACGAAGAGAGCGTCGCGCATGGCGAGGAAGCCCTGCCGATGCGCGCCTCGGAGGATTTCGGCCTGTTCGGCCACAGCGCCTCGTCGGCGATGTTCTTCCTCGGTGCCGGCGAACGCCACCCCGCGCTGCACAATCCCGATTATGACTTTCCCGACGACCTGATCCCGATCGGCTCGAGGATCTTCATGCGCACGGCGCGCAACCTGCTCGGCTGATTTCAGCGCAACCCGGCCAGCACCGCGGCTCCGTCCCGGATCAACTGGACATCTGGACTCTTCGAAACTGGGACATTTCCAACGGGCCGAATTGTGTGGCATCTGTCAGGCCAACGCAAGGAGTTCAAAATGTACACGCCGCCCGCCTTCCGCGACGACGACAAGGACAGCCTCATGGCGACGATCCGCGCCGCGCGGCTGGCCAACCTCGTCACCGCCACGGCGGACGGGCCGCTCGCCACCCCCCTGCCCCTCTTTCTTGACGAAACCGAGGGCGAGCATGGCGTCATCCATGGCCATCTGGCCAGGGCCAACCCGCAGTGGCGTATTCCTTCGATCGGCGACGGGCTCGCCATCTTCATGGGGCCGGACGCCTATGTGACGCCGGCCTGGTACGCGACCAAGCAGGAAACCGGCAAGGTCGTGCCGACCTGGAACTACGCCGCCGTCCACGCCTATGGGCCGGTCGAGTTCTTCGACGATGCGGACAGGCTGCTGGAGGTCGTCACCCGGCTGACGAACCTGCATGAAGGGGCGCGCGCCGCGCCCTGGGCGGTGTCGGACGCGCCGCCCGACTTCATCCAGTCGCAGCTTCGCGGCATTGTCGGCCTGCGCATGCCGGTCGTGAGGCTCGAAGGCAAGCGCAAGATGAGCCAGAACCGCAACGCCGCCGACCGCGCCGGCGTGGCCACTGGGCTGGCGACGAGCGAGCGGCCGTCCGACCGCGAAGTCTCGTCCTTGATCCCGTCGTAAAGCACACGACGCCTCGCCTTTGATTCGGCGGCCCGCGCCCGCCGCCGTCAGGCGTCGATCCGGCCCGCGACCTGCTTCGCCTATCGGCGTCCATTGCCACCAGAGCCGGCTTCCCTCGCCAGCACCAGGTCCGCGTCGTCGAGAATGTAGCGGACATAGCGGTAGTCGCGAATGAAGCTGATCCGGCCGTGGCGGCATTCCAGCCACATGAAATGACTTGGCTTCGGGGCGGCCCGGTCTTCGAACACCGCGATCACTTCGCGGCCCTCGACCCATGCCGGCCTGAGCCACAAGCCGTCGCTCTTGGCGGAGATCGTGAAGAACATGCCGACGTCGGCGGCGCCCGCGCGCGGCGGGTGCATGGATTGATGGAGCCGCACATCATCGGCGAGCAGCGCGCGCAAGCCGTCCCAGTCGCGTTGGTTGAACAGAGTGACGTAGCGCACGGTCGCCGCGGACGCGATGCGCGCATCGGGGAGCGGATTGGCCTCAGCGTTGATCCGCCGAAGCCGGGCGCGTCCGCGCGCCAGATGCGCCTTCACCGCATCGACCGTGATGCCAAGCAAAGCGGCGATGTCGGCCAGCGGCTCGTCGAGCACATCCCTCAGGATAATCACGCTGCGTTGCGGCACCGGAAGCTCCGCGAAGCGCGACACGGCGGTTTGCACGGCTTGCCTGTGCATCAGCATCTCCACCGGGTCGGCCTCGTCGGCAATCTCAAGCGCCGCCTCGATGGGCTCGGCGGCGCGGATCGCGCGGCTGCGCAAAAGGTCCAGCGCGCGGTTGTGGGCGATCCGGAACAGCCAGGGCCTGAGTTGCGGCACCTCGCGCAACTCGTCCAGGGCAATGAAGGCGCGCGCGAACGTATCCTGCACCACATCCTCGCCGTCGATGACCGAGCCCATCAGGCGCGAACAATAGCGGTGCAGCTCCGGCCGCAAGGCGGCGGCAAGGGCAAGCAGCCCCTCCGGCCGGTTGCGCTCCATGGCTGACTTTCCCTCGCTCAAGGGCCCTCCATGATCGTCACGCCCGCGTCGCCGCTGAGGCCGAAGACGACGCCCTCGGCATATTGCGGGTCTTCCAGCACGGAAACCACCCTGTCGCCGAAAGCCCGGGGCGGCATCGGCGCGCCGAAGCGGGTGATGAATTCTTCCGGCGTGATGCCCATCGAGCCGGCATAGGCGCCGGCCGCCGCATCGCCGATCCCGGTGCCGAGGATCATCTGCCGCGGCACGATCGCCTGGAAGCGTATGCCGAGCCCCTTCTCCCGCGCCACGCCATTGGCGTATTTGGCCATGAACCACAGCATCCGCTTGGAGCCGCCATAGCCGCCCGACATCTGCGACCCGGTGACGGCGGCTCCGCTCGACCCGACCAGCACCCGGCTGCCCGGCTTGAGCGGCAGGTTCAGCGCCGCCTGCAGCCAGTAGAGCCCGGCCTTGACGTCGGTTTCCCAGGCGATGGAGAAATCCTCCCACTTGAACTCGTCCAGCCGCCCCATCCGGGGCGTGGCACCGGCGTTCAGCACCACTATGTCTGGGCGGACCTCGCCAAGAATGCGATAGGCCGCGTCCTCGTTCGTGACATCGGCCGCAATGGTGGCGACCCCAAGCCGCGCACCGACCGCTTCCAGCGCCTCGGCGCCACGCGCGACCACGGTCACGCTTGCACCCTGCTCGACCAGCGCTTCGACCAAGCCGAGGCCAAGCCCACGGCTGCCGCCGGTGACCACGATATTCCTGTCCCTGAGGCTCATTGACCCTGCTCCAGTGTTTCACTGTAGCTAAGACGTTTGAGGATCGGGAAAAGAGTCAGGGGTGGGCGAGATTTGGCATCCGCCCCGGCCTTCCGGGATCGTGGTGTGTTGGAGAGGTTCGTGGTGGAGAGGTTCGCGATAGACATGCACTCGGCCGATATGGAGCCGGCGGCAGGCCGGCAGCTTCGAGGTCATGCCCAGTGGACGGTCCGCCGGACATGTGCTCCATGGGCAGGTGACGAAGCGGTGGGGAAGAAGTGAAGCGCGTTTTTCGATTGTTTGCCGCGGCGATCGTGGCGTCCGCCATGAGCGGTTGCACCAGCATTTCCTACTACGCGCAATCGCTGGAGGGTCATGTCCGGATCATGGCCGCGCGCGAAGACGTCGGGAAACTGATCAAGGCCCCTTCGACGCCTGCGGCATTGCGAACCAAATTGACGTCGGCGAGCGCCATAAGGCGTTTCGCGACAGACGAGCTGGCACTGCCCGAAAACAGCAGCTACCGCAGCTATGTCGATATCCACCGGGATGCAGTGACCTGGGCCGTTTTTGCCGCGCCGCAATTCTCGCTCACGCCAAAAACATGGTGCTTTCCGGTTTTCGGCTGCGTTCCGTACCGGGGTTACTTCGATCGCAAATCCGCAACCGAAAGCGCCGTCGCACTTCATGGACAGGGGCTGGACGTCTATGTCACCGGCATTACCGCGTATTCCACGCTGGGCTGGTCCAGTGACCCGCTGCTCAGCACCATGCTGCGTCAGGACGACACCTATCTCGCGAGCCTTATCTTTCATGAACTGGCGCATCAGCGCCTCTATGTGAACGGCGATTCCGCATTCAATGAGGCTTTCGCGGTTTCCGTCGAAACCACCGGCACAAGAAAATGGCTCCGCGCCGCCGGCGATCGCGCCGGATTGCGCCGCTACGAAGCCGACCGCAAACGCAGCGCCGATTTTCTCGGACTGGTGTCGAAAACGCGCGACGAGTTGAGGCAGGTCTATGAAAGCTCCCGCACGCCGGATGAGATGGCGGTGGCCAAGGCAGCCACGCTCGACAGCCTGCGGACACGCTACCGGCAAATGCGCGACAGACGCTGGGCCGGATACCGGGGATACGACGCCTGGTTCAACGCCCCGATCAACAATGCAAAGCTCGCCGCGACTTCTGTCTACGGCGAACAGGTTCCGGCGTTTCTTCGCCTGTTCGACCTGTGCTCCGGCGATTATCCGAGGTTCTACGCTTCCGTTCGAAGGATCGCGAATTTGCCCGAACCTGCCCGTGCCGAAGCGCTTAAGGCTGCGACTTCCTGTGATTGACTTGAACAAGCACGGGGCTTTTGGCGTGCTCAGATGTCGGCTGGGGCCGCAAGCGGATGGCCCTAAGCCTGGCTCGCCAAGAGTGACGTTCCGTCGTCTGCGTCGAGCGCAAAACGCTCGCAGTGCTCGCCGTCGGACTCATCGACGAAGCTTTCGATATGTTTGAAGCCGAGCTTCGCCAAGATCCGCAGCGACGCGACATTGCGCGCCGCCGCCTCGGCCGTCAGATGGTCAAGCGCCAGGGTCTCAAAAGCATAGCGAATGACTTCGCGCGCGGCCTCGCTGCCGAGCCCCTGCCCCCAATGCGCACGCCCCAGCACAAATCCCAATGCGGCTGCCTTGGCGTCGATTGCGAAGGACAGGGTTGTCGTCCCGATCGCCTCCGACACGCCTGCCTGGTCTATCGACCATTTGATCGCCTTGCGGTCGGCGAACCGCTGACGCGCAAGGGCGAGCCATCGCTTGCCCGCGCTGATGTCGTCGGCAACGGGATCGCCTGCAAGGGAGGCGGATTCGACATCGCTCGCGCGCGCGAACCACGCCGGGATATCCCGCTCGCCCGGCGCCCGAAGCACGAGCCTTGCCGTGGTGAGCCTGGGAACTGCTTCCATGGAGGACAATGGACCGCCGTCTCTGAGTTCCATCCCCAGCCCTGTGCAGCTCAGCCGATCCGACTCATGGCAAACCCGCCAGGCAGGCGAGCCTTCTTGCCTTCAACCTTGACGGGGAACATGAGAGACTATTCGCTCAGCTTTCCGCCACGGTGTCCCATCGTCATCTTGGATGCGTACATCGTCGGTGCACGCTTGCCTGGCAGGTTCGCCTCGAGGACGATCTGCTCGACAAACCCTTGGTTCATTTCGAATTCCACGCATTCGTCAAGCTTATCGACAATCCAGAGCATATATTTCTCCGAGCCATGCTTATTAAATTTCTTATCATACCCGCAATCGTCGAGAGGTATCATTTGAGGGAGAACTGGGAGAAGCATGATCTTCGGTTTTGGAAGATCAAAGCAATGCCCATCATATGAATACCCGACGATAATTCCAGATGACAGTACTTTTCCGCTCTTATATGCCTCATCGAATGACACCACCGTAGAAATCACGATAAATCCGATATTTCGCACGGCTAAGGAAATCTGAGTCGCGTAGCCAAACCCATCGGGAAATCCGTTGATTCTTCGATTTGCAATCAAGTTAAGAAATTCTTCCTTTGTAAGTTTTGAATCACCCAATTGCGTCAGAAATTGCTCATTTTGACTTATATCATCCGATTGTGATCGAACTGATATTGCGAAGTCCGAGCTCTCAAGGTTTTTTGGATGATTGGGGTAAACAAGATCTCCGCCGCCTGGGGCGATACCGTAAAGCCTGACCTGTGTCGCGTTGTAAGCGCCCGATGGAAACGTCAATGTCGGTCGGTGATAGTCGTCGCTCATTTTCCTCGCTCCCTTTTGTTGCAATCGATCAGTTCATAGAATCTCTCGCCATCTGAAGTTTTCTTCAAACTTTTCCGCAAGCGCGGGCGCCAGCCGGTCGCTGACATCGACCAGCGTGGCAGCGGCATTCTCGAAGGTCAGGTCATCCGCATCGAGGCGCGGCCATGCCTGAGCAAGTGTGAGGGCCACTTCGTCCCTAGCTCTGATCAGCATGCTCTTGAACATGAAGGGCCGAGCGCGGAAGGCGCGGGACGTGAAATCCGAGATGCGCTGCATGTCGGACTGGTCGACATCCCTGATATCGATCCCCAGCAGCCGCTCGTCGGCCAACCCCTCGTGCACCAATGCCGCGTGGTAGACGTCGACGATCGTGTCGAACACAGCTCCCGTGAACGGCCGTGACCTGTCATGGATTTCCGCCGTCACCTCCGACATGCGGCGTGCGTTGCTGGCGAGGCGGATCTGCCGATCGCCAGTCAGTTCGGCAATCCGGTTCAATTCGTTGAGAACAAGCAGGTTGCCATCGCAGTGCCGCAGCAGCCGGTCCATGCCGCTGTCGAAATTCAGGAAGGACAAGAGCGAGACCAGATCCGAGCTGGCTTCGTGGAACGGCCCGAAATCGCCTTGAGTCAGGCCGCCGGCTGGTGTCCCGAACAGCGAAAACAAGATTGCGTGGCCGACCTCATGTGCGATCACGTCAAAGTTGAGCGCATAGGGATAGTTGCCTCCGTCGATGCCGCGCTCTCGGCCGAGTTCCAGATAGCCATAACCCGATTGCGCATTCTCCCAGTCGACGAACGGGATAATTTCGAGCCGCTCGTACGTCTCGGCGAAATACCAGACAATCGGTTTGCCGAGGTAGCTTTCCCAGATGTCCAGCACGCGGCTGACCGAGGCGAAAGCGTGCGCGGAAAGGAACTGCCTCGATGTCGGGGAAAGCTGATCGAAATGGCCGTCAAAGCCAGCCTCCGCGGGCGGAAAGATTTCGCCGGCAAAGGGTGGCAGATAAGGGTAGTCGTAAGGCTCCTTGTCGAGGAGCGGATCGCGAACGTAGATGCGGTGATCTTCCGGACCGGGGCGGATCAGATCCGGTGGAGTAGAAATCCATACTGTCTCAGGTGTTCCGTAACCCGAAAGGTGAGGGACCTGCGCGTAGACCAGGAACCGCGTTCCCAACGCGGGATCTTGCGCAACGACACGATCGACCGCGTCCAATTGCTTGGCCCCCTCTGAGCCTATGACCGTATCACGGCGCTTACGTTACGTAAATCATCGACCGCCAAGAGGCCAGGGCCTATAGCGCCAGCCCCGCATCATCCATATCCTTGGAGAAGGCCGAGGTTAGCTGCAATTCCGGCATGGGGTGTGCTTTTTCAAATGCTTGCTCCCGCAAAAGTTCGAGTGCCCGCAGGGCATCTTGCTTTTTTTGCTGGACGAAAGCCGCGCCGAGTTCCCTGCACAAATTCTCGACGTCGTCCTTGCCGTCGTGCGCATCCCGGACCATCCGTGCCAGGGTGCGCTCGCGAAAGTTGACGGCCTGCGCCGCCCCCTCGAGCCTCGCCTGCTGTTCGGGTGAAATCACGCCGCGCCGGCAAGCGGCGCGAACGGTCCGGCGTAGGTCAATCAGCGCATGCGTCAATTGAGCGAAATTCACCTCGGCTGGTCCGTGCAATACCGCTACCGCGTCGTCGGGTGCAAAGGCGAAGCGGCGATACCATCGGTAGATAAGCCCGACGCCTTGCATATGAGGGAACAGCTCGGCTGCTCGAAGCGCACCCATGCTGGCCGCGCCGACGACATGAATGCCGCGGCTGAGGGCCCACAGGATTTCCTTGTGCCGAACCGCCGGCTCGGCCTGAAAACCGCCGTCTATTACAAGGATCGCACTCGGGTCGAAATGCTGCACGGCCGAAACGATCGAACCTTGCACGGCCGGGGGAAGGCATACCGCGTCGACGACCTTCAACGCATCGGCATGGGACACGGTAGGGCCGGTGAAGACGAGTTTCGGGCGCATGGTCTCTACTCCTGCAAGAGCGGCTGCAAGGCGGGGATGACGATCCTGACAACCGACAGGGCGTCGAGCGGTTTCGTTCCCACCCGGATTAGGTGAACCGCATCGAACCCTCTCTCTTCGAGAATTGCCAAGAGGACCGACAGCCCGTCCGACGCCGTGTTGAATTTCTGCTCGGCGAGCGCGCGGAAATCCACGCTGCGCGGGCCATCGCGGAGGAGCCGGCGATGCGCTGCGATCATCCGCCGATCCGGGTATTTCCGATAGAACGCACGCGTCAGGTCGTCGCGCGCGCCCGAGATCGCCGCCAGACGGGCCTGGGCCGCTTCGTGGATGGCGTGCGCCGCGGCGCCGGCGGGACTGAAACCGGCAGCCGAACCATCGGCCGGATGATCCAAAAGGACCATTTCCGTCGGTTCGTCCTCCAGCAAATGGCACCACACCACCGGTATACCCAACGGCGACAAAGCTTGCCAAAGGCCGACCAGCACGTTCTTGGCCGCCAAGGTTTCCAGGAGATCGCGGAGCGACGGATCATCGATCGTCTCGGTATCGATGCGTTGACGGTGGAAAAACCCGTGGGTCCGGTATGCCGTGGCGATCGCGTCGCGTTCGATGCATTCAAGCATGCCATGAACGATGGCATCGGGCTCCTCGAAGCCCGCGGCCAAACCGCTCGTCGATGCCGCGAAAATGCCGTCATGGGGCAGTGACGGCAACACATAGGCGGTGTGCACGAGCTCGAAAGGGACTAGGTCGCGGCTGCCGGTAAGAAGATTGTCCGCGGCTACCCACGCCGTCTCCCTGCCGCGCCATCCGGGCGCGGTGCCACCCTGGAGATGCCTTTCGAAACGATCGGGCGGGATGCCCAACAGATCGGCGCGGCCGACGACTGTGTCGAAATTCGCCACCTGCTCCGCAAAGAAGCTCTCGGCCGATTCCAGCATGGCCGATATCGCGGCTTGCGCCAGGGTGGCGCCCTTCCCTTGCGCGACCGCGTTGGAGAGCGAGAAAGGTCTTGTCACTTGCACGACCGGGATGCCGAGTTGGTCGAGCCCGGTAATGTCGGCGATCCGCGTGATGCCCAAGCCTTCGCGCATCTTCATCAGTCTCGCCAGCGCCTCATCGGGCGGCGGACCCAGGCGTTCATATCGCTCCAGCATCGCGGATACTCTTGCAGGGCCGGCTAGTGCTGAACGGCCGATTCGGGATTGACGATCAGCGCGGCGCCCGGCTCGAGAGCGGATTTCGCACGTTCGACCCGATCGCGATAGCGCGACGACAGTTCAGGTGACAGGCCTGATGATTGAAGGGTCTCGTATGTACCGACGAGGAAAGGCACAGCGCTTTGCTCCGCGGCTATGGCGATGCTCTTTTCGAGGGCAGCGATTATGTCCGCCTCCGCATCGCCCTGGAGAAGAAGTAGCTCCGCCCTTCGCCGGTAGAGCTCCGCCAGCCAGAAGCGGCTGCCTCCGGCCTCGGCCTGCGCCACGGCCGAGCCCAGCAGCGCGAGCGCCTCATCGACCTCGGCGGTTCGTGTCAAAAGCTCTGCCAGCATGCTGCAATAGACCGGTTCGTCCTCAGGCGTCTGGAACGCGCCATGGAGGCCAAGGCCTTGCCGCATTTTTTCCCTGCCGCTCTCGACCTGGCCGGCGTTGCCGTCGCACCAGCCTTCGAAGATTTGCGCCGCGGCGGCCAGGGCGGGCATATAATGGCGCTCCGTCAAGTGGCGCAAATCCGCTATCACGCTTCGCAGCATCGAAAAATCGCGGCGATAGCAATGCAGCATCGCCTCGTTGAGGTAGGCATGCGCGATGCTGCCGGCATGTTCGGTTAGCTGCGCCCAGTTCCTAGCTTCCGACATCGAATGGATCGCGCTTGCCGGCTTTCCGACGAACCACAGCGACAAGGCGCGGTGGGCGAGCCCGCAGACCCTCGCGTCATGCCCGCCGAACAACGCGGCATTGGCTTTGCCCTGGCCGTGCTCATAGAGCGACAGTCCGGCGTCGACGGCCGCGATACAGCGGTCGTGGCGGCCAAGATTGAAGTCGATTGCCCACACGCAATGCCTGGCCTGGAGTTGCACTTCGGCATCCTCGACATCCCTGAGATCCCTGAGCACGACTTCCGCGCGCTCGCCGTCCATGACGGTATCCGTGAACCACCAACCCCAGTAGATCGGGAACCACTTGGCCCGCTCCGCCACCGGCCGCCGCCGGGCGATCACCACGCCGTTCTCGTACAATTCGCGGGCGGGCGCCGAGTTCGGACCTTCGACAGCGGTCAGGATGGGACCGAGCACGATCATTGCCGATAGCCGCAGCGCGTCTCGCGTGTCGGCTGCCGCAACGCGCTCGCAGAGCGCCAATGCATGCTCGAGTAGCTGCCTCGCTTCCGCCATTGCTGAGCGGGACGAGCTTTCCGTGCCTGCAATCACGAACTGAGCGATCGCGTCCTCCAGAAGGCCTGCGCGCTCGGCGTGCTCGGCGATCTCGGCGGTGCCCAGCCACCCGGCCAGGTTTCGGTTGCGGCTGACCGCGGCAAACAGGCGGCGATGCAAGGCCTGCCGTCTCTTGCGCAGCGTTGCGTTGTAGATCGTCTCCTGAATAAGCGCATGGCGCACGCCATGGACCGGAACGCCGGAAGACCGCACGCGGATCAGGAACCCGGCCTCCATCAGCGAATCCAGCGCGTTTGCGATGATTTCGTCGTCGAGCTCCGGCAACAGCGCGCGCAGCAATTCCTGATTGAAACGATTGCCCACGACGGCGGCGGCGCGCGCGACTTCGCGTGCCGGCCCCAGCGTTTCGAGCCTGGCCTCGATCACGCTTTCGAACACCGAGGCATGACTGCGCGTCGCGGTCCGCGCCAGCCGATCCGTTGCCGAGGCCGCGTTCTCGGTCATCCATTGGCAGATTTCCTCGATGAACAGCGGGATGCCTCCGGTCACGCGTTCCACCACGTCGAGCAATTCCGGGGAAGTTGACGGCTTGCCTTGCGGCCACATGGCCGCGATCGCCAGCCGCGTTTGCTCGCGGTTGAGCGGCTCTAGTGAGATATGCCTTGGATTCGATGCTGCCAGCCAGCTTTCGGATTCAGGGCGCGTCGTCGCGATGACAAGCGCCCGGAAGTGACGGGCCGACCGTGCAAGCTCAGCCAATAATTGTCTCGACGTCAGGTCGATCCAATGTATGTCCTCGACCACCAGGACGATCGGTCCGCTGGCGCACAAGGCTTCGAGCGAGTGGCGAACCGCCCAATTGGCTTTCGCGCGCATCGCCTCGGCGTCGATTTCCTTGAGCATCGGATCGGCTCCCTCGGCGCCGAGCAGGAACGAGAAGATGTCGATGATTTCGGGATCGCGGACCTCATGATCGCGGAATACTTCCGCCACGGCGGCAGCGCTCAGCTGTCCTTCGTTGCCGGCGAGATCGCCGCGTACGTTCTGTAGCAGCGGATGCAGCGCCGAGCGCAAGCCGCCGGGCGTGCACTGGAAGAGCAGCAGTTTCGCGCGCTGGTGACGCGTGCGCCGGCGCACTTCGTGAAGAATGCGCGACTTGCCGATGCCGGCCTCGCCCTCGATCACCACCACGCCGCCGTTTCCCGCGACGGCGCTGTCCCATGCTTCGGCGATCGTGGCGAGCTCGGCCTCGCGATTGACGAGCGGACTGCTCAGCCGCCCGAAGGCGAAGAAGCGGTCGACCTCGCGCTTGTGACTCAGCGCGCGCCAGACCAGCTCCGGCTCGGCAAACCCCTTGATCGCATGGGGGCCCCTGAAGCTGAACACATGCGACCGTCGCGCCAGGTTGCGCGTCGCGTCCGAGACCACCACCGTATCCGGCTGCGCGATGGCCTGGAGCCGCGTGGCCATCGCGAAGGCAGGGCCGGTGACATTGTCACGACCGGTGTCGGCGTCACCCTTGTGGATCAGGGTCATCGATGTCGCGATTCCGACCCGGACATGCAGATCGGCGCGGCCTTGGTCCGAACCGACCCGCCTGCAGGCGTCGATGATTTCGAGCCCGGCCCGGATCGCCAGCGATGCCGCGTCCTTGGCGTCTATTTCGGCGGGAAACAAAGCAACGCCGCCATCGCCGACCTCGACCTGGACGGCACCCGAGCACGACGCGACCGCCTGTCTCGCCGCCCGCTGGAAGGCTGATATCAGTTCCTCGAACTCTTCGATGTCCAGGATGGCAAGAAGGTCGGTCGATCCGACCAGGTCGTAGCAGAGCGCGGTCAGGATCCGGCGCTCATGCCGGGCTTCGGACGCATTTTTGCCGTTGCCGCCCAGAAAACCTGTTGCCACCGACGCCGCCGGCAACGCGACCGGGCTCTTCTCCGACATGCTGCGATTTCCTCGCCGAGCACAGTGACGGCAATATTAGCAAAGTGCGATGCTGTTCACAAAACACTTAATCGGTGGGCGGGGCGGGAAAGCCGATGCCGGGATCATATGGAGAGATATGCTCACGGCGTAAACTCCCCGTGGTGTTGACATTAGCCGCGACCGCTTTTGGTGGGCGGCCGGGATGACTTCGATGACCGAAATAAAGCTGTCACCAACCGAGCTTATCCGATCCTCGGGAATGAACCATCCACGTGACACGCCTTGAAAACCGCCTGGCCGGAGGGCGATCGGAAATGTGGAATGCTGTTTTCGGAGACGACCATGCTTGAACGGACAGACAGGGCCGCGCCCCACCGGGATCACGCGAAGAAACAGGACATGTGGCTGAGTGAATTCGAGATTGTCCTGCGCGACCGCGTCATTGCCAATGGCGCTGTCAGGATCGAAGACGGCCGGATCGCGGAGATCCGCGACCAGCCTGTCGAGAACGCCGACCTCATCGGCGGCGGCCGCCTGCTGCTGCCCGGTTTCATCGATATGCATGGCGACATGGTGGAGCGGGAAGTGGAGCCGCGCAGCGGGGTCCACGTGCCGATGGCAATCGGCATCGC
This sequence comes from Mesorhizobium sp. B2-5-4, assembly GCF_006441095.1. Classification (NCBI taxonomy): domain Bacteria; kingdom Pseudomonadati; phylum Pseudomonadota; class Alphaproteobacteria; order Hyphomicrobiales; family Phyllobacteriaceae; genus Mesorhizobium; species Mesorhizobium sp. B2-5-4. The sequence continues at coordinate 145,784 of NZ_VFUR01000013.1, read as the reverse complement.
CGAACTCGACAAGCGGCTGGCCTCCTGCGGCGTGACCACCGCCTATGCCGCGCTCTCCTTCATCGGCAACAGCGCCACCGCAGCCTTGCTGCGCTCGGAAGAACATACATCTTCGATCATCGAGACCATCACCGGGCTGAAAGACGACCTTCTGGTCGATCACCGCATCCATGCCCGTTTCGAGGTGACGTTCACCGCGGCTGTCGGCGTGCTGGAAAGATTGATGGATGCCGGCAAGCTGCATCTGGTTTCGCTGATGGATCATACGCCCGGACAGGGACAGTACCGCGATGTCGAATTGTATATCGCCCGCATGGCCAAGGAGCGCGGCATGTCGATAGCCGATGTATCCGAGGTCGTCGGCAAGCGCATGGCCGATCGAAACGGGCATGGCGGTGTGCTCGGCACGTTGCAGAGCCTGTCGGCGTTTGCCCGCGCCCGCGGCATCGTGCTCGCCTCGCACGATGACGACACTCTGGAAAAGGTGGAATTTGTCCACGGCCTGGGAACCGTGCTCAGCGAATTCCCGGTGACCCTGGAGGCTGCGCGGGAAGCCCGCCGGCTGGGCATGTATACGGCCATGGGCGCGCCCAACGCGCTGCGTGGAGAATCCTATTCGGGCAATCTTTCCGCCCGCCAGGCCTATGAGGCCGGGCTGCTCGACATGCTGGCCAGCGACTATCACCCGGCCTCGATCCTGCCGGCCGTGCTCGGCCTGGCGGAGCTGCGCGACGGTGGCCTGGCGAAGGCTGCGGCGCTGACAAGCGCCAATCCGGCCGAGGCACTCGGGCTCACCGATCGCGGCGCCATCGAAGCCGGGCTTCTGGCCGATCTCGTCGTCGCCGACCGCCAGCCGGTGCCACGTGTGCGAGCAACCTTCCGCGCCGGCCGCATGATCTACGGCGACGGCACGCTGAGCCGTTCGCCGCCTCCCGGGATGGCAAACGGCTCTAACGCTTTGTCTTGACGCAATTCCCGCGGGGAAAGCGCCGCGCGCTTTTCCCGGGAAACCACTTCACGGTTTTCCCGGAATTGCTCTAGGTGCCTGCCATCCAGAACGCCAGCATGCGCTTGGTCTCGCCGGAGGTCCGGCGCTTTTGCCAGTCCGGGTCACGCGACAGATATTGGAAGGGATCCTTCCTCTCCTTGGCCGCCTCCGCGAGATAGGCACGCCAGCGATAGTGGCTGTAGGTCTGCATGGCGTTGATGGCGTAGTGCATGGCGATCTTCTTGTGGCCCCGAATGACGATGAAGTTCTCGTCGTTTGCGGCACTCGCCGAGTGCGAAAAATTATGTGAGCCCGTGACGACGATGGGATCGTCGCTGAATGGATCGATCACCAGCACTTTTGAATGCGTGATGGCGTGACCTATGGCCGATTGGAAGTCGGCAGCCGTACCTTCCACGGCCCATTGCCCAACCGGTTTCTCAACCCCGGTGTCCTGCGCCGCATCGAGGAAAAAATCCTCGGGCTTCGCCTTCAGCAGCTTGAACTCCTCGAGACCCTTGCCGGTAAATCGGGTCGCGACGCCGCGCACATAGAGCTTCTTCTCCTTTTGAAGCCTGAGCAATGTTCGCACCGGCTCGTTGCCCGGCTGAAACATCACGAAAAAGACCCCATGCTGCGCACCTTCCACCAGTTTGACGAGTTCCTTGATGTCGATTTCATCGCTCAAGCTCGAGAACCAGCTGTCGATGGCGCCGGCACCGAAAGCGATGCCTTGCTCGGGCGAATTGTTGGATCGCAGCAGGTCGTCGGAAATCGCGCTCTTTGCGTCGACCAGCAGGTTGAACTGCGCTTCGTACCGCTCTGCCAGCACCGGATGCTCGAGCATGATGCCATTGTTGAGCTGCGTGCAGAGACCGGTCGGTGTCCAGTTCGTGCTCCCGGTCCACACCTTGGCCGGCTCGAACTTGTCGTTCGCAGCGCGCCCGATGACCAGGAACTTGTTGTGGGCCAGTGCTTTCGGTGCGAGGAAGCGGTCGTGCACGACAACATCCGCGCCGCGCAGGCGCGCCCGCGCATCCGCGTTTTCGTCCTCGCCCTCGGCATCGACGCTTCCATTCGCCAGGACGATCTTCGCCCGTTTGCCGATGGCGCTCAGCCCGTCGATGAGTTCCTCGTCGCCGAGCTCATAGAGCGCGGCATGCAGCTCCAGCTCCTCATCGGCCGCGACCTCGGCCATCATCTTCAGCATCGTTTCGCGCAAAGTGCCGCCCAGAAAAGCCCTCGCCTCACGGTCGACATTCTTGCTGACGATGACGGCGGTTTCCTTCAACTCCTTGAGCGTGATCCCCTTGCGCTTCATGTAACGCGCCATGAACTGCGACAGCACATAACCCCGGTTGAAGTGGACACTCGCACCGTCGCCGCAATCGGCGGAAAGTGTCAGCATTTCGGACCATTCGCTCGCCGGCCCGTCTTCCAGCGCGCCAGAGGCACCCTTGACCCTCGCGACGATACGATAGGCAATGACGTCGCCAAGGTCGGCGGCGTGGTCTGTCCAGTCATAGCGTTGGAATGGCCAGATCCGCGAGGAACGCGAGGTGATCCGGTTGCCGTCCTTGTCGACCTCCGTATCGTCTTCGAACCCGACGCGGTTCGACAGATAGTTGGGGGCGGAGGCGCCGCGGCGGCACTGGATGGCAAATCCCAGACATCCCTCAATGTCCTCCTGATGCGACCAGACGAGATGCACATCGTCGGCATTTGCAAACACTTTCAAGATGATATCGGCCACATGAGCCTCCCTCGCCGCTGTCAGGGCTTCTTATCGTCCCTACAACAGTATCAGCACTGGATCAGTCAGTATAGAAAAGCTTTGATCCGAGAGTCCAGCAAACGAAAGAAGGGCGAAAAATGCATCTAAATTGCCGTCTTTTCGATAAAATTGGCAACATTCCTCGCCACATAATTCGCCGGCTTATTAAGTTCAAAACTCAACCTTTGCGTCATCCGAACTCGAAGCTTGTGCCAAGCGTATTGCAGAGGTAGGTTATTGCCTGGACCGCTCGCGCCGGCGTTCCGGCAAGAAGAGCCCAAATATTGGGCGGATTTATTTCCTATGGCAACATGGACGCGCCGGTCGTTTCCTGCCGCGCCCTCCCGCCCGATCCGAAGCGCGGACGACATTGCATTTTGAAGGAATCCCTTCGGCCACACGAAACGGCACGCATGCCGGGTCCGAACCCGATCAAAATGTCGATTGGGGTCGGAGCTAAAGATCGAGCTCCACCATCATTCCACGCTCCTCTGCCATTTCCAGCAGCAGATCCTGCAGGGTCTCAATGGTCTGGGCCTTGCGGGCTGTCGCCGGCAGTTCCTCGATACTCTCCTTCATCGAAATCACGGCAGACCCGGTTTTCTCCGAGAGCAGCCGTGCGATAGCTGCGCGGATAAGCGCATTCTGATCGGGCATGATTCCCCCTTCATGCTATAACGGCACCATTTTCTTTCATGCTGTATGCCTTGTCGCAACTTATGCGAGCATTCATTCACGCTTGCAAGTCGTCTCGTTGATATTCGTATGATCGACAGCCGCTCAACAGCGAGGCCGACGGCACCCTGCTGTCGTCGGGTTCCATGGCGGCGAGCAGGGCGAGCGGCACTTCGTGCCGACAGAGCCCGATCAAAGCCCTGCCTTCTACCGCAACCGGTAATTCGGTGTATCTGTCGAAAATGGAAAACGTGCCTGTCGGCTCGTACAGGATCTCGAAACGCTCCAAGTCGCAAACCTCATCTCCCCGTAAGGCCTGTAACGCACGCACCCATCAGAGGTTGCATAAAAAATCGATTTTTCCCGAGGGCCGCCGCTGATGGCCGAAATCATCGAGAAGATGAAGGAGGCAGGCGGCAACTGAGGCCGATGCCGTCCCTCCTCATCAGGGGTGGGAGCCCTGAATCGCCTCGGGCCGGCGACGCATCAGCAGATAGAACGCGGCGATGTGCGTGATCATCAGAAGCGGCACATAGAGGATCGGGATCGCGTAGGCCGCCCCCAGTTCCCCTGCCAGATCGGGAAGGGCGAGTTGGACCCCTTGATAATAGTCGACGACGATGTCGACGGCTCCCACGAGATTGAAGGCGATGACAAGCGGCCAGAATAGCTGATGTCTGCGTGCCGTGAGAAGCGCCAGCATGGCCAGCAGGCCGGTGGCGAAGTCACCATAGGCCGCGAGGACGGCGAAACCAGCCGGCAGATTGGGCCCGACGACACCTGGAAGCATGAAGATAAGCCCGAAGAAGCGGAAGCTGTGCAGCGTGGCGATGGCGCGTTGCGCCTCGAGGCGGTCCATCGCTTTGAGCCTGGGCCAGGCATAGGCGCCGAAGCACAGCAACCATGGCACGTAGCCCAGAGCGAGAGGGATGTCGAAGATCATGGCCGGCGACATTCCTGCCTCCTTCAAGCCTTGCCCGGAATGGCTTCGAAGACGGCGGTCAGAATGCCCAGCCGGCCTTCCCCGAGATTGCGTCCGAGGTTGGCGGCAACTCCCGCGAAGTCCGACCCCATGACGAGGCCGAGATTGAGCAAAGGGGGCGGTCCGGACGCCCGCAATTGCGAAAACCACGCCTTGGCTGCCTCGGTGTCGTCTTGCCATACCAGCGTTTCAAAGCCTGCCTGCTCGATCCGCGCTAGCGTTTCAGCCGCGGTGAGCAAGAAACTCTCCGCCGGGCTTCGTGCCCAGGGAACGGGATAATGCGGATCGCCGCCGTTCAACACGACGTCATAGGTGGCAAACCTGCCGCCCGGCTTAAGCACCCGCCTGATCTCGTCATAGAGCCGTCCGCGCTCGGTGATGTTCATCGCCACGTGTTGCAGCAACACGACATCGAAATGGCTGTCGTCGAAGGGAAGCGCCAGCGCGCTGGCGCCCTCGAACGTTACCTGTTCGCTCAGCCCCATTCGTTCGGTCAGATAGTGCGCGGCCTCGACGAACGGCTCGCTGAGGTCTACGCCCGTCACCCGGCAGCCGCGGGTCGCCGCCAGGAAACGGGCCGGCCCACCGAGCCCCGATCCGACATCGAGGACGATCGTTTCCGGGCCAATTCCGGCCAACCCGGCAAGCTCGGCGGTCGCCGCCAGCCCGCGGGTGTGGAATTGGTCGAGCCCCGCCAACTGCTCCGGCATGAGCCGTTGGCCCTCTGGTCCCAAAGCGGCCAGCGCCGTCTTGAGACGATCGATCAGGCCGCTCGCGCGGTAGTGAGCGCGCACTGCGTCGAGATTATCCGTCATTGCGGTTTCCTCTGGATTTCCGTCGTTGCCGCAGAGATAGAGGCGCTTTCTAACCGCGACTATCCGCGATAATGTCGATGCGCCATGAAGCAGAACTTCACAGTCAGGCAGGGAGCGCTCGACGGCGTCGAGGCCTTCCTGAGCGTCGCCCGGCATCGTAATTTCCGCAAGGCGGCGGCCGAGCTCAAGGTAACGCCGTCGGCGATGAGCCAGGCGATCCGCACGCTCGAGGCGCGCATCGGCGCCGCGCTCTTCACCCGCACGACGCGCAGCGTCGGCCTGACCGAAGCCGGGGAGCGCTTTCTGTCACGTGCCGGACCTGCATTCGAGGAACTGGTTGCCGCGAGCGAGGTGGCGCGCGACCTCGGCCAGCGGCCGACCGGACTGCTGCGCCTCTCGGTACCGCCGTCGGTGGTGCCGATCCTGCTGGAGCCGCTCATCGCATCCTTCTGCCAGGCCTATCCGGAAATCGAGCTGGAGATCGTCGCCAGTGGAGAACTCGTCGATCTTGCCGCCGAGGGCTTCGACGCCGGCATCCGGCCCGGCGAATTTGTCGCCGCCGACATGATCGCGGTGCGCTTGACGCCGCCGCTGCCATTCGTGGTCGTCGGTAGCCCTGATTATCTGCGCCAGCGGAACGTGCCGCAACGCATCGAGGATCTGCGCAGCCATGCCTGCCTGCGCATGCGCCGGTCAAACGGATCGACCGCGCCCTGGCCCTTTGTCGACGGCAACAAGTCGGTCGAGGCCATCGTCTCCGGGCCGCTGATCGCGCATGATTATCCGACGCTTCTGGGCGCGGCGATGCAAGGGGCCGGCCTTGCCCAGGTGCCCCAGCCGCTCGCCAGCGTGCCGGTCGCTGACGGCCGGTTGCAGGAGGTGCTGAGGTCCTTTGCCGTGACCTTGCCTGGGCTTTTCCTGTACTACCCGGGGAAGCGCCAGGTCTTGCCCAAGCTGCGCGCGTTCATCGACCATGTCAGGCACCGAGGCGACGCCGAGGCACGCGCCTGAGCTACCTGGCCCGCAACGAATTGCGATTGGCGCTTGCCGAAGCCGGCGGCCTTGCTCATCCATGGCGAACAAACAACAGCCTGGGAACAATGATGACCGACGCCAGCTTTCACCTCGTCGAAGCGACGATCGACCAACTGCGCCGCGCGCTGGATGACGGCCTCGTCACCAGCATCGAGCTGGTCGCGGCCTATCTCAGGCGCATCGCGCATTTCGACCGGCACGGCATCGCGCTGAACGCCGTGCCCGTGCTCAACCCTGATATGTTCGAGGATGCCGCCGCTTCCGACGAGCGGCGCCGGCAAGGAAAGACACTCGGGCCGCTCGACGGCATCCCCTACACCGCCAAGGACAGCTACAAGGTCAAGGGCCTGACGGTGGCGGCCGGCTCGCCGGCCTTCGAGCATCTCGTCGCCAACGAGGATGCCTTCACCATCGCCAGGCTGCGTGCCGGCGGTGCGGTGCTGATCGGCCTCACCAACATGCCGCCGATGGCCAATGGCGGCATGCAGCGCGGCGTCTATGGCCGCGCCGAAAGCCCCTACAATGCCGGTTACCTGACCGCCGCATTCGCGTCGGGTTCGTCCAACGGGTCCGGCACGGCAACGGCGGCCAGCTTCTGCGCCTTCGGGCTCGGCGAGGAAACCTGGTCGTCCGGCCGCGCTCCCGCCATCAACAATGCGCTCGTCGCCTACACGCCCTCGCGTGGCGTGATCTCGGTGCGCGGCAACTGGCCCTTGGTGCCGACCATGGACGTGGTGGTGCCGCACACGCGCAGCGTACCCGACATGCTGGAACTGCTCGATGTCATCGTCGCCGACGATCCGGAAACCCGAGGCGATTTCTGGCGCGCGCAGCCTTGGGTCGCTTTGCCTAGATGTTCCGAGCTACGCCCGCCGCGCTACACGGACATGACGTTGGAAGGGTCGCTCCGGGGCAAGCGGCTCGGCGTACCCAGAATGTATATCGGCCGCGACAGCGAGGCCGACCGGCCGATCGCAACCCGCGCCTCGGTGCTGGCGCTGTGGGAACAGGCGGGTGCGGATTTGCAACGGCTGGGCGCCGAGGTGGTCGAGGTCGATTTTCCCGTCGTCTCCAACTACGAGCGTGACCGTCCCGGCGCGCGAACCATGGTCGAGCGCGGACTGGTGCCGCGGGATTTCGCCGAGCGCGAACTCTGGGACCTCAGCATCTGGGGCTGGGACGATTTCCTGCGCGCCAATGCCGACCCCGCTTTACCCGATCTCGCCGCGGTCGACGGCCCCAGGATTTTCCCGCAGCCGCCCGGCACGCTGCCAGACCGTTATGAGGGCGGCTTCGACTTGGCGCAGTATGTCGAGCGCGCGAAATCGGGCGTCACGCCGTTGGCCGACATTCCCACGCTGGAGGACGGCATCAAGGGACTGGAGACGACAAGGCGCATCGATTTCGAGGACTGGCTAGACGACAACCGCCTCGACGCCGTGATCCTGCCGGCCGCCGCCGATGTCGGACCGGCGGACGCCGACGTCAACGAGGCGTCCGCCGATCTTGCCTGGCGCAACGGCACCTGGGTCGCCAATGGCAATCTGGTCTGGCGCCATTTCGGCATCCCGACCGTCACCGTGCCGATGGGCACCATGGCCGACATCGGCATGCCGGTCGGCCTGACCTTCGCCGGCAAGGCCTATGACGACGAAAAGCTGCTGCGCATGGCCGGCGATTTCGAGTGCGCCACGCAGCGCCGCACCCGCCCGCCGCGCACGCCCGAGCTGGCCGGCGATGTGTTTTCAGGCCAACCCAGCCGAGCCGGCAATGGCAAGGCGCCCGCGCTCAAGCTTATGGCCGTGACACGGGCTTCGGGTGATCTGGACGAGATCGCCATCACACTCGAAATGGTTGGCGAGGTTGCCGAAACGGCCAGCGTCAAGGTACATCTCAACGGGGAAGCCGTGGAGATGCAGCGAAGCGGTGCGTGTTTCACCGGGCGGGCGCTTGTCCCTGCCGCCGAGCATCGTCGGTCCCACAGTGTCTGGCGCGGCTCGTACGGCTCCATTGTCACGGCGGAGCTGCGACTGCATGATGGGCGCACCGCCGGCGCCTATGCGGTTACCGGCGGGATTGGGTGAGGAGCAGCCAGGACGGGCTCAGCCATGATCAAGGTCAAGCAACTCGCCCATGTCTGCATCTTCGCCGATGACCTCGAAGAGACGCGGCGCTTCTACAGTGATGTCCTTGGCATGGACGTCCAGTTCAACTTCCTGCGCGACGGCGCGATTTTCGGCTTCTACCTCAATTGCGGCGGCCGCAGCCATGTCGAGGTTTTCCAGAAGGACGGAGCACGGTTCAGCGAGACGGACCAGATCAACCATTTCTGCCTGGAGGTCGAGAACATCGACGCCGCGATCGCCCACATCACGTCCATGGACGTCGACGTCACCGCCAAGAAACTCGCCTGCGACGACACCTACCAGGCCTGGCTGCGCGACCCTAACGGCGTGAAGATCGAACTGTTCGAATACACCGGCAAAAGCGCGCAATTTACCGGCGGCGATCGGGTCGCCGACTGGTAGAGCCTGATCAAGATTTAACGCTTTGCGGTATGGGCAAGGTATGAGCGGATCGTTTCCAGCTTGTCTTGCGACAAGCCGGAGATGAGAGCTTCGTCCATATGCCTTGCGAGAATGAGACGGGTAAACACGTCCAGAAGCTGGGAGTAACGGTAGTCGAACATCCCGTCGATCTCCCGTCGCTGTTCCCGCAAAGACCAGCTATCCCGGGTGTCCATCACCGTCTCCGCGCTAGCGCGCGGCCCACAGCAAACCGCGCTCGGCAATCAGCGCCATTTCCGGCACCGCGAACTCGTCCGCCGTGTGGCCAAGCGAACTGTAAAAGACCTTGCCGGCGCCATAACGCCGCTTCCAGACGACCGGCATGACGACGCCGCCAATCCCGGGGAAATGCGCGTCGGTGAAGGTGGTTGTCGCCAGCACCTCGTTGCCCGGGTCGACATGCATGTAATATTGCTCCGACCGGTAGGCGAAGCCACTGACGCCGCTGGTGATCGGGTCGTCCGGCCGGGCGATGACGACACGATAGTCGATGATGTCGCCGGGATGCGCGACCCATTGGCCGCCGGTCATGAATTGGTAGTCCGGCTCATTGCGAAAACTGTCGCCCATCGTGCCGTGAAAACCGCCGAGCCCGCTCCCTTGGCGAACCGCCTGCGTCAGGTTCTTCAGTTCCGCTTTTTCGATCGTCGACATGGTGATGACAGGCACGATGAGATCGAATGAAGCGAGGTCCGGATCGGCAAACATCGCCGTGCCGTGGCCGAGCGTGACCGCGAACCCGTTACGCTCGAGCATATCGCGCACGACGTTGGCGCTGCGCTCCGGTGTGTGGCCTTCCCAGCCGCCCCAGGCAATCAGGGCTTTCTTCGACATGCGGCAACCTCCCTCGATCTATTAGACCGACGACCGCTCGCCGCATGGGTCAGCGCCAGCCGAGCGCCGGCGCGACATGGGTGAGGATCGCCTCGATGACATGGGCGTTGTAGTCGACGCCGAGCTGGTTGGGAACCGTGAGCAGAAGAGTGTCGGCCTCGGCAATCGCCTCGTCCTGCGCAAGCTCCTTGATCAGCACATCCGGCTCGGCGGCGTAGCTGCGGCCGAAGATCGCCCGCGTATTCTCCTCGATGAAGCCGATCTGGTCGCGGCTCTCATTGCCGCGGCCGAAATAGGCGCGGTCGCGATCGTCGACCAGCGCGAAGATGCTGCGGCTGACCGAAACGCGCGGTTCGCGTTCATGTCCGGCCGCCTCCCACGCCTCGCGATAGATGCGGATCTGCTCCGCCTGCTGGACATGGAACGGCTTGCCGCTCTCGTCGAATTTCAGCGTCGAGCTCTGCAAATTCATGCCGAGCTTCGCCGCCCATTGCGAGGTGGCGTTGGTGGCCGCGCCCCACCAGATGCGCTCGCGCAAGCCCTCCGAATGCGGCTCGAGCCTGAGCAGGCCGGGCGGATTGGGAAACATCGGCCTTGGGTTAGGCTGGGCGAAGCCTTCGCCGCGCAGCGTGTCGAGGAAGACCTCGGCGTGATGGCGGGCCATGTCGGCGTCGCTTTTGCCTTCCTGCGGCACGTAGCCGAAGTAACGCCAGCCATCGATCACCTGCTCCGGCGAGCCGCGGCTGATGCCGAGCTGCAGGCGTCCGCCGGCGATGATGTCGGCGGCACCCGCATCCTCGGCCATGTAGAGCGGATTTTCGTAGCGCATATCGATGACCGCCGTACCGATCTCGATGCGGCTGGTCTTGGCGCCGACGGCCGCCAGCAGCGGGAATGGCGATGCGAGCTGGCGGGCGAAGTGATGCACGCGGAAATAGGCGCCGTCCGCGCCGAGCTGCTCGGCCGCGACCGCGAGATCGATGGATTGCAGCAGCGCGTCCGAAGCTGAACGCACCTGCGATTGCGACGAGGGCGTCCAGTGCCCGAATGACAGGAAACCGATTTTCTTCATCGCCGTGAAGTATATGCGAGCGGCACGTGCTTCAATGGCAAAAGAGCGGGGTTACACACCGTCGCCCTCTCGGTGCCAAAAGTTCGCAATCCAAAGCACCAACGCTGTGGAGGATGGGATGCTCAGGGGAATCCGCATCGTCGAGATCGAGGCGCTGGGGCCGGCGCCCTTCGCCGGCATGTTGCTCGCCGATCACGGCGCCGATGTCATTGTCGTTCATCGCAAGCTAGCGTCCATGCAGGGCGCGCCTGAGCGCTCGCTGCTCGATCGCGGCAAGCGCTCCATCGCGCTCGACCTGAAGAATGACGACGACGTGACCGTGCTGATGCGCCTCATCGCCACCGCCGACGGGCTGATCGAGGGATTCCGGCCCGGCGTGCTGGAACGTCTCGGGCTCGGCCCGGAGGCCTGCTTCGCCGTCAACCCGCGCCTAGTCTACGGCCGCATGACCGGCTGGGGCCAGGACGGACCGCTGGCTTCCACCGCAGGACATGACATGAACTATATCGGCCTGTCGGGCGCGCTCTGGTACGCCTCCTTGCCGGGAGAACCGCCCATGGCGCCGCCGACGCTGGTCGGCGACATAGGTGGCGGCGCGCTCTATCTGGTGATCGGCATGCTGGCCGGCATCATGAACGTCCGCGCCGGCGGCAAAGGCACCATCGTCGATGCCGCGATCGTCGACGGCTCGGCCCACATGATGAACCTGCTGATGTCGCTCGGCCAGTCTGGCGCGCTCGCAGCCGAGCGCGGTCAAAGCCTGCTCGACGGACCGCATTGGTGCCGCGTCTACCGGACATCGGATGGCGGCTTCATCAGCGTCCAGTGCATCGAGCCGAAATTCTACGCGCTTTTCCTCGACAGGCTTGGCCTCGCCGCCGATCCGCAATTCGCCAACCAGTTCGATCGCGATCTCTGGCCGGCGCTCGGCCACCGGCTTGCAGCGATCTTTGCCACGAGACCTCGCGACGAATGGGTCAAACTGTTCGAAGGGTCCGATGCCTGCGTCGGACCTGTGCTTGGCCCCCATGAAGCCGCCCGGCATCCGCACATGACCGCGCGTGGCACATGGCAGACGGTGGACGGCGCGCTTCAGGCGGCTGCTGCGCCGCGCTTTTCCGGAGGGGAACAAAAGACATCGGCCAAGAGCCCGGCGCGCGGCGAGCACGATGCCGAAATCCGTGCGGGCCTAGCGGAACCGTGATGGCGCCGTGTTAGGCTATACCAGCTTGGCCGGTAGTCTACGGCCTCACCCGACGAAGTGACTGGCAGATAGGACGAGGTCAGTGGCGGTTCGACCGATCATAAAGTTCCCCAATCCCCTCCTTCGTGCCGTCGCGGAGCCTGTAGAGCTGTTCGACAGGGAGCTGCACGGTTTGGCCAGCGACCTCATCGACACCATGCATGCGGCGCCCGGGATCGGCATCACCGGCCCGCATATCGGCATCTTGAAACGCCTGGTGGTGATCCAGCTTCCTTCCGCCGCAAAGCGGGGAATCTATGTAAATCCATCTGTCATCCAGGCCTCCACCGAGATGATCCGTCACGCGGAAGGCAGCGTTTCGATGCCCGGCGTCACCGAGGACATCGAGCGGCACGCCCGCATACGCGTCCGTTATCAGGATCTGGATGGCATTGAGCGGTTCGAGGATGCCGAGGGCCTGCTGGCGGTTTGCCACCAACATGAGATCGATCAGCTCGACGGGCTGTTCTGGACGCACAGGCTGACGCGCCTCAAGCGTGATCGGCTGATCAAGCGCTACGGCAAGCTGATGCGAGCCTCCTAGGCGCTGTACCCGCAAGAGAAGCGACGCCGGCACCGTGTCACCTTCGCAACGTGCTGGCCTGATGGCCGGCAGCCGATTATTTCCCGCAGTGGTGATCGTTGATCTTGTTTATCGCAAACCCGTCCGGACCAGTCCGGTGGTAGGAGCAGGCCCCCGCAGCCGTCGTGAACAACTGCTGGTCATAATAGCGCGGGCCGCCGAACAGAAAATCGATGAGATCGTCGTCGGCCGGAACATAGCGTTCCTGTTCGCCTTGTTGATAGTGACGGTGCTTGGCCCCCGCGAATGCCGAGGACATGCCGAAGCCCATTGCGACGGCAAGAACGCAGATCGCTAACCGTTTGGTCGTCATCGCAAACACCCTTCTGTTGGGATTCCATCCTATATTCAAATCCTCAGATGACGAGAAGTTCCTGGACCAGGGCGTTGCCAGCCGATTTGCGGCCGCACGCAATGCCGCCCGGCCTCACCTGAATGTCGGGACACCTAGTCGGTCTGGATCCAGACCGACTTCGTCTCCAGATACTCGTGCAGGTGCTCGATGCCGCCCTCGCGACCATGGCCGGACATCTTCATGCCACCGAACGGCACCGCCGGGTCGATGGCATGGTACATGTTGACCCAGACCGAACCGGCCTTGATGCGGCGCGCCAGCTTGTGCGCGGTGCCGAGATGGCTGGTGAAGATGCCGGCGGCCAGACCGTAGGGCGTTGCGTTGGCGCGGGTGACGGCCTCGTCGAGCGTATCGAACGGCATCGCCGAAATGACCGGCCCAAAAATCTCTTCGCGCGCGATGGTCATGGTGTCCGACACCGCGCCGAACACGGTCGGCGCGATGAAGTTGCCGCCATCATAGAGTTCGCCTGTCAGCCGCGCGCCGCCGGCGACCAGTTCGGCGCCTTCGTCGCTGCCGGCCTTGATGTAGCCTTCCACCTTGCCGGCTTGCCTCGCATTGATGAGCGGACCGATTTCGGTTTCCGCCTGGATGCCGTGGCCGACGCGCAGCCTGCCGGCGAACTCGGCCAGCCGGCGCACGAATTCGTCATGGATTTCGCGCGCCGCGAACAGGCGCGAGCCGGCAATGCAGATCTGGCCCGAATGCACGAACACCGCCATCGCCGCGATCGGAACCGCCTTGTCGATATCGGCGTCGCGGCAGACGATGATCGGTGACTTGCCGCCCAGCTCCAGCGAAACGCGCTTGAGATTGGTCACCCCAGCCCGCGCGATCGCTTGACCTGTCAGCGTCGAGCCGGTGAAGACGATCTTGTTGACGTCGGGATGTTCGGCGAGCCGCGCGCCCGCTTCGGCCCCGGTACCGGTGACGATGTTGACGACGCCGTCGGGCACGCCGGCTTCCTGCATCAGCCGGGCGATCAGCAGCGGCGTCAGCGATGCGTCCTCGGACGGTTTCAGCACGATGGTGCAGCCCGTGGCGAGCGCCGGCGCGATCTTCCAGATCGAGGCCGCTGTCGGCGCGTTCCAAGGAATGATCGCGCCGACGACGCCAACCGGCTCGCGCCTTGTGAAGGTGACGATCTCGCCGGGAATGGAATTGTCGATCGCCTCGCCATGCAGCGCGGTCGCCATGCCGCCATAGAAGCGCAGCATGCCGATGACGCGGCGCCGGTTGGCCAGCGTGCGCGTGATCGGCAGCCCCATGTCGAGCGTGTCGGAGACGCTGAGGTCTTCCCAATGTGTCTCGAACAGGTCGGCGATCCTGAGCAGCACGCATTGCCGCTCGTAGGGCGAGAACTTGGACCAGGGACCTTCGAACGCCGCGCGCGCCGCCGCCACCGCCGCGTCGACATCGGCAGCTCCGCCACGCGGCACCGTCGCCAGCACTTCGCCGGTCGCCGGGTTCAGCGCCTGCATCTCCTCGCCGGACTGCGCCGCGACCCACATGCCGCCGATGAACATCGGCCTGAATTCGCCACGATAGAGCGCCGTGGCCTTCGTCCTCGGGTCGAAATTCAGCGTCATCTTTTTCTCCTCCCGAATTCCGTGGCGACTAATACTCCCGGCGCGGGCGACCTCAAACAGGAAAGCTGAAAAGGCGTTTTGGCGGCCACGACCGGGGCCACGCAGCGCATCCGCATCGGCCCGCGCGGGCGTCTTAAGTCAAGGCTGATAGTGGACCCGCAGGGCGAGAAGCCGTCGGAAATCAACTGGTTAGCAGGCGTCTGGCCAACCCATACCCTTCGTGTGATCCAAACAATGCCGAGACACCGCTGGGCGCGCACTTAGGCAACATGTCTTGTCGGTAATGTAAATTGAAAGCGGTAGGCTGGAAAGTCGCCCAACTGTCAGGCTAGTTCCTGAATTATCCTAAATCGGCCTGGAGATCCCAAAATGCAGGTGGCAAAACGAATCCTGGTAACCGGAGGCGCGGGTTTCCTGGGATCGTTCTTGTGCGAGCGACTGCTTGGCGAAGGTCACGAGGTTATATGTGTCGACAATTTCTTCACCGGAAGCCGAAGAAACGTCTCGCATTTGCTCGACAACAGGTCCTTCGAGATCATCCGCCACGATGTCACGTTTCCACTCTACGTAGAAGTTGACGAGATATACAACCTCGCCTGCCCTGCGAGCCCGGTTCACTACCAGTTCGATCCGGTCCAGACGACCAAGACCAGCGTCCACGGGGCGATCAACATGCTGGGCCTGGCCAAGCGCGTTCGCGCAAAAATTCTTCAGGCGTCCACGTCCGAAGTTTACGGCGACCCCGAAATTCATCCGCAGACCGAGGACTATTGGGGCCGGGTAAACCCGATAGGACCTCGTTCCTGTTACGACGAAGGCAAAAGGTGTGCCGAAACTCTGTTTTTCGACTATTGGCGACAGCATAAGCTGCGGATCAAAGTCGCGCGCATCTTCAACACGTACGGCCCGAGGATGCGTCCGGACGACGGCCGCGTCATTTCCAACTTCATCGTGCAAGCACTGCAGAACGAGCCGATAACAGTGTACGGCACGGGCCAGCAGACACGTTCATTTTGTTATGTCGACGATCTCATCGTAGGTCTGGTTCGCATGATGCAGACAGCTGACGATGTTACCGGTCCGATCAACCTTGGCAATCCGGTCGAATTTACGATGCTCGAACTCGCCAATCTTGTGATCGAGCTCACTGGAAGCCGGTCGACTGTCGAATTTATGCCGCTGCCGATCGACGATCCAAAACAGCGACAACCCGATATCGGGACAGCCTTGCACGAGTTGAATTGGAGGCCGGAAACCGCATTGCGAGATGGTCTTGCCAAGACCATCGCCTATTTCGAAGGCTTGGCTTCGTCTGGGCATTTGCGGCCCGCGGCCGCCGAATGAAGACAGTCCTGGTCACCGGCGGGGCCGGCTATATCGGATCACATTGTTGCAAGGCTTTCGCCGAAGCCGGTTGGTCCGTCATTGCATATGACAATCTCTCGCGCGGTTGGCGCGACGCGGTCAAATGGGGGCCGCTCGTCGAGGGCGATATTTGCGACGCCGCGGCCGTGTCGGCGGCGCTGCGACAATACAAGCCTGATGTGGTGGCGCATTTCGCCGCCTATGCCTATGTGGGCGAGTCCGTCGAGCGCCCGGAACTCTATTATCGAAACAACAGTTTCGGCTCGCTGGTTTTATTCGAGGAAATGCTGAAGGCCGGCGCCGACAAGCTGATCTTTTCCAGCACCTGCGCGTCCTATGGCGTACCGGTTCGCTCGCCGATTGACGAAATGCATCCGCAGTCGCCCATCAATCCCTATGGATGGTCGAAATTCATCATAGAACGGATGGTGGACAGCCTGTCGTTCGCCCATGGTCTGAGCGCGGTCATGCTCCGGTATTTCAACGCGGCCGGATGCGATCCCGACGGCGAGATCGGTGAACGGCATGAACCGGAAACACACGTCATACCGCTCGCTATCGAGGCGGCGGTCAGGCCGGGCCGGATCTTTACCGTCAACGGCACCGACTTCGATACCCGCGATGGAACCGCGGTGCGGGACTATGTCCATGTCACCGATCTCGCGCGTGCCCACGTCCTGGCAGGGGAGAAGCTTCTCCGCGACAAAGGTGTCGACGTCTACAATCTCGGAACCGGAACCGGAACGACGGTGAAGGAATTGGTCGATGCGGTGAACCGGGCTTCGGGATCGCGCGTTCCGGTGATCTACGGTCCGCGCAGGGCTGGTGACCCGCCAGCGCTCGTGGCCGCGGCCGGCAAGGCGCACCGGGAACTCGGCTGGGTGCCCGAGCAATCTGGAATCGACAGGATCGTCGAGACGGCATTGGCTTGGTATCGCAGCCGATAGCTACACCAGACGGCCGGGTGGCCCTACGCCACCATCCAGAAAAGCGGCGTCCTCAAGTAGGGATCACTTACCCTCGGCCTCGGAGGCACATACGATTTCGTGCTGGCGACGTTGATATTGAGGAACGACGAGAGAAGCGGGCCCTTGGCTGTTCACTCTGCCGTCCTCTATCCAAATGACGTTTGCGGCGTCACGCGCCGTTTCGATGCGGTGCGTGATCAGCAAAATGGTCCTGTTGCCAAGCTTTCTATCAATCGCACGCCGAACCTGGTCCTCGAGCGCGGTATCGAGTGCGTTCATAGCCTCGTCCAGGATCAGGAAGTCCGGATCGCGCAATACAGCTCGCGCGAGGCCGATGCGCTGTCGCTGGCCACCGGAAAATCGCAGTCCTTCCTGTCCGATCCAGGTGTCGTAGCCGTCGGGAAGGTCCTCGACGAATGCCGCGACACCCGCACTGCGGGCAGCGGCAAGGATCTCTTCTTCGGTCGCATCGGCTTTGGCCATTCGGATGTTCTCCGTCACCGTGCCCTCGACCAGGTCGACGTCCTGCCCGGTCACCGCGATCTTGGAAAGCCAATCGTCCCGCCTGATATCCTGGAGCCGGGTACCGTCGATCTTGATCTCTCCGGAGGTCGGTTCGTATAGCCGCAGGAGGAGATTGACGATCGTGGTCTTGCCGGCGCCACTTGCGCCGATCAGGGCCGTGGTTACTCCGGCTGGAATCTCGAGCGACAGGTCCGTGAGCACCGGCGCGTTTGGATCATATCCGAAGGTGACGCGCTCGAAGACGATACTCGCGTCCAAATTCCTGAGCGCGATTGTTCCCTGCGATGGATATTCCTTGTCTTCGGACTGGATCATCTCCAGGACCGAGCGCAGTTGCGGCTGTATCTGCGCCAGAAACAGCAGGTTGCTTTCGAACTCCTGGGTATGCGGTTGCAATCGATACAGCAGCGCGACCGCGGCCAGCGTCACCTCGAAGCTGATGTGCCACCACCCCGAGACCAGAACGATGGAGCCCAACATTCCGAGGTAGCCGATCTCGGTGGTTGGCCCGATCCATGACGACAGGCGGATCATGGACAACGAAGCGTTGCGCGCGGCCGCCGATGATTGCACGAAGCGGCGCTGATGAAGCGCCTCCTGTCCGTAGGCGCGGATGGTGCGCAACGCCTGGAGCGTCATGAGCATGTGCTCGCCGAGCAATTGGTGGATCTTCTTCACCTGATGGCCCAGGTCACGCGCGGGCCGCGAAAAGATGCGCAAGATCGCGGAGATCGCGATTGAGCCGAGGGCTGCGATCAGCAGGATCTTCCAGGAGATAGTGAGCAGGAAGACGGCGAACACGACGATCGAGCAGCTATTTATGATGAGCCGGGTGACCGCGCCATAAGCCTGCGCGACCAACCACGATTCCGTCCCGAGCACCTCCATGAGTTGCGATTGCTCGTGCTGCTGGATGGTTCCGAAAGCGACCCTGAGATATTGTTGGTGGACGAGGTTTCGCGACCGTTCGCTGATCCGTTCGCCAATGCTGGAGCTGATCAACGAATATACCAGCGCCAGCGCACCACGCGCGAGGATGAGCAGCAGGATCGCCAAGGCGAGCCGGGTAGGACTACCGAACCAGGCGACTGCCAGGCCCAGCGCTCGACCTTGAAGGCCACCTCCTGCCTCCGTGATCCGGTTGGACACCAGATAGAGGAACAGCAGGATCAGGGTGATGCCGAGCGTCTCGGCCAAGGACGACAGAAAACCAAGCGCGAGCAGCACGGGGGTCGCCCAGCGCGGCTTTCCAACGATGCGAAGCAGGTGTGAAAGATCGCGCAACGAAGCACGGACCGCACCGCGGCGTATGGCATCCTTGGCGTCGCTCATTTCAGGTCCCCGATCGGGAAGCGCGTGGTCACCCGCGGGCGGATCGGCCCCCGACCGCGCGCCAGCCTCGTCGCGACACGCTTGGCCAGATGCGTACCGATCCACGGCAAATCGAAGGCGATTATCCGCATGGCGATCACCGGATGGTAGCGCAGCAACAGTGACAGGATCGGGAGCACATAGCGCGGTTGCCTCTGGCGCAACGTTCGCTCCAGGAGCCAGGCCGAATAGAAATGCAGGCCCTCACGCAGCGTCGGTGCCGCATCCGGGTGGCGGCCGAGCATCTCGTCCACCACGAGCATCCAGGATCGTAGCATGCGGGTCATGTCGCTCGACATATTTCCCGGCAAATAGCGATACCCGACCAGCGGCTCTTCGACGACTTCGAAGTGGTACCCTTCGGCGACGCGACAATAGAAGAGGATATCTTCACAACCCTGCGCACCGGCCTCTCGAAGTCCGCTCTCGAAACCGCCGGCGTCTATCAGTGCCTGTCGGCGTACCAGGGCGGCGCTGCCGTTACCAACGAAATTGCCGTGGAAGAGGCGTTCAAGCACATCGCCCCGCCAGTTTGGCCGATGCCGGTCATCGGTTACCGCACCCTGGGCATCGACCACCAAATACCAGCAGTAGACGAGCCCTACTTTCTCGTCTGTCCGATCGAGCACAGCCATCTGCCGCTCGATCTTAGTCGGCGCCCAGAGATCGTCGGCATCGACAAATGCGATCATATCAGATCGCGCCGCTTGCCATCCCCTGTTGCGGGCAGCGGCTACCCCGGCGTTTGCCTGCTCGATCAGCCGCACGCGCGGGTCGATCTCCATGTGACGCCGGGCGATGGCAACAGTCTGGTCGCGCGACCCATCGTCGACGACAATAATCTCAAGCGCCTTGTAGGACTGCGAGCGAACGCTGCGGAGCGTCTCGTCGATCGTATCTTGCGCGTTATACGCGGGGATGATGACGCTGACCGGTTCGCCGTTCATTCAAGGACGGCCTCTAAAATGGCAACAAAGTCATGGAGCGAACGATCGCCGCGAATCTCGATGCGGGGAAGGTCGATGGGATCGCTATTAAGGTCCGCCGGCCCATGTCCGCCGCCAAAGCCGATCCGATAGCCGCACTCCTTGGCCAGGCGGCCAAGCCGTCGGTCGGTGACCGAGAAAGGTGCCGCGAACGCCATCGTGGGCCGGCCGGTCCACCGTTCGATGAACATCCGTGAGCGTAACAGCTCACCGGCCAGGTCGGAGCTCGAAAGACCATCGATCGCGCGGTGCGTCGCCAGATGGCTTCCGAAGAATACACCTTCGGTGGCGAGGCGACGCACCGACCCGGCGTCCATGAGCGGCGCCGGTGGACCAAAGTCGGCATCCCACCGCGCGCTTTCCCCCACAAGGTCCGTCACCAGGAAGACCTCCGCGGTCAAGTCGTTCGCTCGCAAGATCGGCCAGGTTTGGTCGGCAAAGTTCTGGAAACCATCATCGAAGGTGATGAGCACCGGGCGGCCAACGAAAGGATGGCGGTTGGCGACGAACCATTCCAGCTGATCGGAAATGATCGTGTGAAAGCCATTGGCGCGCAGCCATGCCATCTGGTCGGCGAACGCGGCGGGGGTCAACCGATAACGGGCGAGCGCGGCCGGACCTTCATCGCAGATGCTGTGATACATGAGAACAGGGATGCGTTGCCGCCGCTCGCTGCGCGCGACGTCGCGGCGCAGCGCCCGCGCCCCGCCCCAGACGATATTTCGCGCGACCTCTATTTCGATCGGCGCGCGGATTGGAACATGGTCGATCGTCGGTTCCGTTGCCACATCCTCAGGTAACACCCGGCGGAAGCGGTCGATGCGGTAGAGATCGGTCTGGATCGATCGCTCGAGGACGAGGCCTTCCGTCGCTGCCAGCGTCTGCGAGATGATTTGTGCGCCGAATTGGTGGTCCCAATCAAAGCCCGTCCGTTCCAAATTGTCACGAAGCACGAATGCGTTTGCGCTGACAAGACTGCCGCCAGGCGCCAACGCCGCGACGAGTTTTGAGGCGAGTTGCCGCAATTCGGCGGGATCGTCCAGGAAATAAAGCACCTCCGAGCAAATGATCAGGTCCATCCCACCCGGCAGGACAGCCGCGGCGAAATCCAGCACGGCGAACTCGACATTCTTCTGGTCCGAGCAGCGCGCGCGCGCGCGTTCGACGGCTACGGCCGAAATGTCGGTTGCGGTCAAATGGCCCACCAGCGGCGCCAGTTGCCGCGTGAAGTGGCCCTCCGCGCAGGCCAGTTCAAGCGCCCGCTCTATGGGACCGGCCGGCAGAATTTCGAGTTGCCGCTCGTATTTTTCCTGCTCATAGGCCGAACCGTAGTTCCAGGGATCCTCAGTCGCGAAATGGCGATCCCAGAACGACGCGCGATCATTGTCGCGCCCACCCTCGGCCCGGACACGGCGCGGCGGCGCAAGAGGTTCTACCGCCTCGGCACTCGAACGCACCAGCCCTTCGGCTTCCGCTGCCAACCGCGCCAGTCTGTCGTAGTGGCTGCCCGGATCAGACCGGCGTCCCGCCGCCGACAGCAATGCGTCTGCTGCAAGCTTATCCTGCTTGTCGGCTCCGGCGTTCTGTCGCGGATCTGGAAGGGGCGATCGGCCCGTCAGCCGCGCGGCTCCCTTCCAGAGGCGAAACGCCATGCGGCGGTAGCCGGAAAGGCCGCGTATGACCTTCTCAGGAGGCACGAAATTGAGAATCAGTTCAATCCAATGACGCCTTGTCACTCTGCCGAGCGCACCGAACTGCACCAGAGCCCCGATCTTGCCGTCGATCATCAGGTAGGCGTAGATTTGATCGATCCCTTCCGGCAATTCGGTCGAGGTCGGATTTCGAGCATCGACGCGAATGCCGAGCGTTAGCGCCAGCGGGCGCGGCGCGGCAAGATCGTCGAAGTCGAGAAGCATTTGCTCAAGATGATATTGTACGCGGCGACCCGCCACGGGATCGCCCCAGACTTGGCCGAGGTCGATGATCAGACCGCTCAAGGGGCCGCCGAACCTGTCCCACCTGGAAGCCAATTGCTCCGGCACCGACAGGCTTCCCACCATCAGGCCGTCGAAAACGACCTTGGCGATCTCACGCACCCATTCATATCTGGCCGGGAGCGCACGCAGGATCTGCCGGTCGATCGAGCCGCCGCCGCCGCCGCAATCAGCTGCCGCGATCCACAGCGCGAACCACGCCAGTGCTTGGGAAGCGGTGCGGCCGTCCGCCGAGATCGCCCCATTGGCATGCGCCGACGCTGGATGCTTGACCCTGGAGTCGGCGGAAAAGCCGCGGGCGATAACGATTTCCGCGTCTGCCAGCATCTGCCTCGAATTGCGGGTGAGCGAGTTGGGGCTTGCCCGATAAAAAGCGAGCGGCTCGTCGACCATCACCCAAGGTTTGCCTTGACGTGCGACGCGCTGCCACAAATCCCAGTCCTCGCAGGTGTGCAGCGACACATCAAAGCCGCCCAACTCGACAATTGTCGCCCGATCGATCAGCAGCGCGTGCGTGCGGATGGCACATCGGCGCGCGAAGGCCTCGAAGGGTTCAATCGCAACCTCGGTCGCGATGCTCGACGGGGTCAGTGCGCCATCGGGCATCACGCGCCGGGAACCGCAATAGCAAGCCACGGCATCAGGCGCGGCCTCCAGTGCGGCGAGCATCTTTGCGAGGAAGCCGGCATCCACCCAATCGTCCGCATCCAGGAACATCAGCCAGCGGCCACGCGCCATCGAAATCCCTTCATTGCGCGCCCCCGCGGCGCAATGGGCGCAAGAGTTCGCTGTCCGAAACCGGGCATCGCGCTCAACATAACCGGCGATGATTTGTGCGGTATTATCCGTCGAGCCGTCGTCGACAATGATCGCCTCCCAATCGGCGATACCCTGAGCGAGGAGGCAATCGAGCGCCTGTGTGAGCGTGACCTCGGCGTTCCGGGCAGGCACCACGACTGAAACCAAGGGATTATGCGCCACGCCGTCTTACCCGCGCCTGGTTCGGAGGTAGAACAGGATTCCCGAAGCATAGCCGGCGATTTCCTGCCAAAGGAAATGGTCCTCAGGGACCCTGCGTCCAAGCAGCCTCCTGCGAACCCTGGCAAGGTACCAAAGTGGCTTCCATTTGAGAACCTGCGTCAAATTCGCCTTGACGCCGGTCCGCTCGTGCTGGACGAGCAACGCCGCTGAGTGACCGCGCATGTAGGAGTAGATTTGCTTGGCCAAGCCTTCCATGGTCCGCCTGTGGAAATGGAACGCGACGGAGGTGGGCTGGTAACGGCAGTCATATCCATTGGCGAGCAGCCGGTACCAATATTCGGAATCGCCCGAACATCCGGCCTGACCGACGTCGAGGCGCTCGTCGAACAACCCGGCATGGTCGAACACGTCGCGCCGGAACGCCATGCTGGCGCCGGCCCCGATTTTCCAGGCTGGGAACACCTCGTGCCTGCTGGCGGCAAAATCGGCCGCGCGGAAAATTCGGGGTGTATAGCCCTGCCCGAAACTCCAGAATGTCTCGAAATAGCACTGCGCTTCGGTGGCAAGCTCGGCGGGCAATACGAGACCCGTCACCGCGCCGATCGAGGGACCGTCGAATGCCGTGACCAGCCGCTCAAGCCATTGCGGATGAAGCAGAACGTCATCATCGGTGTATGCAACGATCTCCGAGGATGCACGCAAGGCTCCCCGGTTGCGGGCTATATCCAGGCCAGGTCGATCCTCGCGCACATAGATCGCGCCGGCAGCGAGCGCTACCTCGCGCGTTTCGCTGCCTCTCGATGCGTTGTCGACCACAATGATCTCTTCAGGCGGGAAGGTTTGCCGAGGAAGCGAGGCGAGGCAGCGCCGCAATTCGTTCGGCCTGTCGCGCGTGCAGATGACCACGCTGGCGCTCGGCAGGTCCAGAACCGGTGCAATCATGCTTGAGTCTCGAGCGGTCGCTATCGGGGCAATGCGGCACTCGCCGTCGCTCGCCCTGAGCAAATGCCCGACCGGCCGTCCGCCGCGCCACAAGACGATCATGCCGGCATCGCAGCCTTCGGGAGCATCTTGGATGTCCAAATCCACATGGCGGACACCCGCGCAGCCTTCCACGCCAAATATCTCGCGCAGTTCCGCTTTCAGTATATTCGCGTGCCCGTCTGGGGTGGATGACATCTTCACCAGCTAATTTCGCCGTAAACAGGCCGAAACTCGGCGTCTGTGCGTAACATCCGTTTCATGCCAACCTTGATCCAGCGAGGAACCAGCCTGGCCCGGCAATATGAGTTTACCATGTCGGGCAAACGCGAAATCGTCGTGCGCGGGTCCAGGGTGACTGACGTCTTCAACAGGCTGCCGGCCGCGCGAAACCGCCCCTCAATCAGGGCTCTTGTGGCAAGCCACTGGATCATGTCGACCAGATGGGCATCGAGATCGCTTTCGAATTGCGGATATTTTCGACGAAACTCGGCAAGGACGATTTCACAGGAACGAAGCATCTGCATGACATCGCTCGACATGTTGAAATTCGTCATCCGGTAACCCACGAGGTACTGGGGCACGACGCGGAACTCGTAACTTTCCGCTATTCTCAGACACATCAAAAGGTCCTCGCAGCCTTGTGCGCTCCTGGCTCGCAGCGACGGATCGAATTGTCCGGCTCGCTCGAATGCGGAGCGGCGGACAAGCAGCGAACTTCCGTTACCGACAAAATTTTGTCTGCACATGCGCTGGAGAACGTGACCTTGGGCATCGGGCTGATTGCGCAGCGAGAAGACCCGATCGTCCTCGTCGATATGCGCAAACCAGCAATAGGCCAGGCCTGCTGACGAGCCACCGTCCCTCAAGGTCCCCAACTGAAGTGCGATTTTGGATGGAGCCCAAAGATCATCCGCGTCGACAAACGCCAGAAACTCTGCGTCAGTAGAAGCGGCACCGCTGTTGCGAGCGTGCGCAACACCGCCATTTGACTGCCCTATGAGGCGTATGCGCCGATCCTTCTCGGCGCAGGAGGCCACGATCGATGCGGATCCGTCCGTCGATCCATCGTCGACCACGACGATGTCCAATGTCTGGTAGCTCTGCCGGCAAATGCTGGTCAGGGTAGAGCGAATGGTTCGCTCGGCATTGAACATCGGCACCACGACGCCAACTGTGGCTTTGTCCGAGATCATCGGGACTTCGTTTTCTCCGCAAGGGTTGATAAAAATTATGCGGGCATGGTCGTCGGTACCGCTCTCGTCAAAGATCGGGGCGAATTCGCGGCAAAACCGCCAGTCCATTAGCTTTTCCTTAATAAGCCAGTCAACCGGAAGGCTCCGGTCGCCGAATCCTGACCGGTAGCGAAGGCCGTTCTAAAAAGTCGCTAGGTGTTTATCTCGCCAAGGCAGGGCCTCAAAAGCGGCGCTCAAGCCAACTCAGCGCGCGAGGCGATGACCTATGTCCAAACGCGGCCAGGCTCGGCCTTATTGTCCGATCAACGTCAAGCCAAACAGAACGGCTAGCCACAGGCCTGTCGCCGCCACCGCCAGCCGGGGCAAGATGCCCTCGCTGGTCAGGTGCATGAACAGAGTGGCGATGATCGCGGCCTTGGCCGCGGCGATCGCCAGGTTGAGCGCGGAGTTCAATCCGCCGAGGTCGAGGAACGACGAGCCCACCGTCAAAGCCAGCAAGGCCAGCAGCCCGAGATAAGCGACTATAAGTTTGCGGATGTGGCTCATCGGTTGATCAGATAGAGAACGGGAAACAGGAAGACCCAGACGATATCGACGAAATGCCAGTAAAGCCCGATTGCCTGGACACGGTGGGTGCGGCTGGCCTCCGTGGTTCCTGGCCAAAGCAGCAGCATGCCGGCGATCACGGCGATGCCACATATCAGGTGCAGCGCATGCAGCGATGTCATGGCGAAATAAAGCGCGAAGAAGAACTCGGCGTGGGTCGGATCGGGGCCTGTGAAACTGAACGGCGCACCAAGAACCGGCGCCAGGCCCTCCTTGAATTCCCTGCCGTACTCGACGGCCTTGACGAATAGAAAAACAATTCCAAGCAGGCTCGTGCAGATCAATGCCCAGACAGCCGGGCGCCAACGCCGGCTGGCCGTGAACATGTGAGCAAGCACCATTGCAAAGCTGCTGGTCAAAAGAACGGCCGTGTTCAGCGTGCCGAGCGGCAGCGACAGGCGTTGTGAAGCAGCGGCAAAAGCCGTGTCGTAGCTGATCCTTGCGATCAGGAACACCAGCAGGATCGCGCCGAACAGCATCGCCTCGGACCCGATGAACACCCACATGCCGAACGTGTCGGCGGCCTTCTCGCGGGCCTTTGTATCGAAGGCGACACTTTCGGTGGATGAACGCATCAGGCTTCGTCCTTGTGCGGACTGAACGTCTCGTGCTGCAACCCCTTCATCGCATAGTCATAAGCGGGCCGGCTGACGCTCGGCATGGTGTCGAAATTATGCGGTGGCGGTGGTGAAGCCGTCTGCCATTCGAGCCCGGTCGCGCCCCACGGATTGGCGGGCGCTCGCGCACCTCGAAACATCGACCAGCCGAGATAGAACAACGGCATCAGGTAGCCAAACGCCAGCACCACCGCGCCGGCCGACGACAGGACATGCCAGAATTGAAATTCGGGCGGATAGGTATGATACCGCCGCGGCATGCCGATAAAACCGAGCACGAATTGCGGGAAGAAGGTCAGGTTGAAGCCGAGGAAGGTGACGGTCGCCGCGATCCGCCCCCACGTCTCGGAATACATGCGGCCGGTCAGTTTCGGCCACCAGAAATGCAGCCCCGCCATGTAGGCCGTCACCATGCCGCCAACCATGATGTAGTGGAAATGCGCCACGACGAAGTAGGTGTCGTGGACGTGGACATCGATGGCGAGGGCCGCCAGGAACAGACCACCCAGCCCGCCGAAGGTGAACAGCGCCAGGAAGAACAGCGCGTAAAGCATCGGCGTCTCGAAGGTGATCTCGCCCTTGCGCAGCGTCAGGCTCCAGTTGAACACTTTTATAGCTGAGGGGATGGCGACGCAGAACGACAGGAAAGAGAACAGCACCCCGGCATAGGCCGATTGGCCGGAGACGAACATGTGGTGGCCCCAGACGAGGAAGCCGAACACCGCGATTGCCATTGAGGACAGGGCAACGGCCTTGTAGCCGAACAGCGGCCGGCGGCTGAAGCAGGGCAGCACCTCCGAGACCACGCCCATGCCTGGCAAAATCATGATGTAGACGGCCGGGTGCGAATAGAACCAGAACAGATGCTGGAACAGCAGCGGGTCGCCGCCGAGCGCCGGGTTGAAGATGCCGATGCCGAACACCCGTTCAAGCACGATCAGGATCAGCGAGGCGGCCAGCACGGGCGTTGCCAGCACCATCACCAGCGCGGTGGCGTACATCGTCCAGACGAAGATCGGCAGCCGGAACCAGGTCAGTCCCGGCGCGCGCAACGTGTGGATGGTGACGATGAAATTGATGCCGGTCATGATCGTCGAGAAACCGACGATAAAGACGCCAAGGGCCGCCATGGAGACGAAGCCGTTGGCGTAGAGCGTCGAGAGCGGCGTGTAGAACGTCCAGCCCGTGTCGACGCCGCCGGCGAGCACCGAGGCCAGGGCAAAGGCACTGCCGAGGATGAACACATACCAGCTGGCGAGGTTGAAGCGCGGGAAGGCGAGATCGCGCGCGCCGATCATCAGTGGCAAAAGGAAATTGCCTAATGTCGCCGGAATCGACGGCACCAGGAAAAACCACACCATGATGATGCCGTGCAGGGAGAACAATCGGTTGTAGGTATCGTCGGAAACGAGGTCGCCGGCAGGCGTGGCAAGTTCCACGCGCATCAGCACGGCAAAGGCGCCGCCGAGGAAGAAGAAAGCCGTAAGCGACATCAAATAGAGCCAGGCGACGCGCTTGTGGTCGGTGGTCAACAGCCATGCGGCGGGACCGGCGCCCTCGCCAAGATAGCTCGAAGGCCTCAGCGCTTCGGTGCTCATTGGGTCGCCTCGTTCCTGGTTGCCGCCCGCGGTGAAAGCGATTTGAGATAGGCGAGCAGCATCTGCATCTCGCCCTCGTCGACGATTCCATCGAAGCTCGGCATCACCGGATCGTAACCGGCGGCGATTTCCTTCTTCGGCTCTATGATGGAATCGCGCAGATAGCGTTCGTCGGCGACGACTGTCTGCTGGTTGTCCAACGCCACCGGCCGTCCGAAGATGCCGGCAAGATCCGGAGCCCTCACCTTGCTGGACTTTTCATGGCAGCCGGAACAGCCGAGCGCCCGAAACAGTTTTTCACCATCGGCCGCGAGCGTGTCGCCCTTGCCCTGGTTTCCCAGCCACGCCGCATAATCTTCCGGCGGCATCGCCGTTACCCAGCCACCCATTTCCGAATGCTGCGTGCCGCAATATTGCGCGCAGAACAGATGATAGCGCCCCGGCTCGTCAGCTATGAACCAGACATGGGTGGTGCGCCCCGGCACGGCGTCCTGCTTGACCCGAAAGGCCGGCACGAAGAACGAGTGGATGACATCCTGCGATGCCAGCGAGACGATCACCGTCTTTCCGACCGGCACATGCAGTTCGTTGATCTCGCGCTGGCCGCCGGGATGGCGGAACTCCCACATCCATTGCTTGCCGAGGCCGGCGATTTCGAGCGCGTCGAGCGGCGGATGTTCGCGGCGCAGGAACAGCACGGCGCCCCACCCGAAGATGGCGAAAGCGATCAGCAGGCTCACTACTGTCCAGGCCACTTCCAGGGGCAGGCTGCGCGCGCGCTCGCCGGTTCGTTCCGCCTTGGAGCCGGCGCGATATTTGATGGCATAGAAGACGACGAGGCTCGCCAGGAAGATCCCCAAGGCCGCGGTGAATGCCAGCAAGGTGTAAAACAACATGTCGATGCTGCCGGCGATCGACGAGGCCTCGGGTGGCGTGAAGGGGATGCCGAAGCTCAAACCCGCCTCCCCCGCGTCAGCATGAAAAGGCTCGCACAGAGCCCCAGCAGCGTTGCCAGTCCCGCTATCTTTAGAGCCGCCTGTATCGTCGAGGTGTACTGCCCTTTGGAGCTATCGAAGCCGGCGCAGAGCAGGAAGACATGGTCGGCGATCGATCCCAGCCGCCCCGCCGACGCCTCGACCAGAGCAAGCCTCAAATCGCGCGGCTCGAAAGTCAGCGCCGGCAGCACCTGTGCGATCCGCCCTTGCGGCGTCAGCGCGATGACGGCGATCGGATGGACGTATTGGGCGATGCGGTCACGTCGGTCGAAGGTGATGCCGGCCTCCGATGCAAGGTCGGCACCGCCGCCATCGGCACTGGTCAGAAAACGCCAGGCCGACAGGCCGGCTTCACCGGCGGACTGCGCGACCTCGCTCCGGACGGAGGCCGCGTCTGCAACCGCCTCGGAAGGATCTATCGAGACGAAAAGCGCGTGATAGGTGGAAGGATCCAGGCCGGTCTTGTTCAGATCCGAGGCCACCGCCTGCTGGGTGACACCGCACAGGTTGGGACATTTGTCATAGCCGAAGATGACGAGCGCCGGCCGACCGTCGAGAATGGTCGACAACGGCGCCTGCTTGCCGGAGCTGTCTTGAAAAACCCGATCGAGATCGAGCTGGGCGCCGATTTTCGGTTCGAAAGACGGCCGCGCCGAAGCGCTGGCGGCAGCTGAAAGAAGCAACAAAAATATCAGCAGCCCCAAACGCGTCATGGGCTCGCCCCCGGGGCCGGTGCGGCTTGGCTCGGCTGGGGCGCCTTGTCGTTTGGCTGCGCGGTGAATGATCCGGCGTGGCAATCGCTGGCCGGTGGCGCGCGTGGGACCTGGCCTTCGAGCAAGCCGCAATCCTGACCTGGCGAAGCGGCCGCGCCTGCCCAGTCCGGCAGACCTTGCGCCGCAACCAGCTTCATCGCGTCTTCGATTGGAATGCGCGCTATGCCGGCACCGCGATCAACCCAGGCAAGCCTGCCGAGTTCCTCATCTTCCCGCTTGCGGAACGCCGCGAGATCGGCTCCCGGCAAGCGCTGTAATGCGGGACCTGCTTGGCTGGTCTTCTCGGCATTCACCAAGGGCCAGTATGGAGCCGTGTCGAAAATCAGCTTCAGCGCCAGCGCCGCAAGCGCCAGGAAGACCACCAGCGCGACCCCGAAGAGCAGCAGGGCGCGTGGCCAGACATCACGCGTTTCAGGATGCGAGGCCTTAGCCACGGACCAGCCTCCTGCGCCACACAGCAATGCGGTCTGGCCTCTCCCAGAGGTAGAGGAAACACGCGCACCACGCGCCACCCGCCCCTGCAAACGCCGCCAGGTCCGGCCAGGACACCTGCGCGCCGGCTGCCGACAGCGACGGGCGAACGCGCCAGACGACATCAAGGAAATGTCCGGCAAGAACGACCGCGCCAAGCCCCAGCAGGCCGCGATGGCTGCGTTTGACCGAGCGTATGAGGAAGGCGAAGAAGGGCACCACGAACTGCAGCGCGATCAGCAGCCAGAGCAGATATTGCCAGCCGTTCCGGCCACGAAGGACGTACCAGTGGATTTCTTCCGGCAGGTCGCCGGCCCAGACGATCAGCCACTGCATGAAGGACAGGTACGTCCACATAAGCATGAAGCCGAACAGCATGTTGGCGACGTCTTCGCCAAGCGCCACGTCCTCCTCGCCACCGGGCATCGTCTCGATCGCGCGGCTGGCTGCCAACACCACCAGAGCCAATGCACACGCGCCGACGACTTCGGCAGCGGCTTCGAGCAGCGCGTAGATGGTCGACGTGAACTCCGGCTCGATTGACAGCATCCAGTCGATGGCAAGCACCGTTGCTGCCAGGCCGTGGACAATGAGCCCGATCGCATAGCCGGTGGTGTTCCCCTGTCTCGATCTGTCGCCATCAGGCGCTGTCCAGCCGATGACGAGCCAAGCGAGCACCAGCCACGCCAGTGCACACGCCAGGAAACGACCGATGAAGAATGGCACGTTGAGATAGGCAAGCTTTTGTCGCACCGCTTCCGGCAGCATCGCAGGGTCCGCTCCCACCCAGGGAAAGACCAGATCGAGCCGGGTGAGGACAGGTAGAAACAACAACAGCGCCAGCGGCAGCGTCGCGACGATGGCGCGCAGGGGCGGACGCAGCGCGTCGCCCCAACGACCGCCGGTCAGGCCATGAACCATCAGAACAGTCATCGCGCCAAGCGGCAGTCCGAGCAGGAACAGCGCTGCAGTCAGCCAGCCGGCAAGCGCTGTCTGCGGATTGTGAAAAAGCCCGATGCCGCAAAGCAGAAGTCCCGCGGCGGCCGCAACAACCATCGGAGCAAAAACACCATCGGGCCATGCGAAATGCCTCATCGCGCGGCCTCCGCATCGAGTTTCGCGCGAAGCGTATCCGGCAGCGCCTTGCCAGGTGCGTAGCGTGAATATTGCAAGGCCCTGATATAGGCGACGATCGCCCATCGATCCGTCGATGGCACCCGCGCGGCATAGGAATACATCGCGCCATAGCCGTTGGTGATCACGTCGTAGAAATGGCGATCGGGTGCCTTGCGCAGCGCGTCCCGATGATAGCTCGGCGGTGCCGGGAAACCGCGCTGGACCACCATCCCATGACCGTCGCCGGTGCGGCCATGGCAGGGCGAGCAGAAGATGTCGAAGCGTTGCTGCCCGCGCTGGAGAAACGCTGTGGTGACCGGGTACGGAAATCGGTCCGGCGTTGCCGCGAGGTCGGTGTCGCGCGCCACGCTGCCATCGACCGGCGTCCGGGCCGACATGCCGTCGGCGAATTGCTTGCTGGCCTCGAGCGGATTGTAGCGCGGCTGGTCGGCCATGTCCTGTTTGCAGCCAGCGAGCAGCAGGATGAATGGCAAGAACGGCGTCCGCCATCTCATGCCTCCACATCCTCGACTGTCTCCGCGCCAAGCCGGGTCAGCTGCCGCCTGGTGATGCCCTTGCGGTATTTCGGATCGGCGGCTTCGACGAGAAGGTAGAACTTGCCGCCCTGCGCGTAGGTGAAAGTTTTGGCGTTGAACACCGGATGGTAATATTGCGGCAAACTGTTCGCGCGGAGCATGCCGACGAAGCCGGCCAGGGCCGCGCCCAGTATGGCTGCCTCGAAGGCGATCACCATGAAAGGCGGCCAGGAATGCAGCGGCCGGCCGCCGACATTGACGGGATAGTCGATCTCGACCGAATAGAGGATCAGTGCATAAACCAGCAGCCCGCCGGCAATGCCGCCCGCCAGCACCGCCCATGGCAGCCGCGTCCTTGGCATGCCCAAAATTTCGGCAAGGCCGCGCACCTCGAAGGGCGAGAACGCATCCATGCGCCGGTAACCCTTGTCGCGCATCGTGCGCGCCGCCTGCGTCAGCGCATCGGGATCGGCGAAAGCCGCGATGACGCCATGGAGGCTCATGCGGCCCCGCTTTTCTCTTCGACCAATTCCTCGACCTCGAAGATGGTGATCGCCGGCAGGATGCGGATGAAGAGGAAGACCAGCGCGAAAAAGGTACCGACCGAACCGAACAGGATGCCGAAATCGAGCCAGGTCAGAGACTGCTCGCCCCAGGACGACGGCAGGTAGTCACGGCTCGGACCTGTTACCACGATGACATAGCGCTCCAGCCACATGCCGATGTTGATGACCAGCGCGATCGAAAACAAAACCGGCATGTTGAGCCGCACGCGGCGCAGCCAGAGCAGCTGCAGCACGATGCAATTGCAAAACAGCATGATCCAGAACAATGGCGCGTAAGGACCGACTGCGCGCTGGGCCATCATCGCGCGCTCATAAGGCTGCCCGGAATACCAGGCGAAGAATGATTCCGACGCATAGCCGTAGATGACGATCATGCCGGCCGCGATCATCAGCTTGGCGGCGTTCTCCATGTGGCGCAACGTGATCAGGTCTTCGACCGCGAAGGCCCAGCGCAAGGGAATGGCGATGGTCAGCACCATGGCAAAGCCGGAGAGCAGCGCGCCGGCGACGAAGTAAGGCGGGAAGATCGTCGAGTGATAGCCCGGCGTGACGGCATAGGTGAAATCGAGCGCGACGATCGAATGCACCGACACGACGAGCGGTGTGGCAAGGGCCGCCATCAGGAAATAGACGGTCCGATAGCGCGCCCAATGGTAGGCCGAGCCGCGCCAGCCAAGCGCCAGGATGCCGTAGAAGAGTTGGCCGGCGCGCGATCTGGCGCAGTCGCGCAGCACGCCGAGATCCGGCAGCAGTCCCATGTACCAGAACAGCAGCGACACGCTGGCGTAGGTGGAAATCGCGGCAAAATCCCAGACCAGCGGGCTGCGCCATTGTGGCCAATGCATATGGGTGTTGGGCAGGGGCAGCAGCCAGTAGAAGAACCATGGCCGGCCGAGATGCAGGATCGGGTAGAGCCCGGCCATCGCCACGGCAAACAGCGTCATCGCCTCGGCGAAGCGGTTGATCGAGGCACGCCAGGGCTGGCGCAGCAAAAGCAGCACCGCCGAGATCAGCGTGCCGGCATGGCCGATGCCGATCCACCAGACGAAGCTGGAAATCATCGTGCCCCAGACGACAGGAATGTTGACGCCGTAAGCGCCCACGCCGACCGAGATCAGGTAGGTGATGGAATAGAGGAACAGCAGCACGAAGGCGAAGCAGACGAAGAACGCCGCCCAGAAGAAGCGCGGCAGCTTGCCTTGCAGGACGATCGCGCTGATACGGCCGCTGATCTCGGGAAAATCATGGCGCCCCCGCAGCACCGGCGCTTGCGGCTGGGCTTTTCCGGCTCTGAGGGCGACCGCTTCAGCCATCGCCGGTCTCTGTGCCTGGCTTGCCGCCGATCCCGGCGTTCGGATTGGTGATCTTGCCGAGATAGGTGGTGCGCGGCCGCGTGTTCAGCTCTTCGAGCAGGGCATAGTTATGCGGCGCGGCTTTCTCGCGCGATACCTGAGAACCCTTCCTGTTGAGGTCCCCAAAGATGATGGCCTGTGTCGGGCATGCCTGCTGGCAAGCGGTGACGACTTCGCCATCGGCGATTTCGCGGTTCTCGATCTGCGCGCGGATGCGCTTTTCGGCGACGCGCTGGACGCAATAAGTGCATTTTTCCATGACGCCGCGCGAGCGCACGGTGACGTCAGGATTATGCACGGCCTGCCGTTGCCCGGCGCTGTCCTTGTCGAACTCCTGGTACTCGAGGAAATTGAAGCGGCGCACCTTGTAGGGGCAGTTCTGCGAACAGTAACGCGTGCCGATGCAGCGGTTGTAGACCTGCGCGTTCAGGCCGTCATGGGTGTGGATCGTCGCGTTGACCGGACAGACCGCCTCGCAGGGCGCCTTCTCGCAATGCATGCAAGGCACGGGTTGGAAGAAGGTGTCGGGGTCGTCGACCGCGCCGGCGTAGTAACGGTCGATGCGCAGCCAATGCATTTCGTGACCGCGGGCGGCTTCATCCGGTCCGACGGTCGCGATGTTGTTCTCGGCCTGGCAGGCCGATACGCAAGCCATGCAGCCGATGCAGGCCGAGAGGTCGATCGACATGCCCCAGGCTTCCTGGTCGTAGGTCCAGTCGCGGTACAGCGATTCCGTCGGCGCCGGCGGCACGCCGTCACGAACGAAATGCGGATCTTGCCTGAAGGCGTCGAGCGTCGCGTGCCGCACGATCGCCCTGCCCTCCATCGCCTGATGGTGCTGGGTCGTCACCACCCGCGCCGACCCGTCGCGCGCGGTCAACACGAGGCCATCGGCAAACCACGGAGCCTCTGTGGTACGCAGAATGAAGGCATCGTAGCCACCGGACAACGCGGCGACCGAACCGATCTTGCGCCTGAACCCGAGCGACAGCGTCACCGTGTCGTCAGGCTGTCCGGGCATGATCCAGGCCGGCGCGTCGAGATCCTTGCCGCCTCGTGCCAGATTGACCACTTGCCCGTTTTCGAGCCCCAGGCGCTGTGCGGTCGCCGGCGAGATCAGCGCCGCATTGCCCCAGACGAGCTTGCTCAGCGGGCGGGGCAACTCTTGCAGCCACGGCGAATTGGCGTTGCGGCCGTCGCGAAGCCAGGGATCGGCCTCGAAGCGGACCTCCAGCCGATTGGCAACAGGAGCATGCGGCGCGGGATCGCCGATATCCGCCGGCATCGAGACGACGACAGGAGCAATGACGCTGTTCGGTATGACGCCATCGCGCAATGCCTTTCGCCAGCCTGCCTCGTCCATGTCAGCCCATGTCTGGCGCACCAGGGCTTGCATATCGGCATCGAACTCACCGCCGAGCGCCGCCAGCAGTTGATGCAGGCTCTTGCCTCCGAACAGAGGCTGGATCAGCGGCTGCACGATCGAGGCCGTGCCGTCATAGGCACGGATGTCGCTCCAGCTCTCCAACTCGTGCGCGGCGGGAATGTGCCACTGCGCCAGAAATGCGGTCTCGTCGCGATAGAGTCCCCAGTGGACGAGAAGCTTCAGCTTCAAAAAGGCCTTGCGCACATCGACGTCCGACGGCGCCGTGTGCAAGGGATTGGAGCCGAGCACGATGGCGCTGTCGACCGATCCGCTGGTGATGGCCTGGCAAAGCGCGGCAAGATCGCCGTCGATCGGCATGGCGTGCGGCGGCTCGATGAAATCCAGCGTGTTGCCGACGGCTCCGAGCCTGACATTCATGGCAAAGGCCACCGCATGCACGAACGGCGTCTGGTGCGCGCCAGGCACCACCAGGGCGTTGCGGCCGGCCTCGCGGAGATCGTCGACAAGCGCGTATTCCATGCCGAGCGACGGCAAACTCGCCGCATCGTGCCCGCCTTCGAGAGCTGCCTTGATCGCCGCCGCAATGCCTTCCACCAGACTCGGTCTGACGGCACGGCGATGATCCGCCGCCGCACCCGTGATTGTGGGCGTCGACTCGACGACGTAGAGACGGTTCATCATGTCCGTCGGCTTGCGCACGCGCCGCCGCTGCGCGAAATCGCGGGCATAGGCCAGACGTCCCGGCCCTTCGCCGAGGAAATCGGCATCAAGGCTGACGATCACATCGGCGCGGTCGAAATGGTAGATCGGTGTCAGCGGCCTGCCGAACAGTTTGGCCGTTGCCTGCTCGTTCGCGCTGGCCGCAAGCGGATCGTGCCTGAAGACGCGAAGTTTGGGGTAGCGCTGCTTGAGCGATCCGATCTGCGCCTTGGTCGTCGGCGATGTTGTCGCCTCGATCAGCAGTGCCAAACCTTGCCCGCCCGAAGCGGCCAATCCGCCGGCAAGCTTCGCCATGTCTTTGAGAAAGTCGCCGTAACTCGCAGGCTCGCCTTGCCTGAGCGGGGTGCGAGACCGTTCGGGATCGAATAGCGACAGCACCGCCGCCTGCATGATGGCGTCGGTAGCGCCGCGCGAGGCCGGATGATCCGGATTGCCCTCGACCTTGGTCGGCCGCCCTTCATGGCTCTCGACAAGCGCGCCGATGCCGTAGCCATCGTTGGAAAGGGCCGTCGCATAATAGAGCGGCTTTCCGGGAATAATGTCTTCCGGCTGGCGCACGTAAGGCACGATGCGTTCGGCCTCGCTGCAGGCGGTCAGACCGGCCAGCGAGAGTGACGCGCCCATCAGCTTCAATAAGGTGCGTCGGTCGAGGCCGAACGGCAGGCGTTCGGCGATGGCCGGAAATTCCGCCTCGACGAAGCGCCGGAACTCGGCCGTATCGGCCAGTTCATCCAGGCTCCGCCACGGCTCGCGTCCCGTCGCAGCTCGCCGCAATGCCGCTAGATCGGAGACCGAGACTGGCTTGATGTCAGCGATGGCAGACATAGCAATCCGTCATCGTCTCGGGGTGGATATCAAGAATGCTGATCAGGGAACGCCTGACCTGTTCGATGTCCTGCGGCGGATTCCAGTGCAGCAGGAAAACGTCCTGCGGCGGACGGAGATTGGGACCGGGATCGCGATGACAGCCCAGGCACCATTCCATCGACAAAGAATGCGCGCGCTGCATCAGCGGCATGTCGTCGACATCGCCGTGGCAGGTCTCGCAGGCGACGCCCTTGGCGATGTGGATGGAGTGGTTGAAGTAGACGAAGTCCGGCACCGAATTGACGCGCTGCCATTGCAGCGGCTGTCCTGAGGCAAGGCTTGCGCGCACCGGCGCCAGCATGTCGGCATTGGTGAATATCTGCGAGTGGCAGGTCATGCACACCTCGGTCGCGGGCAATCCCGCGGACGCCGATGTCTCGACGCCATTGTGGCAATAGCGGCAGTCCAGCCCGATATCGCCGACGTGGTGCTTGTGACTGAACGGGACTGCCTGTGCCACGGGACGGCCAACACCGGTGATAAACCCCGAACGCAAAAGTGCCGTGCCGCCGATGGCCGCGAAAATCGCGAAGAAACAAAGTCCCCACAGTATGAAGCGGGCAATCCCGTTGGCATTGCTGGAAAAGACCTGCGGCATCCCCTCGCCGGTTTTCATTCATTTTTGGATCGAGCGCCTAACGGCTGCGACGTGACAAAGGTTCCGCAGGCGCGGACTGCTCACAAAATGGTGACCCTCGAGCACGCAGCCGAAAACCGCCGGGAATCGCAACCCTGCGCAATCCCCGGCGTTCGAAATCATCACGATCGATGCGGCAATGTTGCCATGAAGTCGGATGGGAACATAAACGCCGTACTTCGGTTAGACCGACAAACGCGCCACCACAGAGGCGACAGCCCATGAGACAGGACATAGTGCCAGGAGAGGCATTGCCTGACCATATTCTTGCCGACCATACAAAGGCGCCTCGTCGCCTGGCCGGGGCGGTCGCTCGGTACGCAGGCCGGGCCGACGAGAGTTGACCGCTTTGACCGACACACCACTGAAGATTGGCGTCGGCGTGCCGCTCGGCGGGATGGGCGAGACGCTCGGTCGCGAAATGGCCAACGCCATCCAGCTCGCTGTCGATGGCGCGAACGAGGCCGGTGGCATCAACGGCCACCGGATCGAAGCGGTCGTCCTCGACGACAAAGGTCGCGAGGAAGACGGCGAGCGGGTCGTGAAGGAATTCGTTCGCAATGCCGCTGCCGTCGCGGCGATCGGCCATTACAACAGCAATGTTACCTTGCACGTCGCGCCTCTCTATGCCGCGGCCGGTCTGCCGTTGATCGGTCCGATCGTCTCCAACCCGGCACTAACGCACTCCGGATGGAGCAACGTTTACCGTTTCACCAACAGTGACGATGCGACAGGGCTCGCCATCGCCCAATACATGGTCCGCCAGTTGGGCAAGAAAACTGTTGTCGTCATCCAGACCGACACCGTCTATGGAAGGAGCATGAGCAAGGAGTTCGCCGCCGCATTTGAAGCTGCCGGCGGCTCTGTTCTGCGGCGGCACACAGTTCAGGAAGGCGAAAGAAATTTCGCGGACCTCGTGGCCTCCTTGCCTCGGGAAGCGAGCGCCATCTTCTATGGCGGGACCTTCGAGGGTGCCCCTCTGGTGAAGGAAATGCGGACCCGGCAGGATGATCGCCTGTTCGCCACCGGCGATGGTTGCTGGGACGTCGGAAATTTTCTTGAGCCGGCCGCAGCCGCCGCCGAGCAGGGTGAAGGCGTCCTCGTTCTTTCAGCATGTCCGCAACTGGGTGAAATTGCCGGATCGCTGGAAATGGCCGATCGATACGAGCGGCGTTTCGGACGGATCAGGAATTATGCCGTCAATGCCTTTGACGCCGCGGCGACGTTGATCGATGCCATCCGGGTCGCCTCCAACAACGGCGACCCGACCCGGGATCGCGTCGCGGACGCGCTGCGTGGGATACATCGCCAGGGGATTGCGTACGAACAAAAGATTTCCTGGGATGCCAACGGCGATAATCGCGCCGCGGTTACGGCCTTGCATAGGATCGAGAGCGGTCGATTCCGGCAGGTAGCCGTTGTGAAGAAGGAGGGCAACCAGGACGAGCCAGAAGACTGAGGCGCTTGTGAAGGACAGCCCAGGCTACATCTGGCCTCGAAATCAGGACGCAACTTCGAGCACGATCTTTCCGCGCACATGCTTGTTTTCCAGCCAGGCTTCGGCGGCAGCGGCCTCCTGCAGCGGAAAGGTCGCGTCGACGTGCGGCCGCACCTTGCCCTCGTCAATCAGGCGGCCGATTTCGCCAAGCTGGGCTGCATTCGGCTTCGCCATGTAATGAATGCCGCTGGCGCCGGCTTTGCGTGCGCTCTCAATAGACGGTTCCGCCAGCGTCGACACGATTATCCCGCCAGGCTTTACGACGGCCCAGGAGCGATCCTGCGTCTCGCCAGCGACCAGATCGAAGACGAGATCAACCTTGCCGACAATATCCTCGAACCGCTCGTTTTTGTAATCGATGGCCTGATCGGCGCCCAGCGAGCGCGCGAATTCGATATCCTTGCCGGAAACGGTGGTCGCAACGAACGCGCCCTTTGCCTTTGCCAGCTGGACAGCAAAATGGCCGACCCCGCCAGCCCCGCCATGGATCAGGACGCGCTGCCCGGCCGTCAGTGCACCATGGTCGAAAAGCCCCTGCCAGGCGGTGAGCGCTGCAAGCGGCACCGCCGCCGCATGCAGGTGGTCCACGGACTGTGGCTTGGCGGCCATTTCGATTGCCTTCACCACAACATATTCAGCTTGGCCACCGCGATCCGGTCCCAGCATCGCATAGAACGGATCGCCTTTTTTGAGCGTGTGCGCCCTCGTGCCGCAGAGTTCGACGGTGCCGGAAACGTCACGGCCAAGCGTCATCGGCAGTTGGTCCTTCTTTCCGCCTCCGGATCTGATTTTGTAATCAACCGGATTGACGCTGCTGGCATGGACCTTCAGCAAGACCTCATCGTCGTGCGGCTGCGGAAACGGAGCGTCCTCGAGTGAGAGAACGTCCGGTCCGCCAAATTCGTGGATGCGAACGGCTTTCATGGTCGCCATCATCGTACTCCCGTGTCAGCTTTTTCTCCCCCTCACCGCGAGCTATGGGCATGCGGAGAGCCGGGGCATGTGACCAAACAGCTGAGATGGCGGAAGGTTCAACTCGATCGCTGTTTTTGGAAGCCAGGCAAGGTCCTCGAAGCCGCCTGGAGGAGCGACCACCCGTCATTGCCAAGGGCTCCGCTTCCAGGCCGAACTCCTGACAGCAAGCCGGAGTTCCCTCTCCGCCTGCCATATGCGCGGCAGGTCAATCTTGGATTTGGAACCGATCCAAACGGCGCGACGTTGGGTCAAATCATGATTGGCAAGATCGGAACCCGAGATCTCCACATCACCCATGAAGAGATCGGCCCCGCGGCTGGGCGGCCGATCGTCTTGGTGCATGGCCGGCCGACAACATGCGCTGCTGGGTCGGCGTCACTTCTTCTGATCGGAGCGATAGGGACTTCTGATCGGAGCGATAGGGACCTCCTTCTGAAGGGACGTCGCCGCGCGGCATCCAGGAGGCTACGGTGGCGAAGGTGGATGAAAGCGATCCCCAAATCCTGCAGATCATGACCACAGAGCATTTTGTTCTGCAGACCGCACGGGCGGCCACGATTCAGGAAGCGAGCCAGCGTGCGAACCTGTTCCTGACCACCGTTTCGAGCGCCGCGATCGCCCTCGGCTTCGTCGCCCAGGTCACCCGCATGGGAGGGCCGTTCGTGCTGTTCAGCCTGATTTTGCTCCCTTGCCTTTATTTCCTGGGTTTGGTCACTTTCGTGCGTGCGGTGCAAGTCGCCATCGAGGATATGGTGCATGCGCGCGGGATGGCCCGGATAAGGCATTATTACGTCGAGCATGCGCCCGTCATGGAGTACTATCTGATCCATTCCACCCATGACGATCAGTCGGCCGTGCGCGTCGACAAGGGTCTTAGATCTTCGCCATGGCAGTTCTTCGTGACTGCCGCAGGAATGGTGAGCGTGATCAGCAGTGCCATCGCCGGGGTTTTTTCCAGCGTGGTCGTGACATCGGTGATCGGCCCGGCGATCCCGCTCAGCGTGATCGTGGGTCTGTTGATATTCGGCGCGAGCATCCTTTTGCTGCGGCGATACCATCTACATTCCTGGGCGGCGGCGGAGCAAAAATTGGTGGTGCGCTTTCCCGACGCTTCAAAAGAATGACTTCTTACCTGACCTTTCGGGTGGAT
Organism: Mesorhizobium sp. B2-5-4; assembly: GCF_006441095.1. Taxonomy (NCBI): domain Bacteria; kingdom Pseudomonadati; phylum Pseudomonadota; class Alphaproteobacteria; order Hyphomicrobiales; family Phyllobacteriaceae; genus Mesorhizobium; species Mesorhizobium sp. B2-5-4. Next base: position 105,041 of record NZ_VFUR01000013.1, on the reverse strand, counting down.
CGGCCGGACGTTCACTCGAGCGCAACCAAGGTTGAACAGGACTCCAGCTCGCGCAACTGAGTCGCGGGTCCTTAGACCTGCATCACCGCGCGGCTGTGGCGCGCGATGACGTTCTCCTCGTCGGTTGCAACCACGCGCACTTCCACCTTGCTGTCGGGACGGCTTATGATCTTTGCATGGATGTCATTGGCCGCCTCGTCGAGCGCCATGCCGAGCCAAGTCAATTTATCGCAGATCGTCTTGCGGATGGACGATGAGCGTTCGCCGATGCCGGCGGTGAATACGAGACATTCGAGACCACCCATGGTGTTTGCGAGCGCGGCTGCTTCCCTCGCGGCACGGAAGGCGAAAAGCTCAATCGCCTCGTGAGCGCGAGCATCACTGCTTGCCTCCAGCGTGCGCATGTCGCCCGAAATGCCGGATACACCGAGCAGTCCGGATTTCTCATAGAGCGTTGTCTGCAACTCGTCCGCTGCCATGCCTCTCTCCAGCAGGAGGTACAACAGCACCCCGGGGTCGATGGCGCCGCACCGAGTGCCCATGACAAGACCGTCCAGTGCCGAAAAGCCCATGGTGGTATCGACGCTTTTGCCCTCGCGCAGAGCGCAGAGGCTTGCCCCGTTTCCGAGATGAGCGACGATTGTCCGCTTCGCCGCGAGCGCGGGCGATATCTCGCTCAGCCGCCTGGCGATATATTCGTAGGAGAGGCCATGAAATCCGTAGCGCCGCAGTCCCTCCCGTTCATATTCTTGCGGAATGGCAAAGCGCCGCACCAGCGGCTCGATCGTTTGGTGAAACGCGGTGTCGAAACATCCGACCTGTGGCAGATCCGGTTGCAATGCAGCTATCGCGCGAACCGGCGCGATACTGCGAGGCTGGTGCAAAGGCGCGAGTGCGGTCAGCCTGTCCAATGCCTCGATGGTGGCGGGCGTCAGACGGACAGGTTTGCTGAACTCCTTTCCGCCATGCACGATACGGTGGCCGGCGCAGATCAGCTTTTTTCCACCAAGTTCCCCCTGCACCAAACTCAGTATTTCGCCTATGCCCGCCTCATGCGGATCGTCCGCGGTGAACTGCCTGTCGCACTGCACTGTTCCATCGGCCGCTTTCGCCGTGAGCCTGGGCGCGTCGCCCAAATCCAGAGTGCCGCGCGAAACGAGCTGCTGGCCGTCTGGCGAGGCAAGATCGTATAGGGCGAACTTGACACTGGACGAACCGGCATTCAGCGCCAGGATCGATTGGCTCATCGACCAGCCTTTCCCCCGCTCGCAGCCGGCCAACTCCATTTCTGGATCTCGGGCATGTCTTCGCCGTACTCGCGGACATAGGCCTTGTGCCTTGCCAGCCTGCCGTCAAGGTCCGCGGCGAGGCTTTCCGCCCGTTCGGCCAAGCCCGGCACGCGTGCGATCGCGGCAAGTGCGAGGTGGTAGCGATCGAGTTCGTTGAGCACCACCATGTCGAACGGCGTCGTCGTGGTGCCCTCCTCGCGAAAGCCGTGCACATGCATGTTGTCATGGTTGGCACGACGGTAGGTCAGGCGATGGATGAGATAGGGATAGCCATGATAGGCGAAGATGACCGGCGTTGTCTTCGTGAACAGCGCATCGAAAGCCTGGTCGGTGAGGCCGTGAGGATGTTCGGTGTTCGACTGCAACGTCATCAGGTCGACGACATTGACGACGCGGATTTTCAGATCGGGAATTGCGGAGCGAAGAAGGTCCGTCGCAGCCAGCGTTTCCAGCGTCGGAACATCGCCGGCACAGGCCAGCACCACATCCGGCTCCTCGCCTTTCGAAACAGTGCCGGCCCATTCCCAGATACCTGCGCCGGCCTTGCAGTGCGCTTCAGCGTCTTCGATGGACAGCCATTGCGGCGCCCGCTGCTTGCCGGCGGTGATGACATTGATGCGGTTGTAGGTTCTCAGGCAATGGTCGGTAATCCACAGCAGCGTGTTGGCATCCGGCGGGAAATAGAGCCTGACCGTGTCAGCCTTCTTGTTGGCGACAAAGTCGGCAAAGCCGGGGTCCTGATGGCTGAAGCCATTGTGATCCTGCCGCCATACATGAGAGGTCAGCAGGTAATTGAGCGAGGCGATCGGCTTGCGCCAGGCAAGCTCGCCAGAAGTTTTCAACCATTTGGCATGCTGGTTGACCATGGAATCGACGATGTGAATGAACGCCTCATAGCATGAGAACAGACCGTGTCGGCCGGTGAGCAGATAACCTTCCAGCCATCCCTGGCAGAGATGCTCGCTCAGCACTTCCATGACGCGGCCGTCGCGGGAAAGATGGACGTCGTAAGGTTCGATGCGCTCCATCCATATCCGATCCGTGGCCTCGAACACTGCGTCAAGGCGATTGGAAGACGTCTCGTCCGGTCCTACCAGCCGGAAATTCCGTGCTTTGGCGTTAAGTCGAAAGACCTCGCGAAGATAGCCACCGCAAGTCCGTGTCGCTTCGGCAACGACGCCGCCGGGCCGAGGCACTTCGAGTGCCAGGCTTTTCCAGTCCGGTAGCACAAGGTCGCGCTTCAACAGCCCGCCATTGGCATGTGGAGTTGCGCCCATGCGCCTTGTTCCAGCTGGGGCAAGGGCCGCGAGTTCCGGCAGCAGATGTCCATCCTTATCGAACAGTTGTTCCGGTTCGTAGCTTCGCATCCAGGTTTCGAGGATCTTGCGGTGCTCGTCATTGCCGCGGGCGTTCGATACCGGCACTTGGTGCGAGCGCCAGAAACCCTCGACTTTTTCGCCATCGACCTCTTTCGGCCCAGTCCAGCCCTTCGGGCTGCGCAGGACGACCATCGGCCATCGTGGGCGTTCGCCATGCCATCCTGAACGTCGGGCTTGCCCTTGAATGGAATGGATCCGATCGAACACCGTGTCGAGCGTCCCGGCCATCGCCTGGTGCATGGCAACCGGCTCATGGCCTTCGACAAAGAACGGTTCGTAGCCGTAGCCGGTAAAGAGGTCGCGCAGCTCCTCGTCGTCCATGCGGCCGAGGATCGTCGGGTTGGCGATCTTGTAGCCATTGAGGTGCAGGATCGGCAGGACGGCGCCGTCCGACGCCGGGTTCAGGAACTTGTTTGAATGCCACGCCGCGGCGAGTGGACCGGTCTCGGCTTCGCCATCGCCGACGATGCAGGCGACTGTCAGATCCGGATTGTCGAATGCGGCGCCGAAAGCATGGACCAGCGCATATCCGAGCTCTCCACCCTCATGAATGGAGCCGGGCGTTTCTGGCGCCGCGTGACTTGGCACCCCACCTGGAAAGGAAAACTGCCGGAACAGTTTTCTCAGGCCGTCTTCGCCTTGACCAATATCGGGGTAGATCTCGCTATAAGTGCCCTCGAGCCAGGTGCTGGCGACCATTGCCGGACCGCCATGTCCTGGGCCGCAGATAAACAGCACATCGAGATCACGCTCGCGGATAATCCGGTTGAGATGCAGGTAGACGAAATTGAGCCCCGGCGTCGTGCCCCAATGGCCAAGCAGCCGCGGCTTCACATGCTCGGCCTTCAAGGGTTGGCGCAGCAGCGGATTGTCGAGCAGATAGATCTGGCCAACCGAGATGTAATTCGCGGCGCGCCAGTAGCGGTTCATGAGGTCGATCCGTTCGAGGCTGATCACCTGCGTCGTCGCGGCGGTCTTGTTGTCCATCACCCAGTCTCCAGCCTCGGTTCGCTGGATTTAACTGGAGCGGCTTGGCGCCCGAGCAAGGCCAAATTGGCAGCAAGCGGAAACGATTGAACAATTGGAAACGACTGAAATTGCCCAGCGGCCGTCGTGCGTACGGAACCATCGCCCGGCACACGGGTTGTCTTCGACGTTTCGAAATAATCCAGGGAACGACGATGCGGATGTTGATGATAGTTGCCGCGCTTTCCGGAGCGGCCCTCACGCAGTCCCTCTACGGGCAAGCCATCAGCCCGCAGGTTCCCCGGATAACGCCTGTTCCTCAGATGACACCCTTGGAGCCCCAGCCGGACCAGATACCGCAGCCCGGGCAAGGGGCTGCTGACCAGAATTTCACTAATATTGCCGTTGTCGCCGTCGAGGATCTGCCTGCGGAAATCAAAGCGCAGGCGGAAGCCGTGATCACCCAGACCAGTGCGGGAGATCTGCTGCGGCTGCAGAACTCCATCGATGCATCGCCCCAGGCAACAACGGCGCTGAGGGCGAACGGGCTCAACTCTTCACAGGTCGTGGCCGCCAACATCGATGGCGATGGCACGCTGACCCTGATCATCCAGACCACAACTTGATCGGCACCCGGAACGATGCGGTCGCGCCGTGAAGCAATGAAACGCAGATATCGCCGAGAGCCGCCATGGCCGAAGCCGCTGTTCGCAACTTCACCATCAATTTCGGACCGCAGCATCCGTCGGCTCACGGGGTTCTGCGGTTGGTGCTGGAACTGGATGGCGAGATCGTCGACCGTGCCGATCCACATATCGGCCTGCTCCATCGCGGCACTGAAAAGCTCATAGAGTACAAGAACTATCTGCAGGCCCTGCCTTATTTCGACCGGTTGGATTACGTCGCGCCGATGAATCAGGAGCATGCCTTCTGCCTCGCCGCCGAGAAATTGCTCCAAATATCGGTGCCAAGGCGTGGGCAACTTATCCGCGTTCTGTTTTGCGAAATCGGCCGGCTTCTGTCGCATCTCCTCAACGTCACGACCCAGGCCATGGACATAGGCGCCCTGACGCCGCCGCTCTGGGGTTTCGCGGAGCGTGAGAAGTTGATGGTCTTCTACGAGCGCGCCTCCGGCGCCCGTATGCATGCGAATTATTTCAGGATTGGAGGCGTGCACCAGGACCTGCCTGCCGCGCTTCTTGACGACATCCGGGATTTTTGCGACCCGTTCCTCAAGGTCTGCGACAATCTTGACGGCCTGCTCACCAACAGTCGTATTTTCAAGCAACGCAATGTCGATGTTGGCGCGATTGGCCTCGATGACGCCTGGGCCTGGGGCTTCTCCGGCGTAATGGTACGCGGATCCGGGGCGCCATGGGACCTGCGCAAGGCACAGCCATACGAATGCTATCCCGAGATGGATTTCGATATTCCCGTCGGCAAGAACGGAGACTGTTACGATCGTTACCTGGTTCGCATGGAGGAAATGCGCCAGTCGGTCCGGATCATGAAGCAATGCCTGGAAAAGCTGCGCGCACCTGAAGGCCAAGGGCCTGTGGCGATTCCGAACCAGAAGATCACACCGCCACCGCGCGCCAAGATGAAACGATCGATGGAAGCGACCATCCACCATTTCAAACTTTATACCGAAGGCCATCGCGTGCCGGCCGGAGAAGTCTACGCCGCCGTCGAAGCGCCGAAAGGGGAATTTGGCGTCTATCTGGTTTCGAACGGAAGCAATGTTCCCTACCGATGCAAGATACGTGCGCCGTCCTTTGCCCACCTGCAGGCGATGGATTTCCTATCCAGGGGTCACATGATCGCCGATGTCGCCGCAATCATCGGATCCCTTGACATCGTCTTCGGCGAAATTGATCGCTGACCAATGCGCGGATCCGATCGATTGCCAATCTCCGATTTCGGCCGGCGGAATTTTTTCGTAGGCCGAAAACGTGAATGCTCCCGCATTTCCTCCCGCTACAACTTTGTACCGGGCGCTCCCGACCCTACCATCGATGGCTTCATCGCACGCTTCGGATCCCTTATTCCTCGTCATCCGGCTCCAGCAGGCCGATCAAGGCGGCCACGCGGGTCCCGGGCAGCGGCCGTCCTTCGCTCATCAACGCCTCGTCTTCATTGAGCCACGCCCAGGCTTCGCGAAGCTCCTCGGCGGAGGCGCCGGTTGCAATGATTTCCGCGACGGTAGCCTCCTCGATTGGACCGAGCACTGAAGTCACGTCGTCCTTTGTCAAAGCCGTGCGCATGTACGATTCCCTCCGGGGTGATCCAGGGATCAACGCCCGCGAACCATCTGCCGTTCCGAGGGAACAAATTTTAACGAACAGCTCTTGACGGAAAAAAGGCGAATTACCAAATCGATTTCGCCGACGCCCAACGGGTCGGCAAGTCAAGGGGCGCCGCTTCCTTGGCGCTCCTCCTATGTTGCTCAATGGAGGATATAGCTATGAGAACCGCTTTCGACTTTTCTCCCCTGTTCCGATCGAGCATCGGCTTCGACCGGATGTTGAACGCTCTGGATGCCGCGAGCCGCATCGAAACGATCGACAACTGGCCTCCCTATGACATCGCCAAGAACGGCGAGGACGACTACCGCATTACGATGGCGGTGGCTGGCTTCTCGCAGGAAGAACTGACCCTCACCCAGGAGCAGAACATGCTCGTGGTATCTGGTCAGAAGACTGGCGACGATAAAGGCGACGACAACAGCCAGTACCTGCATCGCGGCATCGCCGGGCGTGCGTTCCAGCGTCGCTTCGAACTGGCCGACCACGTCAAGGTCGTCGGCGCTGCCCTGGTCAATGGTCTGCTGACGATCGATCTCAAGCGCGAGATTCCTGAAGAGATGAAGCCGCGCAGAATCGAGATCGCAGCCGACACGACGCTGCCCAAGGGCGCGACGAAGCAGATCGAGGCCGAGAAGAAGGCCGCCTGAGATCTCCGCACGGTGCCGGGCATCGCCCGGCACCGCCGAGATGATTTTGTCACCGAACGACCGAAAGGAGAAAATCATGAGTGTCCGTGATCTGATTCCTTGGGGCCGCGGCAATGGCGACCAGGCCCCCAGCCTTTTGCGCGACGGTGAGCGCGATCCGTTCCTGTCGCTGCATCGGGAAGTGAACAGGCTGTTCGACGATGTTTTCCGCGGCTTCGGCACAGGCCTGCCGTCTGTTGGCAGGACCGTGTTTGGCCGAAATTGGCCGAGCGTCGAGATCTCCGACAGTGAGAAACAGATAAAGGTCACCGCCGAGGTGCCCGGGCTGGAGGAGAAGGATATCGAGGTACTGCTCGAAGATGGTGTGCTGACGCTCAAGGGCGAGAAGCAATCCGAAACCGAGGACAAGGACAGGCAGTTCTCGGAACGCTACTACGGCCGCTTCGAGCGCCGCATCCCGCTCGGCTATGAAATCCGCGGAGACCAGGTCGAAGCCCGCTTCAAGAACGGCGTGCTGACCGTGGCCTTGCCCAAGACGGAGAAGGCGCAATCGCAGGTCAAGCGCATCGAAATCAAGAGCTGATTGGACAAAGGAGCTGACAAGCTGGTTCAGGTCGAGCTCGAATGGCGCGCTGGTTGAACTCGCCGGGCCGGATCGCCGGCCATCCTTACGATCGCCGGCAGCATCTTTTGCGGCGAGGAGCTTCAGCGGCGCGCCGCCTCCCCCGTAGTAGCGCTTCTGGCCGCTGCAAGTCTCTGGTTCGCCAATAATCATCCACTGTCGACCGCCTGAGGTGGCGAGGGTCCGGGATTCTTGCCGGGCCCGCCGCTTGTGAAGTGAACAAGACCGCTGAGAGGGTTAGGGGCCTGATGAGACGCCGTTGATCAGCTCTTCGCCACGACCCTGATTGATCCAGTGCGGCCAAGAACGTCAACGACCACCTGAGAGCCGGTACGACGGAGCGCCACGTCCACCGATCCGGCACCCAGCGAAAGCCGCCTCAGGACGATTTGATCCAGGAATCTCGGCAAGACAGGAGCGTCAAAAACGACAAACTGCGATTTCGGATCGAATTCGAGGCCGAGGCAAGCTTGCACAAAAAGCAAGGGCGCAGCGGCCGCCCATGCCTGGGGATTGCAAGCGACCGGATAGAAGGTCGGTGCTTGGGCACTTTGGCGAGGGAAGCCGCAGAATAGTTCTGGCAAGCGGCGCAGATCGAGATATGTCGAGGCGGCGAACAGACCTTCGAATATCTTTGCAGCTTCATGTCGGAAGCCATAGCGAGCGAAGCCGGCGGCGATCAGCGCGTTGTCATGCGGCCAGACAGAGCCATTATGATAGCTCATTGGATTGTAGCGGGCCTCTGTCGCAGCGATGGTTCTGATACCCCAGCCTGTAAAAAAGGCGCGCTCCGTGAGACTCTGCATCACAGACTTTGCTCGCTCGGCACGTGCGAGACCGGTGAAAAGTGTATGGCCGGCATTTGACGAACGTACCCTGCAGGGGCGCTTGTCCCCGTCGAGCGCAAGCACATATGTGCCGAGTTGCTCGTCGAAAAAGCAGACGTCGAAACGATCGCGCAGGTCCGATGCCTTGGCTTCGAGCTTGTTGGCTCGCGCCGAATTGCCGAGCCGACGAGAGATCGCGGCCGCCGCGCACCATGCTCCGTAGACGTATGCCTGCACCTCGGCGAGTGCGATCGATCCCTTCGCAAGTGTTCCGTCCGCGTGAAAAACAGAATCGCTGCTGTCCTTCCAACCCTGGTTTGCCAAACCATCGGGCGTCAACCGCTGGTACTCAACGAAGCCGTCTTTGTCGCGGTCACCGTAATCGTCGATCCAAGCGAGAGCAGCTTCGATATTGGGCATCAGACGCTGCAATGTGTCGAGATCGCTTGTCCTCTCCAAATAGGCACCTGCCAACATGATGAAGAGGGGCGTCGAGTCGACGCTGCCATAGTATCGACGAAACGGCACCTCCCGAAGCACCGCCATTTCGCCATGCCGCAACTCGTGAAGGATTTTGCCAGGTTCCGCATCCGACACATGATCTACCTCGGTTGCCTGATTGGCTGCGAGATAGAAGAGCACGCCGCGTGCTATCGAGGGGTCCAGCCAAAGCATCTCCATGGCAGTGATGAGAGCGTCACGCCCGAACACGGTGCTGAACCATGGAATGCCAGCATAGGGATAGGGTCCCTCAGGTGTTTGTGTGATCAGCATGTAGAGGTCCGACACACTTCGGTGCACCGCCTCATCAAAGATTTCGTTGGAGGTCGTTATGACGGCGGCCTTCGATGTGGAATGACGCAGTGCCCGCCGCGCATCGCGAAGCGCAATAAAAAAGGTGCGGCGAGGCGACTCGTCGCCAATTTCCTTCTTGTCACAGCCGACATCCAGGAAAAGCGAATGTGTCTCGTGAGGTGCGAGTTCTATCACAAACGTGGCCTGTTCACCGGTGAGCGTCGCCGGCACGGGATCGAAGGACAAAATCGTAGCGCGCCGCACGCCATCCAAGCCCACGTAAGCAAGCGCGACCCGGTTACCGGCCACGTCCGGTTGACAATCCTCTCCGCGCTGGGGCCGCGGCGTGCCCCGGACTTCGAACAGGTCCGCGAAATCGGATGCGAAAACCAGCTCAAGCTGGAGACGATGCCGAACTTCATCGAAATTGCGCACAGCCAGCCGCTCGAAGCATCGGGCGCCCCACAATAATCGTGACCGGCGGAGATGAATTAAGTCGTGCTTCAGCACGCGAACGCCTTCAGCATCGAAAATGTCTGGATTGGTTAGATCGCAAGTCAAGGTCGCATTGTCGTCGCGCAATGTCGAACTGAGCAGCATAGGCCTGGCGCCATTGATTGTCAGACCAAGATGCGAGAGATAGCGTGTGTCGCGATAATAAATCCCATCCGGGCTACCAGGTCCCGAGAGGACGTCGCCGTTACGGTCGAAGACGCCGAAAATGTCGTCATGCTTGAGTGTTCGGGGCCGGCGCTCCTGCAGTGAGGGGACGAAAAGCTGGGCAAGATGCGTAACGCCAGATCCCCCGGGAAAAGGTGCATGGGAGATCGCTTCAGCACTCACGGATTGCATCGCTGAGACCTCTAACTTCAGCTGACACTTGAGCGCCCCTGGCGCGAGCCATCGCAGCGCCTGATGATAGCGCGACAAGGCGATCATAAATCGACACGTAGTCGAATGCCATACGCTCGGCCGAGAACCGTTCTTCGAAAACAGCCCGGATCCGTCGCCGATCCAAATTGCCGGCCGATCTTATCGCCTCAATTCCCTCGTCGACAGTTCTTACGACAAACCCCGACACCCCATGGTCAATCACCTCGGATACCGCGCCTCGATCGAACGCGATTACGGGGGTTCCGCACGCCATGGCTTCGATCATCACCAACCCAAAGGGCTCGGGCCAGTTTATAGGAAAAAGCAGTGCCCGGGCGTTGCCAAGGAAATCGGCCTTGTGGTGTTCATCTATTTCGCCGAGGAATTCCACATTGGGATGTGTGGCGATCATGGGCGAGATTACGTTCTCCCAAAATAACCTGTCCTGTTTGTCGATTTTGGCCGCGATCTTCAATGTCATGCCAGCACGCCTGGCGATCTCGATCGCTGTCTCTGGACCTTTTTCCGGAGAAATACGGCCGAGAAACGCCAAATAATCGCCCGAGGGATGCATCGTCATCGGCAGTAGATCGCGCGGTAATCCATTATAGACTGTTCCGGCCCAGTTGACGGGCGGCATCGGGCGACGTTGTTCTTGCGATATCGATACCAGCGGCACGTCGGGAAAGCTTTGATAGAACGGATACAGGTCAGGAAGATCAAGACGTCCATGCAGGGTCGTGAGCGCAGGAGTTTGGAGGGTATTGAGCAGAGGGAACTGCAACAGATCAGTGTGAAAATGAATAACATCAAACTCGTCGGCAACCCGCCGAACGCGATCGAGCATTACAATGTGATGAGGAATGGGATCCAGAACGGTCGGATCAAGCCTCAAGGCCCGGTCGCAGCATTTTACCAGCCGCGCCGAGCTGTGCGAATCCCCACTTGCGAAAAGCGTGACCTCATGACCGCGACGGACAAGCTCCTCGGCAAGATACGACACGATCCGCTCGGTACCACCATAGAGTTTTGGGGGAACACTTTCTGTTAAGGGTGCGACTTGGGCAACCCTCATCGGTCCAGTCCATTTGTATCGTTCACCCAATTCGGTGCACCCACTTGCGGCTTTTCCGAACCGAACACCGCAGAATCCAGATTGTTCCGGCGCTGAGCGCGCCTGTCTTGCCGGCGGCCAGATGCTCGCGGATCGGCAGAAGCGGTTATGCGGAACATCAAAACCTCGTCTCCAGGCGCGCTATTTTCTGGAGCAATGAAACAATTGCCCTGAGCCGTAGTTCTTATGTCCAGCAATGACGATGGGTCGGCAGCGGGAGCACTGGCGGAGCTTCCCACGCGGATGTGCGGTTCTGACCAGGAGGGTCAATCATGTTCGTGAATTCGACGAACGGTCATGAGCTTCAGTCCAAAATGCGCGGTTTCCGCCTCGACCGATTTCGAGGCAATCCCAAGCTGGCCGCGAGAGGCCCCGCCTGGAGCTTTTGTCGATCCCACTGGAACTCGCTCCAGGCCCATACGTTCCGAGTCGATCCAAGGACGACGCGAACGCTCAAAAATCACCACGACTGAGGTGAACGTCATGGCATTTTCGATTGAAAGTCCGGCCTTCCGGGACGGCGACAGGATTCCGGATGAATATGTGCGTGACGGGGAGAACCTGTCGCCCCCGCTGACCTGGAAGGAAGCGCCTCAGGGCACTCGAAGCTTCGTCTTGATCGTGGAGGACCCCGACGCTCCCTCCGGGATCTTCCGCCATTGGGGCATCTACGACATCCCTGCGGAACGCGACCGCTTGCCGGAGGGTACGACGGCCGGCGCCAAGACCGAAAGCCTTGGCTATGGCGTCAATGATTTTGGCAACCCGCGCTACGATGGACCGCAGCCACCCAAGGGCCACGGTGTCCATCACTATCATTTTCGCCTCGCGGCCCTCGATGTCGAAACGCTGCATTGTGGCGAGAAAGCCAAGGTCGCCGACATATTGGATCGGGCAAAGCCACATGTGATCGCACAGGCCGAACTTGTCGGCACCTACGAGAGGGCGTGATGCATCGCGTTCCGAACAGACGCCTGCCACCATCATGCTGTGGGCGGACCTGATCGGTGACCTTCTGCCGGACGGCGTGCTCAACATCGTCAACGGCTTCGGCCTGGAGGCCGGCAAGCCACTCGCTTCGTCGAACCGCATCGCCAAGATCGCCTTCACCGGCGAAACCACGACCGGCCGGCTGATCTCGCAATATGCCAGCCAGAACCTCATCCCGGTGACGCTGGAACTCGGCGGCAAGTCGCCCAACATCTTCTTCCAGGATGTCACCGCTGAAGACGACGACTTCTTCGACAAGGCTATCGAGGGCTTTGTTATGTTCGCACTCAACCAGGGCGAGGTCTGCACCTGCCCCAGCCGAGCCCTGGTGCATGAGAAGATCTACGACAAGTTCATGGAAAAGGCGCTGAAGCGCGTCGAGGCGATCGTCCAGGGCGATCCGCTCGACCCGGTCACTATGATCGGCGCGCAGGCGTCGAGCGAGCAACTGGAGAAGATCCTGTCCTACTTCGACATCGGCAAGAAGGAGGGCGCCGAAGTGCTGATCGGCGGCGAGCAGAACCATCTGCCGGGCGATCTTGCTGGCGGCTATTACGTCAAGCCCACGGTGTTCAAAGGCCACAACAAGATGCGCGTCTTCCAGGAGGAGATTTTTGGGCCAGTGGTGTCGGTCACCACCTTCAAGGACGACGACGAGGCCTTGGCGATTGCCAACGACACACTCTACGGCCTAGGCGCTGGTATCTGGAGCCGTGATGCGAACCGCTGCTACCGGTTCGGCCGCGCCATACGCGCCGGTCGCGTATGGACCAACTGCTACCATGCCTATCCGGCACATGCGGCGTTCGGCGGCTACAAGCAATCGGGCATCGGCCGCGAGAACCACAAGATGATGCTCGACCATTACCAGCAGACCAAGAACATGCTGGTCAGCTATAGCCCGAAGAAGCTCGGTTTCTTTTGAGCGTCGTCGGATAGAAAGCCAAGGGTGCAGCCGTTATGGCTGCGCCCTTATCGGCTCGGGAACTCTGGAGGGAAAGCAGGATGCTTGAAAAGATCTCGCTCGGGAAAGTCTCGGCCACACCTGGAGCCAGAACCTTCCTGGCGGAAATCATCGCCGACCACGGCCCGGTGCTGCTCCATCAGTCGGGCGGGTGCTGCGATGGATCATCGCCGATGTGTTACTCGCAAGGCGATTTCATCGTCGGCGACCACGACGTGATGCTGGGGGTAGATCGGCGACACCCCGGTCTATATCAGCGTCTCGCAATGAAGTGTGGAAGCACACCGATCTCATCATCGACGTGGTGCCTGGTCGCGGCGGAATGTTCTCGCTCGACAACGGAAGAGAGAGGCGGTTCCTAACGCGGTCGACAATCTGCGCGGCTCAGGCGAGGGCTTAATGAACTGCCGTGGCGCTGCGCGCCGGGAAATGCCTGCGGCGACGGCGGACGCACGTCGCTCGACGGGCGGGCAAGGCTCATAAGGTTCCTCTTTGTCTCAGCGCAACGAGCATCGATGAAACAAGGCGCAAGATGTCCGCTTCCAAATGCGGACAAGCGGCATGAAACCCACATTCAGCGACGATGCGACGATGGACAGGCTCATGCACGGCTCGCCAGCAGCTATTCGCGTCGTTCTTCAGCATGGCATGCTTTGCGTAGGCTGCCCTATCGCGCCGTTCCACACCATTTCAGACGCGGCACGGGAGCACAATCTGGACGAGGAACTGCTCAGTCGCGATCTGCGGACCGCAATCGAAAGTAGCGACTGACGTTAGCTCTTCTGTTCGCGGCCTTCCGCGATCAGAAGCAACCGGTGAGGCTCGACTACAGTCACCTTCTGCCGCCCGCTTTTGACCAATCCCTGGTCTTCCCAGGCCGAGAGCAAGCGGCTCACCGTGTGAAGCGTCGTCCCCGTCATTTCGGCAATGTCCTGACGCGAGATCGGGAAGTCGATCACGATGCCTTCCTCCGTCTTTTTGCCGGTCTGCTTGACCAGCTTAAGCAGTGCATGGGCAACGCGCTGGTTCACTTGTTCGGTGGACATCTCGATGACGCGCGTGTGGGCGTCCTGCAGCCTGCTGCCCACGGCCTTGTAGGTGTTGGCACTGAAACTGGGAAAGTCGGCAGCGAATGTCGGCCACAGCTGGCTTGGCCAGGCAAGAGCGACGCAATCGGCCGCGGCGATCGCATTTGCCGGATAGGTGGTGCGGCCCAGTGCGTGGGCAATGCCCATCAACTCGCCTGGACTTATGTATCGCACGGTTACCTCATGGCCGTCCGGCGTCGATTTCACCACGCGCACATGCCCGTCGAGCAGCAGGAAAAACGAATGGGCTTCCTGCTCCTGTTCGAAAACCGACTGGTCCCTGGCAATCCTCAACGACGTGGCCTGGCCGACGATGCGGTCGAGCTCGGCAGCCGATAGCCCCTCAAAGACAGACAACCCGGCGATCAGTGTGCGATCAAGGCTACCCAACGATGCCCCCCAAATTTGACCATGACCACAAAGCGTCCACGCCAGCCTGACTGGAGAGTGTCACGGACAACTGATGGGCGGCAAGGGGGCGATGCTGCTCGACGTCTGGGCGACGCTGTGGTCGCCACCTTCTTCGACTATGTGACTTGTTCGGCGGAATGTCTTTCAGCCGCTTGAAGAGCAGAGACGGCAGCAATCAGCTCTGACGGAAACGGCTCCAGTTGCTCCTCCATGCACATTTCACCCAGAAATTTGCGCCAACGCAAATCGCCAGATTGTCCAGTGACGTAGAACAGGCGCGACGGTTGATGCCGTGATGAACCCAAGAAAGGACTTCCCAATGAAATTGCCTCTTGTTGCCGCTGCCGTCGCTCTTCTCGCCCTCGCCGGCGCCGCAAGCGCCGAGGAGCATGTGGTGCAAATGCTCAACAAAGGTGAGAAAGGTGCGATGGTGTTCCAGCCGGCCTTTGTGCGTGCAGTACCGGGGGACACGGTCAAGTTCGTGCCGACCGACAAAACCCACAACGCTGAAATCATCAAAGGCATGCTGCCGGACGGCGCTGACGCCTTCAAGGGGAAGCCGAGTGAGGAAATCACCGTGACCCTCACCAAGGAGGGTGTCTACGGCGTGAAATGCGCGCCGCACTATGGCATGGGCATGGTGGCGCTCATCGCCGTAGGCAAGCCCGTCAATCTGGAAGCCGCGGAAGCCGTCAAGCAGGCCGGCAAAGCCAAGACAGTGTTCGCGGATCTGTTCGCGGAAGCGGCAAAGGCCGCCTCCAACTGACCTGCTCTCTTCCAAAAGATACCCTCCGGTTCACGATCTCCGGAGGGAACGGCCGAACGGACCAGCGGAGAGGTCCAGTTCGGCCGATTTCGTTTTGGCGAAGACTTCGCCTCGGTTTTTATGACAACTACCTCCTGTTTCCTCCACCAGGTAGATGAATCGAACTGGATTTGCGCTAGCGCAAAGACGTTCGCGGCGGGAAGCCTAATATCTGGCCATAAATTGGCGCAGGCAAAGGAGATGGATATGCTTACGAGACGTGAAGCACTGCTGGGTTCGGTTTTTACCGCCGCCGCCGTCGCAACGATTACAGCCATGCCCGCTACGGCAAGCGCAAAGGAGGTGGCCGGATTGCCGCGTGAAAAGGTTGCATTGGTCGCGCCTCCTTTCGTTCACGCTCACGATCAGGTCGCGAAAGTCGGTCCGAAAATCGTCGAATTCACCATGACTATCGAAGAGAAGCCGATCGTCATCGACGCGGACGGCACGCAACTCAATGCGATGACCTACAATGGCTCCATTCCCGGCCCGCTGATGGTCGTGCATCAAGGCGACTATCTCGAACTCACACTCATAAATCCCGACACCAACACACTCGCCCACAACATCGACTTCCACGCGGCCACCGGCGCACTTGGCGGCGGCGGCCTGACACTGATCAATCCGGGTGAGCAGGTCACGCTGCGCTTCAAGGCAACCCGCGCCGGAACGTTCGTCTACCATTGCGCCCCCGGCGGCGCGATGATCCCATGGCACGTCGTGTCGGGCATGAGCGGTGCGGTAATGGTGCTGCCGCGCGACGGCCTCAGGGACGACAAAGGCAATCCCGTCCGCTACGATCACATCTACTATATCGGCGAGAACGACTTCTACATTCCTCGCGACGAGCAGGGAAAGTTCAAGAAGTTTGAAACCGCCGGCGACAACTACGACGACACCGTCAAGGTCATGCGCGGCCTGATCCCGACACATGTCGTCTTCAACGGCAGGCGGGGATCGCTGACGGGCGAGCATGCCATGAAGGCCAAGGTTGGCGAGACCGTCCTGATCGTCCATTCCCAGGCGAACCGCGACACCCGCCCCCACCTGATCGGCGGCCATGGCGACCTTGTCTGGGAGCAGGGCAAATTCGACAATCCGCCAGCCAGGGATCTTGAAACCTGGTTTATTCGCGGTGGCTCGGCGGGTTCGTCGCTGTACACCTTCCGGCAGCCCGGCATCTACGCCTATGTGAACCACAATCTAATCGAGGCCGTGGAACTGGGAGCGACCGCGCACTTCACGGTCGACGGACATTGGGACGACGACCTGATGACGCAGATCGAGGCACCACGCTCCATCGCGTCGTAGCGAGGATCTGATCCTGAAGCCAAGGCGGCCTTGCGGCAATTCCGCAAGACCGCCCATGTCGGGCGAAAGCCGATGCCAATCAACCCAATCATAGCCCTCGCAGCGTTCGCTTCTGCCGCGCTGGTTGCCATAGGAGCGACCACGGCGGCTGATTGGCTTTCGCCGCCTGGCGGCCGACTTGTCGCGAGCCCGGAACTGGTGCGCCTTGCCCCGGCGTCGTTCAGTCATCCCCAACCAGGTGAATTCCTGCAGGACGGACGTCCGGTGGCGGCGCCCGTCATGTTGGTCAGGTTGGGGGAACCGCTGGAAATCATGAAATATCAAGTGAGTGCATCGGAATACGGTCGCTGCGTGGCGGCCGATGTCTGCCAGCCCGCCGAAACCCTTGGCGACGGCAACTTTCCCGTGACCGGCGTGAGCCACATGGACGCGCAAGCCTATGCGAACTGGCTATCAACCCAGAGGGGCGAAGCGTGGCGGCTACCGACCGATGCGGAGTGGGCCTTTGCCGCCGGCGAAAAATTCCGGAGCGACGTAGAGGCCGGCATCAGCGACCCCGCCAACCCGGCTCTGCGGTGGCTCGCCCAATATCGCAACGAGGCTTCGCTCGAGCGCAAATCCGATCCTGCCCCGAGATTTCAGGGGGCCTTCGGTGTGAACGCAAAAGGGGTGGCTGACGTCGCCGGCAATGTCTGGGAATGGACATCGACCTGCTATGTCCACGCGTCGGTGACCAGCGACGGCACAAGGACTGCAGGTTCGGTGGAAAATTGCGGGGTGCATGTCGTTGAAGGATTCCACCGCACCTATATGTCGAACTTCATCCGGGACGGGAAGAGCGGCGGCTGCGCCGTCGGAACGCCGCCCGACAATCTGGGTTTCCGGCTTGTCCGCGAACGGCTCACCCTTGTCCAGGCAGGCCTTCGGCGTCTCGGGCTTTCCTGATTTTGGCGAAGACAACAAAGTATTTGTGGAATGACAATGAAATCAGCCTTGACCGTGCGTCCGCTTGCAGAGCAGCCTCTGAACGATCCTGACGTCAATCGGGCGTTGATCGGGAGACTCGTTCGCGAATTCTATGCCAGGCTCCGGAAGAACGAGCGCCTTGGACCGATCTTCGCGCGCGCGATCACCGGCGACTGGGAACCGCATCTCGAGAAAATGACCGACTTCTGGTGTTCCGTCATTCTCAAGACCGGCGACTATCACGGACGGCCGGTGCCCGCTCATGTGAAACTCAAGGATGTCACCGAAGCGGATTTCGATATCTGGCTGGACATGTTTGGCAAAACCGCCGCCGAGCTCTTTGCGCCGGAAACAGCAGCGGTGTTTATCGATCGGGCCGAACGGATAGCGACAAGCCTCAAGCTGGCGATGTTCTTTCGCATCGATCCGTCACGACAGACTGCTGCGGGTTGAGGGCCACTTTCTCTGCCGGATGCATCATCACGTCCACCAAGGCTGCAACTGCCGTTTGGTCAATGCGCCTACGGCAATTCAAGTCGCAGCGGTTTTCCGTCTGGAATGGCCATTGTGCGAGACTATGAACCGCCCTAACCGGATTTGACCAGTTGAATCGAAGCCTCAAATCCATCCTTCATGCCTGAGGCCGGCGACCTCAAGATCAGTGTTCCGCCGACCTGCTGGACGATGTTGCTGACGATGGCGAGACCCAGGCCCGATCCGTCTGCCGGAGAAGCACGTCGCGCGAAACGCTGCGTCAAGCCGCCGAGTTCCGCCGCCGGAATTACTGGGCATTCATTGATGACGCGCAAGCTGGCATCCTTGCCGATGGAGATCTTTACCGGCTTGCCCGATGCGCCATGTCGTACCGCGTTTTCGACCAGATTGCGGATGACGATCGCGAGCGCATCCTGGTCGATTTCGACCATTGGTGCATCCTCGCTGGGTCTGACAAGGTCGATCTCGCCCTGACCCCCAGCGCTCCGACCGAACTCTTCGACGACAAGGGCAGCGACCGAGCCAAGGTCGACCGGCTGTGATGCCGCCGCAACGCCGGCATCTGCCCTTGCCAGTTGCATCAGCTTTTCCGAAAGCCGGGCAAGATTGGCGAGTGACGCCCTGATCTGACGGGCGCGGTTGCCGACGTTGAGGTCAGGTGCTTCGGCGAGCAGGCGCTCTGCTTGCGCCAGGGCACCGGCTATAGGTGTGCGTAATTCGTGCGCCGCATTGGCTGTGAATTCCCTTTCTGCCGACAGAGCCATTCCAAGCCGCCGCATCAGGCTGTTCACGGACTTGGCGATGGCGGCCAGTTCCAGTGGAAGGTCTTCGGTGCGGATCGATGCCAGATTGTCGCCGTGGCGGTTAGCGATCTCGCTGCGCAACGTCAGAACGGGACGCAGGGAACGCTCCAGGATCAGCCAGCAGACGATCGCCGCCAGTGGCGTGAGCAGGACCAGGGGCAGCAGGAAGCCGAATGCGGCTTCCAGTGTCTCCTCGTCTCGACGGCTTTCAAGCTCGGCAATCTGGATGAAAATCGTCCCGCTCACCGCCGCTTCGGTATAGATACGCCATCCCTTGTTCTCGGTGAAACCGGGAACTGGGATCAGCGAAAGCGGCGATGATGGCGCGTGATTTGAATGCAGCAGCACCAAGCCCTGCTTGTCGCGAACCTGGACGACCAGCCGGTCGCCGTCCTCGTCATTGTCGGCTTCCGCAAAAACCCGCGGCGCAGCCTGGGCATCCTTCCCGATGAGATCGTCTACCACTACCGGCAGCAGTCTTCTGGCTGCCTCTCTCATGGCGACGTCCATGGCTTCGTTGATTTCGCGATGCAGGGTGATGCCGCCGGCGATGGCCGCCACAAGGCCGTAAACCACCATCACCGCGCTGATAGCGACGACCAGCCGGCGCACCAGACTTGTACGACCGTTCATTGGGCCATCCCACGGTAGCCGACGCCGCGCACGGTGCGGATGGTGTCGCTGCCAATCTTGCGGCGCAAACGACTTATGTACACCTCCACCGCATTGCTTTCGATCTCCGCGCCGAACGCATAGAGCGCGTCTTCGATCTGAGCCTTGCTCACAATGGCGCCCGGTCGCTGCAGAAACTGTTCCAGCACCGCCCACTCGCGGCCGGTAAGCGAGGTGGAGTTGCCGTCGACGGTGATGTCGCGTCGTGCCAAGTCGATCTCGACCTTGCCAAAGCGGACAATTGGATTGGGTTTGCCGGTATAACGGCGAGCCACCGCTTGCAGCCGTGCCGACAGCTCTTCGAGATCGAATGGCTTGACGAGGTAATCGTCGGCGCCGCTGTTCAGACCCTCGATGCGATCCGAGAGTTGGTCCCGCGCCGTGAGGATGATCACTGGCGTATCGGTTCCATCGCGTCGCAGGGCCTTCAAGAAATCCTGCCCCCTCCCATCAGGGAGTTGGAGATCGAGCAAGATGAGCTGATATGAAATGACAGCTAGGCAGGTGCGGGCCTCGTCAAGCGTCTTCGACCAATCGACCGCATGGCTGGCGGCGGCGACGTGGTCGCGAACCGCTTCGCCAAGAATCCGATCGTCTTCGATTAAAAGAACCCGCACCTCTTCTCCATCCCTGTCCTGTCCGTATCGGACGCGGTGCTCGTTGCACCGAAAACCTTACACCAACCTGAACGCCCCCGAGGCCCGGATCTCGAATTGCGCTTCGCATTCAGGTTGCTGTCAGCTTGCACCGTGATGTTGGCCGCATCGGAATTGGCCGATGGAGACTTGAAGATGAAGACGATGATTTTCGCCACCCTGCTGCTCAGCGCAGCCGGAACCGCAACCGCCTTTGCCGGCAACAAGTGCGATGTACCTGCCGACCAGTGGCAGCCGGCAGAGGCACTGCAGAGCAAACTCGAGGCCCAGGGCTGGACGGTGCGCAACATCAAGTCGGAAAGCGGCTGTTACGAAGCCTATGCGGTCGACGGCAAAGGCAAGCGGGTCGAGACCATGTTCGATCCCAAGACGTTGGCTCCGGTCGGCAGCGACGCCGACGGCGACGAAGGCTGATCGACATGAACGCCACCGTTTCCTCCCGCCGGAACATGGTCAAGGTCTGGAGTCCTTATGTTCGCCTGTTTCACTGGGCGCTGGTGTTGAGCGTGACGGTGGCGTGGCTGTCGTCGGGGCTGATCGTGAAGGTTCATGAACTCGCCGGCTACAGTGCGATCGCGCTGGTCGCCTCGCGGCTTCTGGCCGGCATGGTCGGCTCCAGGTACACCCGATTTGCCCAATTCGTGCGTGGCCCAAGGGCCGTGACGTCCTATCTCGGCGACATCGCGGCGCATCGAGAAAAACGATATCTCGGACATAACCCGGCGGGCGCCGCCATGGTGCTGGCGCTGCTTGTCACGATCTGCGGCATAGCCCTGACCGGCTGGCTGCAGACCACTGACGCTTTTTGGGGCGTCGGCTGGTTGCAGACACTCCATCAGTTGCTTGGCAACACGGTCCTCCTTATGGTTGGACTGCACCTTGCCGGGGTGCTTCTTGCCAGCCTGCGTCATCACGAGAACCTCGTTCGCTCGATGGTTACGGGTAAGAAGCGGGCGCCCGAACCAGGCGACGCGACTTGAACAAACCGGCGGATCGCGTCGCCCTAACAGCGTCATGGCGTGAGCCTCCTGAATTCAGGAGCCCGCCGATCTTCCATCCGATGGATCCCATCGAAAGAACCCGTGAAAAGCCGAGCGAGTTGCCCGAATTCGATCTTCGGAATGGGTGGGCACGCCGAACGCTCAGACCGCGACGGAGTGCCTGGCCGTTCCGGCTTGGAGATACTTGTCAAATTTGGCCGCAATGGTCCTGACGAGAGGACGGCACTCTATCGGCACGACAAAATGATCGCCCTGGAGTTCAAGCAGCCTCGAGCCGGCGTTGCCAAGCCGACTGGCCTGAAGAAGCAATCCCTGCCCAACATCGCCGAAGCACTCGACAAGTTCGATGGCCGGGAAGGAAAAATCGCACATCAGTCGCTCGATTATCCAGGCCCTCGCCTGGTCATCGAGGCTGAGTCGCACGCCGTGTGCCGTCGCCAATCGCCGGCCATCGACTACCTTCTCATACTCGCCAGTGGCCACGATGTTCTGTGCGTAACCCTGCTTGTATCGGCTGATCGAGGAAGGTCCGAACCCGATCAAGGTTTCACATTGATCCTCGGTATAGCCTTGGAAATTGCGGCGCAATTTGCCCGTCGCTGCCGCTATTGCCAGCGAATCGCCGGGCTTGGCGAAATGATCGAGCCCGACGGCTTGGTAGCCGGCCGTTTCAATCATCTCCGCGGCAAGTTGTGATTGTCCGAGGCGTTGGGCCGGATCCGGCAACCAGACCTCATCGATCATCGTCTGATGCTTTTTGAACCACGGCACATGCGCGTAGCCGAAAAGCGCCACTCTGTCGGGCGCCAGTGTCAACGCCTGTTCAACTGTCGTGGCGATGCTTTGAAGCGTCTGATGTGGCAGACCATAGAGCAGATCGAGGTTGACGGATTTCGTGCCGCGCGAGCGCACGCCGTCCACCACCTGCTTGGTCTGTAGAAAACTCTGCTCGCGATTGATCGCCTTCTGCACCCTGGGATCGAAATCCTGCACACCGAGGCTCGCCCTCGTCATGCCAATTTGCGCCAGCGCATCCAGGCGTGCCTCGTCGATGTCATTGGGCTCTATCTCGACACTGACGGTCGCATCGGCAAGAAACTCGAACTCGGCTCGCAGGCGTCTTCCAAGAGCCACAAGGTCATCGGGTGTCAGCATGGTCGGTGAGCCGCCGCCGAAATGGACCGCGCGCACCCTGCCTTTGCCGCTGAGGAGCTCCGCGACCGTCTCGATTTCGCTGTGCAGGGAGCGAAGGAAACTCGCCACAGGCGCGTAGTGGCGCGTCTGCTTGGTATGGCAGGCACAGAACCAGCATAGCTTGTCGCAATAAGGGATGTGCAAATAGAGCGATATTTCGTCGCCGGCGCCGATTGTCTGCAGCCAGCCGCGAACGACCATGTCGTCGATCCCCGCATGGAAATGCGGCGCGGTCGGGTAGCTGGTGTAACGCGGCACGTTCTCGCCCAAGCTGGCGGTCAGGTCCGGTCTCAACTCGCAGGTCTCTGGCTTTTGCATGGCCTCCAGTTAGGTCTCATCTGGCTGCCGGAGCTTTGATTTTGATCAAGGTGCCGGGAAAAAACTGACGCAACCATGGTCGAAAAAGCGATGCTGTCTGGCGGCATCCGATGACAGGTGATGCGATGGCCGTGCGACGTGACGTTCACAACTCCGACATTCCGGTGCTCTGCCAATCTTGCGAAGCACGGCATCGCGGCGTCTGTGGTGCGCTCGATCCGGATCAGTTGGCCGACCTGGCGAGAAACTCTTCCAAGCACAGCGTTCAGCCCGGAACCGAACTGGTTGGCGACGCCGAGGCGATCGACAGCTTTTCGAACGTGCTTTCGGGCGTGGTGAAGCTGACCAAGACTCTTTCGGACGGGCGCCAGCAGATCGTCGGCCTTCAGTTCGCGCCCGATTTTCTGGGGCGTCCATTCAAGCTCGAAAGTTCGATCAACGCCGAGGCCGCGACGGATGTTTCCCTGTGTTCTTTTCCAAAGACGGCAATCGAGCGAATGATGAAAGTGTCGCCTGAGCTGGAACACCGCCTGCTCAAACAGACACTCAAGGAACTCGACCAGGCCCGTGACTGGATGGTGACGCTCGGGCGCAAGACGGCTTCGGAGAAAGTGGCAAGCTTCCTGCTCATGATTGCAACGAACATTGATCCGACCAATGCCCAAGACACCGGATCGGCGACATTCGACCTACCGTTGACGCGGTCCGATATCGCCGACTTTCTCGGCCTGACGATAGAGACGGTCAGCCGTCAGCTGACCAGGCTGCGCGCTGACGAAGTGATCCGTATCGAGAACAACCGTCACGTTTTCGTGGAGAACATGAACCGCCTGGAACAACGTTCCGGCGCCTGATGCAAGTCGCTCAAAAGTGGCCCGGTTCTGAGACAACGACATGCATAGAAACAGAGAAAAAGCGCGTCGCATGAATCCGTTTCGACGCGACGCGCTTTAGCCGACCTCGCTTGCGGGAATCAGCGGAAGCACATGCTCCCTTTCAAAGGCCACGTGCCGGCGCATGCTGTCAAAGAAGCCGCGCAGCATGAAGCCGAGCGCTTCGGGGTTGGCGATGACGGCTCCATGCCCGATCTCAAGCAGAGTGTCCGTCAGATCCTGGGCCGAACACTCGTCCTCGACATGCTCGGCTTTGAGGCGGCGTATGGAGGCACCTCGAGCGCCTTCATTGATGCTGTCATGCGCAAACGCAGGGAAGATATGTTCTTCCTCATAAGCGTGGCTTCTACGCAGCAAAGGCACGAGCTCATTTGCGACCAGAAGGCATTTCAGCCGATCCACCCGGGAAGGCAATCCGTCGGCAATAGCCTCCAGCTCGTCGCATAGGCGCATTTTTTGATCATGCCAGCGAGGAACGTCCAGACACGGTACGCGCCCACCTTGAACGCATGCTTCAACGACCGGACAGGCTTCCGGTTTGTCGCACCTGACGACAACTGACGATTTGCCACGGGCCATCGGAACCTCCGCGCATGAAACCAATGCGCAAGATTGTCCGACTGGCGAAGTGTGGACTTTGACATGGATCAAGGCGCCGGGCGGCCAGTCGCGGAATTGATGCGGTAGAGGGTTCACATCCGCACATCAGATCCGCGCTCGGGGACACGTCATGAAATTCGGCAGAGAAATCTTCGCCTTGGGCTTGTTCGCATTCGCCGCTCTGGCGGCGGCAGGCTTCGGCACGGACGAGCCCTTCCGGCAACATATGTGGGTGCTGTTTTTCGTACTACTCGGCTTCACCGCCATTTTGCTCCGCAACTCGAACTTCGCACCCGCTACCCCGATCGATCCATCGGCCTATTTGGACGGGCCCATCCGCTATGGCGCCATCGCCACCGTGTTCTGGGGTGTCGTCGGCATGCTTGTCGGCGTGATCATTGCGCTACAACTGGCCTATCCACAGCTCAACATCCAGCCATGGTTCAACTTCGGCCGCCTGCGCCCGGTGCACACGTCGGGCGTCGTCTTCGCCTTTGGCGGCAACGCGCTTCTGTGCACATCATTATATGTCGTCCAACGCACCTGCCGCGCGCGGCTGTTCGGCGGCAATCTGGCCTGGTTTGTGTTCTGGGGCTATCAGCTCTTCATCGTCATGGCCGCTACCGGCTACCTGCTCGGCATCACCGAATCCCGGGAATATGCCGAACCCGAATGGTACGTTGACATCTGGCTGACCATAGTCTGGGTCGCCTATCTCATCCTATTCCTCGGCACCATCCTGAAGCGCAAGGAACCGCATATCTACGTCGCCAACTGGTTCTACCTGTCCTTCATCGTGACCATCGCGATGCTGCATGTCGTCAACAACCTGTCGATGCCTGCGTCGTTCCTCGGATCGAAGAGCTACTCGGCATTCTCGGGTGTCCAGGATGCCCTCACGCAATGGTGGTACGGCCACAACGCGGTCGGCTTCTTCCTGACCGCCGGCTTTCTGGGCATGATGTATTATTTCGTGCCCAAGCAGGCCAACAGGCCGGTCTACTCCTACCGGCTGTCGATCATCCACTTCTGGGCGCTGATCTTCCTCTACATCTGGGCCGGCCCGCATCACCTGCATTACACCGCCCTGCCCGACTGGGCGCAGACGCTTGGCATGGTGTTCTCGATCATGCTCTGGATGCCGTCCTGGGGAGGCATGATCAACGGCCTGATGACGCTGTCGGGCGCCTGGGACAAGATCCGCACGGATCCCATCATCCGCATGATGGTCGCGGCGATCGCATTCTACGGCATGTCGACCTTCGAAGGCCCGATGATGTCCATCAAGTCGGTGAATTCACTGTCCCACTACACCGACTGGACGATCGGCCACGTTCACTCGGGCGCGCTTGGCTGGGTCGGCCTGATCTCGTTCGGCGCACTCTACTACATGGTTCCGAAGCTGTGGAACCGCGAACGTCTCTATTCGCTGCGCCTCGTCACCTGGCATTTCTGGCTGGCGACACTTGGCATCGTGGCCTACGCGGCCGTGATGTGGGTCTCCGGCATCATGCAGGGCCTGATGTGGCGCGAATACGACGAGCAGGGCTTCCTGGTCTATTCCTTCGCCGAGTCCGTGGCCGCCATGCATCCCTACTACGTGATGCGTGCCATCGGCGGAGCGATGTATCTCTCAGGCACGCTGATCATGGCCTGGAACATCACGATGACGATCCTCGGTCACCAGCGCCAGGAGGCTCCCATGCCGGGCTCCATCCCGACCCTTCAGCCCGCCCAGTAAGGAGCCATTCCCATGAGCTTGATGGACAAACACTCTGTCATCGAAAAGAACGCGACGCTTCTTCTCGCCGGTTCCCTGCTGGTCGTGACAATAGGCGGCATCGTCGAGATCGCACCGCTTTTCTATCTCGACAACACGATAGAGAAGGTCGAAGGCATGCGGCCCTATTCGCCGCTTGAGCTCGTCGGGCGCAACATCTACGTGCGTGAAGGCTGCTACCTCTGCCACAGCCAGATGATCAGACCCTTCCGCGACGAAGTCGAGCGCTATGGCCACTACAGCCTCGCTGCGGAGTCGATGTACGATCATCCCTTTCAGTGGGGGTCCAAGCGCACAGGCCCAGATCTGGCGCGCGTCGGCGACCGCTATTCAAACGAATGGCACACCCAGCACCTGACGAACCCACAGTCGGTGGTGCCTGAATCGGTCATGCCAAGCTATGGCTTCCTGAAGGACACGCCGCTCGACCTGAAGAACTTTTCGACCCATCTCGTGGCCAACGCCCGTGTCGGTGTTCCCTACACGCCCGACATGATTGCCAATGCCGATGCCGACCTGAAAGCCCAGGCGGATCCCGCCGCCGACACGACCGCGCTTGAGAAGCGCTATCCCAAGGCCAAGCTCGGTGATTTCGACGGCAATCCGAGCCAGGTCACCGAGATGGACGCGCTGGTCGCTTACCTGCAGATGCTCGGCACGTTGGTCGATTTCAAGAGCTACGACGAATCCGCAGGATACCGTTGAGGAAAAAGCAATGGATTACAACGCGATGCGGCAATTCGCCGACAGTTGGGTTCTCCTTTTCATGGCCCTGTTCTTTGTCGGGGCGATCGTCTTCGCACTCCGACCAGGCGGCAAGAGCCAGGCTGACGAAGCAGCCAGAATCCCTCTGAAGGACGACTGACCATGAGCGACGAGCATATCGACGAGGTGTCGGGCATCTCCACGACCGGCCATGAATGGGATGGCATCAGGGAGCTCAACAACCCCCTCCCGCGGTGGTGGGTGATCTGCTTCTACATCACCATCGTCTGGGCGCTCGGGTACACCATCTTCTACCCGGCGTGGCCGATGCTGACGTCCGCCACGAAGGGCGTGCTTGGCTATTCCAGCCGAAATGAGGTCAAGAACGACCTTGCCGCCGCCGACGCTGCCAAAGACAAATATGTGGCGGCAGTGCAATCGAAATCCGTATCTGAAATTCTGGCGAATGACACTTTGCGCGAGTTTGCGGTCGCCGCGGGCGGAGCCGCATTCAAGGTCAATTGCACCCAATGCCACGGGTCCGGCGCCGCGGGATCGAAGGGCTTTCCCAACCTCAATGACGACGATTGGCTTTGGGGCGGCAAACCGGACCAGATCCAGCAGACCATCACACACGGCATCCGCTTTGTCCCGGACGCCGACACGAGGGTTTCGGAGATGCCGGCCTTCGCCGAAGTCCTTACAGCGGAACAGATCGCGCAGGTCAGCACTTTCGTCGCCAGCTTGTCCGGCAGCGTCGAAAACTCCGCCTTGATCGCTCCGGGCGCCAAGGTGTTCGCGGAGAGCTGTGCCGCATGCCACGGTGACAATGCCAAAGGTAACCGCGAAGTGGGTGCGCCTGACCTGACAGACGCGATCTGGCTCTATGGCTCCGGCGAGAGCGCGATCGCGGCACAGGTCCGCGCGCCCAGGCAGGGTGTGATGCCTGCCTGGGGAGCGCGCCTGGGTGAAACCAAGGTCAAGGAACTCGCCGTTTACATCCATTCGCTTGGCGGTGGGGAATAGGAAACGGGGGGTCTATTCCCTGCCCTTCGCCGCCAAAGCGACGAGGCCCGGCCGTGCCGGGCCTCGACTGTTTTGTTGACCGCTGGCGGATTGACTTGCGTCAACGAAGTCCGGGCCACCATGCGTCAAACCTATCCAGATCATAAGCTACGCGTCTGGAGATACCGGTGCTGGACCAAACACAGATAGAACGGCTTGAGGCAGAGCCGGTCAATTCCGCCAAGACACGGCAGCCGCTTTACGCCGCACGCAAGAAGATCTTTCCCAAGCGCGCTGCTGGTCGCTTTCGCCAGTTCAAATGGCTGGTGATGGCCGTTACCCTCGGCATCTATTACCTGACACCATGGCTGCGGTGGGATCGCGGCGCTTACGCGCCAGACCAGGCGGTCCTGGTGGACCTCGCGAACCGCCGCTTCTACTTCTTCTTCATCGAAATCTGGCCGCAGGAATTCTACTACGTCGCCGGGCTGCTCGTGATGGCCGGGGTCGGCCTCTTCCTGCTCACGTCAACAGTCGGCCGCGCCTGGTGCGGCTACGCTTGCCCGCAGACGGTATGGGTCGATCTGTTTCTTGTCGTAGAGCGCGCGATCGAGGGAGATCGCAATGCGCGCATGAAACTTGACGCTGGCTCGTGGACAGCTCGCAAGCTCGCACTTCGTACGGCCAAACACCTAATCTGGCTGGTCATAGCGGTGGCGACAGGTGGAGCATGGATATTCTACTTCGCCGATGCCCCAACACTCCTGCGGGAGGTCTTCACCGGGACCGCGGCAGCCGTCGCCTATGGCACGATCGGCATCCTGACAGCGACTACCTACACTTTCGGCGGGCTGATGCGCGAACAGGTGTGCACGTACATGTGCCCTTGGCCGCGGATCCAGGCAGCCATGCTCGACGAGAGTTCGCTGACGGTCACCTACAATGACTGGCGGGGCGAGCCGCGTTCGCGGCATGCCAAGAAAGCCCAGGCAGCCGGCCTTCCAACCGGGGACTGTGTTGATTGCAACGCCTGCGTCGCCGTCTGCCCGATGGGCATCGATATCCGCGACGGTCAGCAACTCGAATGCATTACCTGCGCGCTGTGCATCGACGCGTGCGACGGCGTCATGGATAAGCTCGGCAGGGAGCGCGGGCTGATCTCCTACGCCACCCTTACGGACTACAACTCCAACATGGCCCTGGCCACGGCTCAGGGAGCGTCGCCCATCACACCTTCGCTGATCAGGGCCGGTGACGGGCGGTTCTCCGAAAAGGTTGTGCATTTCCATCTGAGGAAAATCTTTCGGCCACGCACCTTCGCCTATATGGGCCTGTGGTCGATGCTTGGAGTTGGATTGGTCTACTCGCTGCTGACGCGGGACCGGCTCGAAGTGAATGTCCTTCATGACCGCAATCCGCAATTCGTCACGTTGTCCGATGGCGCCATCCGCAATGGCTACACGGTCAAACTGCTCAACATGATTCCAGAGCCGCGGACAATCGTCGTCACGCTACAGGGGCTCGACGGCGCCGAAATGAGCCTGGTCGGCAGCGACCTTCCGCCGGGGCGCACCTTTGCGATTCCTGTCGAACCCGACCGACTGAAAACGCTGAAGATTTTTGTGCGCATGCCAGCTGCTCGGATTCAGGGCGAAACGCAGAGCTTCAAGTTCGTCGCCGAGGACAAAGCGTCATTCGAGTCTAACCAGTACGTCGCCACCTTCAACGCGCCGGAGATCAGCAAATGAGCACCGCGACACAACGGCCCCGCGAATTCACCGGCAGGCATATGCTTGCCGTCATCCTGGCTTTCTTCGGTGTCGTCATCGGGGTCAACGTCTTGATGGCCACACTGGCAAACACAAGCTGGACAGGCCTCGTGGTCGAGAACACCTATGTCGCCAGTCAGCAATTCAACAAGAAAGCCGAGCAAGGCCGCGCCCAGGCGGCACTCGGTTGGAAAAGCCTGTTTGTCATCTCGGACGGAGACGTCCGTTACAGCCTGGCTGACGCCGCCGGCAAACCGATTGCGTTGCACAGTGTCAAGGTGATGTTTCGCCATCCTGCCTATGAGAAGGAAGACGAATTAGTCATTCTGACTTCCGGGAACGCACAGGAATTTGCAGCGCGCCATCAGCCAAAAGACGGGGTCTGGATTGTGGAGGTGGACGCCGACGCAGGGCTCTCCGAGCCGTATCGCGAGGTTCGACGGCTGATCATCGCTCACGGTGAAATCCAATGAGCTGCTGCGCACCCGGAGCTGAATCCGTACTGGATCTCGGTGGTCCGACGGCGAATTTGCCGTCAAGCCAGGAGATCCGCCTGGCAAGCCGGGCGCTTGGCGACGGAATCAATCAAACCGATCTGTCGGTGCCAACGGTCCACTGCGGTGCCTGCATCCAAACCATCGAGTCTGCGCTCGGCACACTCGATCGGGTCGAAAGCGCGCGCGTGAACCTTTCCACAAAAAGGGTCTCCGTCCGCTGGCGTGACGGTGCGGTGCCACCACTGGCAAGCGTCCTCGCCGACCTGGGCTATCAGGCCCACCTCTTCGATCCTCAGGCCGAAGCACGGGACGAAACGCTGTCTGAATTGATCCGCGCCGTTGCTGTTTCCGGCTTTGCCGCCGGCAACATCATGCTCCTCTCCGTCTCGGTTTGGTCCGGGGCGCAAGGTGCAACGCGTGACTTGTTCCATTGGGTATCGGCGCTGATCGCCATCCCGGCGCTGGCGTTCGCCGGCGGCATATTCTTCCGCTCGGCATTGAATGCATTGCGCCATGGTCGCATGAACATGGACGTGCCGATTGCCGTAGGCGTCTCGCTCGCTTACTCAATGAGCCTCTACGAAACAATCAACCATGGCGTTCACGCCTATTTTGACGCTTCGGTGTCGTTGCTGTTCTTCCTGTTGATCGGCAGAACGCTCGACCATGTCATGCGCGAACGCGCGCGAACCGCTGTGAACGGGCTGTCGCGGCTTGCCGCGCGTGGCGCAATGGTCGTACGCGCCGATCGCTCTCGCCATTACCTGCCCGTTGAGGAAATTGAGCCCGGAATGCAGATCCTTGTGCCTGCGGGCGACAGGATTCCGGTTGACGGCAAGATCCTCAAAGGAGCATCGGATCTCGATTGCTCCCTGGTCTCCGGCGAGAGCAAGCCGCGACAGGCATCGCCCGGAGAAATCGTCCAGGCCGGCATACTCAATCTCACTGGCCCGCTGACGATCGAGGCCATGGCCGCCGCGAAAGACTCCTTCCTGGCGGAAATGGTTCGGCTGATGGAGGCCGCCGAAGGCGGGCGGGCGAGGTATCGCCGGATCGCCGATCGCGTCTCGGCACTCTATGCCCCGGTTGTCCACCTCACCGCCTTTGCGACATTCCTCGGATGGATGGCCGCCACAGGCGACTGGCACAGGGCGATGACCATCGCGATCGCGGTCCTGATCATCACTTGTCCCTGTGCGCTTGGCCTTGCGGTGCCAATTGTGCAGGTGGTGGCTGCTCGACGCCTGTTCGAGAGCGGCATCATGGTCAAGGATGGCTCGGCAATGGAGCGTCTGGCAACGATTGACACAGCGGCGTTCGATAAGACCGGAACGCTCACGCAGGGACAGCCCCGGCTAGTCAACGCGCCCTCAATCGATCCCCACATGTTGGCTATTGCCGCCAACATCGCCTCAAACTCTCGCCATCCTTACTCAAAGGCCATCGAGGGCTCTGCCATTCTCGGCAGGCAGTCGAAATTCGATGCCATGACCGAGCATCCGGGATTCGGAATCGAAGCCATCTCCGAAGGAAGCACTTGGCGGTTGGGTCGGCGCGTATGGGCCGGATGGAAAACCAGAACCGGAGGTGAAGGCAAGCATGGCTATGGTGGAACGGTTCTGACGAAGGACGGAACCATTGTCGCTACCTTCGAATTCGAGGATGCGCTACGCGCCGACGCCAAGGCTGCCGTGGCGCAATTGAAAGGCGCTGGCGTGTCGGTCGAAATGCTGTCGGGCGATACCGCGGGAACCTGTGCTGAAGTCGCTCGGACACTCGATATCGACGACTTCGTTTCGTGCCTCCTGCCGTCCGGCAAGGTCGAACACATCGAAACCCTCGCCAAGTCAGGGCACAAGGTTCTGATGGTTGGCGATGGGTTGAACGATACGCCCGCATTGAGTGCGGCGCATGTCTCGATCGCGCCAGCCACGGCGGCCGACATCGGCCGCAACGCCGCGGACTTTGTGTTCCTGCGCGACAGCCTCCTGGCGATACCGCTCGCGCTGGAGGTGTCCAGAAAAGCCGGACGGCTCATCAGGCAGAATCTCGCTTTGGCAATCGTCTACAATGCGGTTGCGGTGCCTGTCGCAATCCTCGGTCACGTCACGCCGCTGATCGCGGCGGCGGCGATGTCGATTTCTTCACTGCTTGTCATTGCAAATGCGCTACGCCTGCATGGCTTCGCACTGGGCCAACAAGCCCCGACGGCCCTACAAGCCCCGATTTCGGGTCTCCAAGCATCGGCACGAATGCCATGACGACGCTCGTCTATCTTATACCAGTTGCACTGTTTCTCGGCACGTTGGGCCTGCTGGGCTTCCTGTGGGCGCTGAGGAGTGGTCAGTATGACGATCTTGATGGCGCGCCCGAGCGTATTTTGACTGATCAGGAGGACGCTCCGAACCCGTGAATGGCTGGAAGCAAGCTGGTGACCAGGCCAGGCATCGCTGCCGAAGCCAGCCGATGCGTGACATCAGGTCAGGCGCCTTTCGCGGAGCGGTCGATCGTCGTGATGAATTGCGCCCGCTCGGCGCCGCCCGCCTTGATGCTAATCGAAGAGCAATTTTCAAATCCTCAGCGGTCACACCAAACACCCTGGCTCGATTGGTTTTGCTTGCACGGCAAGGGATGTTAATTAGGCTTTGCCGCGGGGCACCAATCCAGGGATTTCATGTGAGCGAAGCGCGCGATTTGTCGACAGGTGGGACGATGCTGAAATCGGCGCTGTCGCAGATGTTCGACCAAGCTCCAGGATTCATGACCTTGTTGCGCGAGCCAGGTCACGTTTTCGAATTGACCAACGGTGCCTATCAACGGCTGATCGGTAACAGGCAGGTCATTGGAAAATCGGTGCGCGAGGCCCTGCCCGAGCTTGCGGGCCAAGGCTTGTATGAAATGTTGGACCAGGTCTACGAAACCGGTGAGCCCTACAGGGGCCGAGGGGTCAAGGTCACTCTGCGCAACGGGGACGACGAACAGGTCGAAGAGCGCATCCTGGATTTCGTCTACCAGCCTATCAGAGCCGAGGATGGCCACATCACCGCCATTTTCATCGAGGGCACCGATGTAAGCGAACTTTCTTTTGCAAACGCGGCTCTTCAGCTGCGCGAAGATCACTTGCGGTCGATCCTGGCAACGGTGCCGGATGCGATGGTCGTTATCGACGAGCAAGCGTATATCCAGTCCTTCAGCACCGCTGCCGAAACGCTCTTCGGCTATCGGGCAAACGAAGTCATCGGTCAGAATGTCAATCTTCTCATGCCGTCCCCCTACCGCGAGGAGCACGACGCCTACTTGCAACGCTATCTCACGACCGGTGAACGCCGCATCATTGGGCTCGGCCGCACCGTTACCGGAATGCGCAAGGACGGCTCGACTTTTCCGATGGAACTTTCCGTTGGCGAGATGCATCCCGGAACTGGACGATTCTTTACCGGCTTCTGCCGCGACCTGACCGAGCGCCACAGGGCAGAGGCGAGAATTCAGGAGCAGCAGGTGGAATTGCTTCACATGGCCCGGTTTACCGCGCTTGGCGAAATGGCATCGACGCTGGCGCACGAGATCAACCAGCCGCTGACCGCGATCACGAACTATCTAAAGGGCAGTCGCAGGCTTCTCGAAGGCAGCACCGAAGCGAGTGCACCGATGCTGCGGGAGGCTGTCGAGAAGGCGGCGGAACAGGCGCTGAGAGCAGGAGAAGTCATTCGTCACCTTCGGGATTTCGTCGCCAGGGGCGAAAGCGAACGCCAGGTCCAGCGCCTGCCGGCTCTGATCGAGGAGGCCTCATCCCTAGCGTTGGTCGGCGCAAGGGAAATAGATTTGCTCGTCAGCTACAAGCTGGATCTTGCCGCCGAACTTGTCCTGGCCGATCGTATCCAGATCCAGCAAGTTCTGCTCAACTTGATGCGCAATGCGGTGGAAGCCATGCAAGGCGCGCTGCGCCGTGAATTACAGGTCACGACCGTTGCCCGCGAAGATGGCATGGCCGAGGTGAGCGTCATTGATACAGGCCCTGGCCTCGCGCCGGAGGTGTCGGCCCAGCTTTTCCAGCCCTTCGTCACCACCAAGAAACATGGCATGGGTGTCGGGCTTTCCATTTGCCGTACGATAGTCGAATCGCACGGCGGCCATATATGGGCTGAGGCGGTTCCGACGGAGGGCACCGCTTTCCGGTTCACCTTGCGCATCCTTGAAAGGGAAGAGGTCGCCGATGGCCGGGAATGATCTTGTGCACGTGGTCGATGACGACGTGGACGTTCGAAAATCGCTTGGTTTCCTTCTTGGCACGGCGAATTTCGCCGTACGGCTGCACGATTCGGCAACGGCCTTTCTCGACATGATGACCGGCAAGATCGAAGGATGCATCGTCACTGATGTGCGCATGCCTGGTATAGACGGCATCGAGTTCCTGCGACAGCTCAGGGCCCGGGGCCATACGGTTCCGACAATCGTCATGACAGGTCACGCCGATGTTGCCCTCGCCGTCCAGGCAATGAAGGAAGGAGCCGCCGACTTCATCGAAAAGCCATTCGACGACCAGATCCTGATCGACGCGATCCGCTCGGCACTCGATGGGGGCAAGCAGGTGGGCGCCACGCACCCTCAATCCGCTGAGATCGGCAGTCGCCTGTCGACTTTGTCGGAGCGCGAGCGGCAGGTCCTCAACGGGCTCGTGTCAGGGCTGCCGAACAAGACGATAGCCTACGACCTGGGCATCAGTCCGCGCACGGTCGAGATCCATCGTGCCAACGTGATGAGCAAAATGGCGGCCGGCAGCCTTTCACATCTCGTGCGCATGGCGTTGATCATGGAATCCAAAAGCTAAGCTGGACCTCCGACAGATTTGTCATGGCTGGCTGGGGTTCTTTCCGCCCGCCAATCGCGCCAATGAGTTGGCCGAATGTCGACAAGCGCGCCGGTCGCCGCATTCTGCCAGCCTTTGTCTGCCTTCCGGCAGGGAAACACAAGCGAGTGCCCGCCCTCCTCATCAAAGACGGCCAGTTCGAGGTCGCAGCCAGACGGCGCGCTTAGGATTTGCTTCCACATCGCAGCACGATCTTCACAAACGGCGAGCCGCGCATTGATTTGCATCATTTTTCGAGAATTCCGGGCTGCCATCCGCAGCTGCGTGGACGCCGGAAAAGGTGATGTGTGATCATTTGGCAAGCAGCCGACTTCTCCTACAGATTGATCCAACTCAATGCGCAAACATCGTCGAGGCGCGAAAACTGGCGGAGGCTTCCAAGGAACAATCGTATGAACCACATCGTATCCCATACCTCGTTTGCTACCTTCAACCACGCGGCCCAGCAGGCGCAGCAATGGGTCAACGAACTGGCCAAGGATCTCGGCTGGAGCGAGCCAAGCGCCTATCGGCTGATGAGATCCGTTCTGCGTACACTGCGCGACTGGCTGTCGCCTGCAGAAATGGCCGATCTATCGGCGCAGTTGCCAGTCCTGGTCCGTGGCGTTTACTTCGATGGCTGGAAACCATCGCCGTTGCCGGCGTTCGAGAGAACGAAGCGTGATTTTATCACGAGCGTCAGAGCCAGTTTCGGTCATGACGACGAGATCGATTTCGACGTCGCTATCAACGCCGTGTTCACGCTTCTCGACCGCCATATATCGCATGGCGAGATCGTGCAGGTCCGAAGCTCGATGAAGAAGTCGCTTCGTGAACTGTGGCCAGCGGACTGACCGATGCTCCGCGACAGACAGGATGCCGGAAGCTGGGCGCCTAACGGGAGAAGCTTTGGCTGCGAATCAATAGCGCAGTCTCGCTGGGCCACGTTCCTGGCGCGGGTGGAGCCCGAAGCCTCAATGCCCGTCTCGCCCTCCTGACCGTTGCAAGACGGGCGCCAGAGACCGTCCCAGGGACCATGACGACAGATTGGAGATTGCACCGATGCTGATCCGGATCCTTTCCGTACTGGAATGCACGAAGTTCTTGACCGCCAATCGCGTTGGCCACTTGGCTTGCGCCAAGGACGGGCAACCCTATCTCGTGCCGATCTACTACGCCCACGCCGACAATCATCTCTATGCGTTTTCCATGCCGGGCAAGAAGATCGAATGGATGCGAGCCAATCCGCTGGTGTCCGTTCAGGTTGGTGAACAGGGTGAAGGACGCAGATGGAAAAGCGTGGTCGTCGAGGGCCGTTTTGAAGAGCTGCCGGATCGGATTGGCCACAAGCTCGAACGGGACCATGCCTGGGCGATGTTGAGCAAGCACTCCAACTGGTGGGAGCCCGGCGCGCTCAAGCCAGTCATGCCTTCGGACAGCGCACCGCATGTGTTCTTCCGGCTCCTTGTGCAGCAGGTGTCGGGTCGGGAAGCCGTGGAATAGCTGGCGCTTGGCTGGCTTGGTAGGGCTGCTTTCTCGATCCGGGCAATTTGGCTGAAAGCTGCCCGCTGATTGGGGGATAGGTAGTTCTCCGTAGGGACATAACCGAATTCCGCAACACATGAATTGGCGCGATTGCTGTGTCACGGACAAAACCGGGGAAAACAGCCATGCACGCCTACACCGTCTCCAGAGTATTGCCTTCGCAATCCGATCAAATGAGCTTTCCCGCGGCATTCGATGGCACACAGCCGCAACCGGTCAGCTTCTATCCCGCAGGCTCGGAAATCTATGCCCAGGGCGAAAAGGCCGGAGCCCTCTATCAGGTCGAGTTCGGGGCCGTCCGTCTCTACCGCCTCCTCGCCGACGGTCGCAGGCAGATCAGCGCCTTTCACCTTGCAGGCGAGACTTTTGGCTTTGAAGCAGACGCCACGCATCACTTCTTTGCCGAAGCGATCAACATGACTGGTCTCCGTGCTGTCCGGCTCGCGGCCGGCGCGGATGTCTCGCGTAAACTGCTGCCGCTTGCCCTCAAGGGCCTGATACGGGCGCAGGAGCATCTCCTGGTCCTCGGGCGTCAGAGCTCCATCGAACGTGTCGCGGCCTTCCTCCTCGATATGGCGGAGCGCCAAGGTGGATTGCAGCCTGTCGAACTGCCGATGTCGAGGATGGACATCGGCGACTATCTGGGCCTCACGATCGAGACTGTATCGCGCGTGTTCACCAAGCTGAAGGACAAGGGCACGATACGTCTTCTCGGTCTGCGCAACGTCGAGATCGTCAGATACGATACCTTGCGCAATATCAGCGAATGAGCCGATTGGCTCGGATCACCGGCATGCCGATTCGGCCGAGCGTGGAGTGCCCTGCCCTTGACGGAAATCAAAACGGCGCGAGCATTAGCATTTCACATGGCGTCGACCAGCAGAGGTGTTTCGCGGTCGGAGGGAACGAACCCATGAATTACCAGCGTTTCTTCGAGGAGGCGATCGACCAGCTCCATGCCGAGC
Organism: Mesorhizobium sp. B2-5-4; assembly: GCF_006441095.1. Lineage (NCBI taxonomy): Bacteria > Pseudomonadati > Pseudomonadota > Alphaproteobacteria > Hyphomicrobiales > Phyllobacteriaceae > Mesorhizobium > Mesorhizobium sp. B2-5-4. Next base: position 67,944 of record NZ_VFUR01000013.1, on the reverse strand, counting down.
GTCGCTACCGCGTCTTCGCCGACCTCGAGCGCATCGCGGGCAAGTTCCCGCGCGCCATCTGGCGTGCCAACGGCCGCGCCGAGGAAATCACCGTCTGGTGCTCCAACGATTATCTCGGCATGGGCCAGCACGCGGACGTGATCGCAGCGTTCCAGAACGCGGCAGGCAAGATGGGCTCCGGCGCCGGCGGCACCCGCAATATTTCCGGCACGTCCAACCCGCTGGTCGAGCTGGAGCATGAGCTCGCCGACCTGCACGGCAAGGAAGCGGCTCTCGTCTTCACCTCCGGCTTCGTCTCCAACGAAGCCTCGATCTCGACCATCGCACGGCTTTTGCCCAATTGTCTGATTATCTCGGACGAGCTGAACCATGCCTCGATGATCGAAGGCGTGCGGCGCTCGGGTGCGGAAAAGAAGATTTTTCGCCACAATGACGTCGCGCATCTGGAAAGCCTTTTGCAGACCGCGGGGCGCGAACGCGCCAAGCTGATCGTCTTCGAGAGCGTCTATTCGATGGATGGCGACATCGCGCCGATCAAAGAGATCGTCGAGCTCGCCGAACGCTACAACGCCATGACCTATATCGACGAGGTCCATGCCGTCGGCATGTACGGACCGCGCGGCGGCGGCATCACCGAGCGCGAAGGCCTGGCCGACCGCATCGACATCATCGAAGGCACGCTGGCCAAGGCGTTCGGCACGCTGGGCGGCTACATCACCGGCACCAGCGCCGTCATCGACGCGGTGCGCTCCTATGCGCCGGGCTTCATCTTCACCACGGCGCTGCCGCCGGCGATCGCCGCCGCGGCCACCACGTCGATCCGGCATCTCAAGCGCTCGCAGGCCGAGCGCGACGCCCAGCAGCAGCAGGCGAGCCGAACCAAGCAGATCCTGTCCGCCGCCGGCCTGCCAGTGATGGAGTCGCCAACCCACATCGTGCCGCTGCTGGTTGGCGATCCGGAGCTCTGCAAGATGGCCAGCGACCGCCTGCTTGGCGTGCACGGCATCTACATCCAGCCGATCAACTACCCGACGGTGCCGCGGGGCACCGAGCGGCTGCGCATCACACCGACGCCGTTCCATTCCGACGCGCTGATCGCCGAACTGCAGGACGCGCTGGTCGAGACATGGGACGCGCTCGGCATTCCTTACGGGTCTGCGGGACGGCCTTCGGTCGCCAAGAGCGACCGGATCATTCCGCTATTGGTGCCCAAATCGGGCGGTTGACGGCGAGCGGCTAAAGCCGCCGCTTGGTCAAACAGTCTCCATCCATTTCGCCAGCCGGTGCACGGCTTCCTCGACCTGGTCGAGGCGGCGGTGGAAGCACAGCCTGAGGAAGGCTTCGCCGCCAGGCCGAAGGCGGTGCCTGGCGCCATGCTCGACTATGTATTGCCTGTCCTCGATGAACCCAGTCACGGAAAGCCCGTTTGGCATAGGCCGCGGTCAAGCCTAGGGAATGCACTCGATCAATGACATCGGCCGCAAGGCTCACTGCGTTCAGCCGTAGTACCGAATCTTTGAATTGGCAGCTCGATGAGTGGGGAAAGGCGGTAGCGCTCTAGCTCTAGCTCTAGCTCTAGCTCTAGCTCTAGCTCTAGCTCTAGCTCTAGCTCTAGCTCTAGCTCTAGCCCTAGCTCTACTATCATAACACCCATCTCATTCCCGACGGGTACACGCTTCACGGTTTGCGCCGTACCTTCGGCACATACCTCGCGGAATGCAACGTTCAGGCGCACGCCATCATGGAGGCAATGGGGCATTCCTCTATGACCGTAACGGACGACTACGTGCGTGAGGCAAACAAGAAGCGGATCGCGGTCGACATCGCTCGTGCGATCAATGAGCGCGAAGCCAAACGCGACGCCATGAAGCGACGAGCGGCCGTGCGAGTCGTCAAGTGATCAGATCGATCTGGAACAAAAGGTGGCCGCCACAGCATACCCGGGCCCATAACGGGCCCAAAACATTTTGGGCCGAGGCCAGTTTTCATCAACGAAATCAATGGTTATGGTGGGCCCGGAGGGTGTCATCGACTGTTTGTTTTTGTTATGTTTTTCGCGGGCACATGGCAAACATTCTTTCCGTATCGTTCCTTATGGCTCCGCGACCATCGCGCCGGGGATCGACACCGACACTAGGCGTCAAACGTCTCATTCGGAGCCACCTGCGGATTGGCGAGTTCTGGCGCAAAAAAAGCAGACACAAGGGCGCGAACTCATTAACGCAATGAGTACGCGCCCTATTAGCCCTAACCCAACAAGAGGTCAGTAATCCCAGAAGACCGGCACCCAACGAAAGACATCGCCGTCCATCGCCACATGGCCGACGGAGGGGAACGGCATATGCGTGGCCACCAGCAGCTCTCCGGTCTCCGCCAGCTCTCGCAAAAGTCGGGCCCGGACGCGAGCTGCCTCCTCGGGGTCGTGCTCGAAACCGTTGTGCCAGTCGGGGTGTTCGAATCCGACCGCGAACACGGCGTCGCCGGCAAACATCAGCCGGTCTTTGCCGGACGCCACGCGGACGATGCTGTGCCCGGGAGTGTGGCCGCCCGTTCGGGAGACGACCACGCCCGGCGCCACCTCGGATTCTTCATCGAATAGCCGCAGCTTGCTCTCATACTCCTTCCGGAACTGCTTGGCGGTTGCCCGAAGCGCGTCCGGGAAACCGGGCGGCATTGAGACCTGGGAGAAATCGGGCGACTCCCAGAATTTGACCTCGGCGGCCGCCACATGGATCCGCAGGTCCGGACGCAGGCGGTCTTTCACCCCGTCGACGAGCAGCCCGCCAACGTGGTCCATGTGCATGTGGGTAAGGACCACGTCGGTTACGGATCCAAGATCGATGCCGGCGGCCTCCAGTCGCTTGGTCAACTGCCCGGCCCGCGGCAAGTTCAACTCCGGGTCCAATCCCAGCCCAGCGTCGATGAGTATGGTCTGCCCGCCGCTGCGCACCACGACTGCGTTCAACGCCCAGTCGAAAGCGTCCAGGGGCAGGAACATGTCGTTCAGCCAGGCCGCACGCGCGGCCGGGTCGGCGTTGTGCCCCAACATCTTGGTTGGAAGCGGCAGCACCCCATCGCTGACCACCAGCACGTCAATCTCGCCGACCCGCACCGCATAGCGCGACGGAACCAGCTCTTCAGGCCCCGTTCTGTCGGGGTGTGAGGTTTTGTCCAGGTTCATGATTATCTCCTGCTGACCGCCGCTTTAGACGCGGCATCGACGACGTATATCGAGGCGTGTTTGCGGTCGATTGTGTCGAGGGAGAGGGCGAGCCACACCACGGGATAGGTTGCGGGGGCATCGAAATAAACGACCGACGCGTCGGCTTCTTTTGCCAGCAAATGGCGACCCGCTTAGACAAGGTCGCGACCAACTGCTTGCCCTTCAGTATCCCTTCACCCTGGCTGCTTGGATCTTCACTCGGGACGTCTGGCAGCCCTGTCCGCAATGCCGGACCGGCCATATCTCATGGATTTCCATGAGGTGCGGCCGAGGCATGGTCAAGTTAAGCTGGCAAGCCAATTCGCCACCCAGATATCCAAGGATGAGTGCTACACAAGGCGCTGACGGTCTCCGGCTTTCTTTGCCCGGTAGGAGAAGACAATGACGACAGCGTTTAAGTCCATTGGCGGAACCAACTCCGAAGCGTTGCGAGCGGCTCGGATCATCGAAGGCGTGGTCGGCAACGCGTGGGCGACAGACGCCTCGGGCAAATTCACCTACGTGACGCCTGGTACGCTGACGCTTCTCGGCACAACGCTAGAGGAACTCAATTTGCCTTCGGAAGGGGGCGCGGTGGGTTGGAAGCGGCTGATCCATCCAGACGATTACGACGGCGCCGTCGCAATGTGGCGCCGCTGCCTGCAAACGGGTGACCATTACAATATGGAGCATCGCATATTGCGCGCTAGAGGTGCTTACGGTTGGAGCAGGAGCTCGGGGCAGCCGTTGCGCGATAGCACAGGTCGTATCCTTGCATGGTACGGCGCACTGATTGATGGCGATATTCCGTCCGCAGCCAAGGAACAATTCGCTGACGTCATCAGTGATGCGCTCGAAAGCAAAGCCGTTTCCGACGCTCCGCATTCACTGAACCTTGTCCATCCAGATGACCGGACTGCCGCAGCTCACGCTGCCGCCCGCGCCTTCTGGACGGGCGTTCCTCAGGTGACGAGACACCGGCAACTCCAAGCCGACGGCAGTTATCGTTGGAATGAGACGCGGTCAGAGCCAGGATACAGTGTGAGTGTCGATATTGACGATCTGGTGACGGACAGGGAGCCGCCCACCTCGGCAGAGTTGGACCCGTCGGTCGGAAACGACGCTGAACCAATTCGATCGGCGAAGATCGTTGAGAGCATATTCGGAAACGGATGGGCATTCGATGCGGCCGGCAGATGGATTTACCTGCATCCGTTTGCGCAGAACTCTCTTGGCGTGACGCTGGAAGATTTGAACGCTTCTTTGCACGAGGGGCATACTGCCTGGAAGCGCGTACTTCACCCGGACGACTACGAGCAGATCGCAGCCACTTGGCGCCACTGTCTCAGGACAGGCGATCCCTTCAATGTCGAGTTTCGCTTTCGGCGCGCGAACGGCCTCTATGTCTGGGCTCGAACCGCCGCGCGACCAGCACGCGACAGTCATGGTCGTGTCGCGGGATGGTATGGCATCGCGCTTGACAATGACGTCTACAAGAAAACCGTGACGGCGCTGCGTGGCCGTGAGCGGGAACTTTCTCAGCTCGTCGACATGGTCCCAGTCCAGATCAGGCGTCTGACGCCTGAAGGCGAGCCGACCTTCTTCAACAAGCGCTTGCTTGACTTCTTCGGTTTGGACGGCGTGGCGGATTTGGACAAGCCGGCGATGAGCCGGCTGACGGCGGCGATACAATCTCTCGTCCATCCCGAAGATGCGGCGCGCCTCCTGGAGACCGTCCGCCATTCCCTGGTTACCGGCGAGCCATACTCCATGAAGTATCGCATGCGCCGTGCGGATGGCGCGTACCGCTGGGTGGATGGACGCGGTGAGCCGCTGCGTGATCACGGCGGCGCAATCGTGCAGTGGTATGCAATTTCCATCGACATCGACGACGAGATGCGCGCGCAGCAAGCTTTGCGCGACCGGGAGCGGGAACTCTCACAACTTGTCGATATGGTGCCGAGCTTCCTCTGGCGCCTATCTGCGTCGGGCGAGCCGGTCTTCTTCAGCAAGCGAATGGTCGAGTTTCTCGGTCTCGATGTAGGAGAATACGAGAATGCGGCAGGAAATGGTCTGACAGCCGCCATAGCGGCGATCGTACATCCCGACGACGCGGCCAAGCTGGAAGCTGCCCTCAACCACTCCATCATCACCGGCGAGAGCTTCTCCCTGAACTACCGCCTGCGTCGCGTCGACGGTGTCTTTCGCTGGATGTCGGGTCGTGCGGAACCGATGCGAAACGAGGATGGGGCCGTCGTCCAATGGTACGGTCTTTCGCACGACATCGACGACCAAGTGAAGGCCGAAGAAGCGCTGCGGAAGGGCAAGCGGCAGCTGGAGCAAATGATTGACGCCGTGCCCGTGAATATCCTGAGCTTCGCCCCTTCAGGCAGGATCACCTACACCAGCAAGCGATATCTGGAGAAGGTCGGTTCACCACCCACGCACATCGAGGACTTCGATGCTCTGGCTCGGGACCTGGCCCACCCTGAAGATTTTCCGACAATGTTCCGGAGGGCATCGAATGGCTTTGCGACCGGCCAGCCTTTTGTGAACCGGTTTCGTCGGCGCGAGAAGGATGGCGTCTACCGCTGGATAGAAGCACGAGCGCAGCCGCTACGGGATGCCGATGGCGCGATCGTGCAATGGTACATGGCTTCAATCGACATCGAAGACGAGATGCGAGCGCAGGAGGCGTTGCGCGAAAGAGAGCGCGAACTTCAGCAGCTTGTCGATGCCTTGCCGGTCCACATCTGGAGCTGGACGCCCGATGGCAAGTTGGCCTACGTCAACAGGCGGTCTTTGGAGGATCTCGGCATCTCCGGGGCGAACTTCGAAGATTTCACCAGGGTGGCGCAAGAGCTGGTTCACCCCGAAGATGCTCCCGAGGTGCTCGCTACGTCGGCCAACTGCCTCAAAACTGGCAACTCCTTCATCATGCGATATCGCCGGCGTTGGAAGGACGGCAATTATCGCTGGATAGAGGGGCGTTGCGAGCCTCTGCGCGATCGAGACGGAACGATCGTGCGCTGGTACCAGGTTTCCATCGACATCGACGATGAGATGCGCGCACAGGTGGCGCTGCGCGAGAGAGAACGTTCGCTGTGGCAGCTGGTTGAAACGCTGCCGGTGATGATCGATTGCGCCGCGCCGAATGGCGAGCCGATATATCGCAGCCGTCAGCTCCGCGAATTCCTCGGATATGAGTTGGAGTCACTGGACGGCAAGGGAAAGTCCCGCCTGGCCGGCACGCTCGACGAAAGTGTTCATCCTGACGATTTGGCGGGTGTCAAAACGAACTATGCTCATTCGTTGGCCACTGGCGAACCGTATGCGCGGAGGCACCGTCTGCGGCGCTTCGATGGCGAATATTGCTGGGTCGATATGCGCGCAGCGCCGATGCGCAATGCCGAAGGGGCGATTGTTCAGTGGAACGTCGTCTGCCTGGACATCGACGGTGAAGTTCGAGCGCAAGAAGAGCTGCGTCTGGCGCAAGAGAGACTTGCACGTGCGAGCCAGGCGGCGAGTCTTGCCGAGCTTTCGGCCTCTATCGCGCATGAGGTGAACCAGCCTCTGGCGGCTGTCGTCGCCAACTCGTATGCCTGCCAGCGCTGGCTCACGGCCGAACCGCCAAATATCGAGCGGGCGCAGAAGACGGTGGAGCGCATTATCCGGGATGCCAACTCGGCGGCGGATGTCGTCAGCCGCATCCGCGCCTTATTCAAGCAGTCCGCAGACGCGATGGCCTACACAACACTCGGCAGCGTCATCGCGGAGGCGCGCGACCTCATCGCTGAAGAGGCGGCGCGGCGTCGTGTTCGTATGGACATCGATGTCGAAAGCGACCTGCCTATTGTCGCGCTCGATCGGGTGCAGATTCAGCAGGTTCTGGTGAACCTCATCCGCAATGGCATGGACGCGATGGACTCTGTTGCGGGCGACAGAGCTCTTGGACTTCGCGTGCGCCGGATAAGGGATGCGATCCAGATCGAAATCAGCGATCGTGGCCCGGGCATCGAGTTTCCCGACCGAATATTCGAGCCGTTCTTTACGACGAAAGAGCACGGCATGGGCATGGGGCTCGCGATCTGCCGTTCGATCGTCGAGTCGCACGGCGGACGGTTGTGGGTGGAGAAGAACGAGCCGCACGGAACGACGTTCGTCTTCACAATGCCCGTTGAAATGAAAGCGGCAGCATGACGACCCGCAATCACATGGTCTTCATCGTCGATGACGACGTGCGCATCCGGGAAGCGCTTGGTGAGCTACTAGAGTCGCATGGCATGCGCGCCATCGCGTTCGGATCGGCCGGCGACTATGTCCTGGCGGACAAGCCGGACGTCCCCGCCTGCCTCATCCTCGACGTGGAATTGCCGGACATCAACGGCCTCGATCTGCAGAAGCAAATCGCCGAAGGCGATCATCCGCCGATCGTCTTCATAACAGGGCACGGCGACATCCCATCCTCGGTGCGTGCTATCAAACACGGCGCCGTGGACTTCCTGACAAAGCCTTTCAGTGACGCGGACCTCATGGCCGCAATCCAGACGGCGATCGCCCAGGATCGGGAAAGGCGATCGGAGCGCGCCGAACTCGCCATGTTGAGGCAACGCTATCTAGAGCTCACGCCGCGCGAGCGCGACGTGCTGCCGCTTGTCGTGAGCGGTCTCCTCAACAAACAGGCCGCGGCTGAGTTGGGGATCAGCGAGGTTACGTTGCAGATCCATAGAAGGAAAGTGATGCAGAAAATGATGGCGGCGTCGCTCGCCGATCTCGTGCGCATGGCGGAACGATTGGAGATACCGATTACCCACTCTCGACGAGCGGGAGGGAGCTGAGTGTGAACAAGTTGCGACCTGTCGTGGCGGTTGTCGACGACGATCCCAGAGTCCTCGAGTCGCTGGAGGACCTCCTGGAATCCGCGGGCTATGTAGCTTGTTGCTTCTCTTCGGCGCGATCGCTGCTCGCCTGCGGACTGTCGGGCGTGGACGTGCTCATCACCGACATCGGAATGCCCGGCACGGATGGCTTCGAACTTCGCGACCTGGTGAAGAAGGCTCGTCCGGAATTGCCGGTGTTCCTTATCACCGGCCGCCACGAGATAGCGGATCAGTTTCGCGCACAGGGTATTAGCGGTTTTTTCCGCAAGCCTTTCGACGGTCAAGCCCTGCTTGCGGCGATCGCCAATGCCTTACGCTACGGGGAAATGGAGGGTAATCATGAGAGTTGACCAACCGCTGCAGCGCAGATCGGCGCCGTTGTCGCAGCGGAAAGGTGAAGCGGAGCAGCCGGTCGTCATTGTTGTCGATGACGATGCGTCTGTTCGCGAGGCGCTTTCGGAGTTGATCCTGTCGGCGGGATTCCAGCCAGCCAGCTTTGCCTCGACCCGCGAATTGCTTGGAGCCGGCATATTGGATAGTCCCGGCTGCTTGATCCTCGATGTCCGCATGCCTGGAGCAAGTGGCCTCGATCTGCAGCATGACCTGGCTCGAAACGGCAACTTCAAGCCCATCATCTTTCTGACCGGGCACGGTGACATTCCGATGACCGTCCAGGCGATGAAGGCCGGCGCCGTGGACTTTCTCACCAAGCCTGTGCGGGACCAAACGCTGCTTGATGCCGTGATTGCGGGCATTGCCATGGACGCCAGGCGGCGGGCGGAAGCCGCGGTGGTAATGCGCAATGTCGAACGCCTCGAGACGCTTACCCCACGCGAACGCCAGGTCCTGCGTGAAGTAGCGCATGGGCGGCTGAACAAGCAGATCGCGTTCGAGCTCGGCATAAGCGAGATCACCGTCAAGCTGCATCGCGGCAATGTCATGCGCAAGATGGAGGCGGCCTCCATCGGCGAGCTGATCCGGGCGTGGGAAACACTGCCCGCTCCGATGCGCGAGGCCGGCGCGGGCAAGACTTTGGCTTGAACGGGTCTGGGCGTCGACGGAGAGAACCGTCGTCGGTCAGGTCTGAGATCGAATTGGTGGACGCGATGAATCAACCGGACTGAGGCGATTCAGCTTCTCACGTAATGCCTGATCCGTTCCATATTTTTGTTTGCGGTCTATTCGTCGAAGGGTGTGTTCGAAACCATGTCGACGGAAGAAGGCACTCGATACCCAGGGACGTAGCGTTCACCGAAATCCCGAACGAAATTGTCATAGGTCGTTTCGGGCCTTGTCTCGGCGATGTGGCAGAAGCACCGTGTCATGCGCCGCTTCATGTCGAGCCGCGGGAACTCGCTGACGATCCTTGCGACCTCCGCGGCTGGAATGTCTCATACTGCAGGCCTACGACATCCAGGCAGATCCCGGCAGTACAGAGCGCCACCTCCGTTTCCTTGTGGAGACCGATCGATGGTGTCGAGTTGAGGGCGACGCTATCCCAGATTAGTTGGGCTCGGCGCTCGTCGATGCCGGCTTGCCTCGCGAAGACCCGAGCCAGATCGGCGCCTTCAACTTCGAACCGACGCACCGTTGAAGCGCTCGTTAAGCGTAAGGTCGTGCAACAGCGCGCCGACGGCTACGACTTCCGCGTCGTAATCGATGTTGCGAAGCTGTCCCATCCGCTCCGCAAACATCCAGGACCGGATGACGTGATTGAAAAGATAAGGCTCACATTCCGCGCGGGCATAGTCGAGGGCGCGTTGCACCAACGGCGTGTCGGGAACCGAAATCCCTGCGAGCTCCCGACTGTTGGCGCTGTTCATCTTCCTGGTCTCCTCAGTGGATTTCGTGCAGCAGGGCGAGAAGTTCATTGTCCGGTGACGGCTGCGGTCATCGTCAAGAATCGGACATAAGCGATCATGTGAGGCCTAGACCTCCGTCGACGGCGACGACCTGCCCGGTCACCCATTCGGACGCCGGATCGGCGAGATGCAGAATCCACCTGGCCACGTCGTCCGGGCTGCCGCGTCGTCTGAGCGGTATCTGCGCGCGCTCCGCTTCCTCGATAACGGCAGCATGCTCCGGGGAGAGCCCCATCATGCCCGTCAGCGCGCCGGATTCGGTCGGGCCGGCAGCAACGGCGTTGACGCGCACCCCCTCAGGCGCGAGCTCGAGCGCCCAACAGCGGGTCAGATGCTCCAGCGCCGCTTTGCTGGCGGCGTAGTGGGAGGGGCCAGCACCGGGCTTGTGACCGAACGTGCTGGAGATGTTGATGATTGTTCCCTTCGTCGCCGTCAGATGCGGAAGTGCTGCCGCCGCCAGTAGGCTAGGACCGACGACATTGGCAGCAAATATGCTCGTGATCTGCTCAGCGCTAGCATCACGCAGGGGCAGGAGAGCACCGGCGCCGGCATTGTTTACCAACACGTCGAGGCGACCCCATGTGTCGATTGCCCTGGCGATGGTGCGCGGGGCATCTTCGGGCTTCGCGACGTCGGCGACGAGGCTGACAATATTCGGGTGCTCGGCGACCGTTTGCTTTAGCGGCGTCGCGCGGCGGCCGGTTACCATCACCTTTGCGCCTTGCCTGGCGAAGCCAATCGCCGTGGCGCGCCCGATGCCCGAGCTTCCACCGGTGACGATGACGACCTTGTTGTCAAATACGGACATGGCTTTGCTCCTAGCCGGCACGACGTGGCGACGTCAGATCGCGCAATTTTTCGATAAGCATCGCAGCCCTCCTTATCCTATCGACCGGACCGCCGAATGCTCCGCGGCGAGGTCTTCTTCCTGCTCGAACCGGTCCAGGAAAACCGGGCTTTCATTCGCCGTAGGGTGTGGTCAGTTCCTGCTCGTCGGTATCGACGACGAACACGGCGAGCAGCTTGGCAGGCTCAGACGCGCTGGCATTCTCGCTGACGCCGTGCCGGTCGCCCGGAAACTCGGAAAACCTCTCGCCGGCGTGATAAGTTGTGACCGGCCCATCGTTGACCTTGCTGCGGATCGCTCCTTCAAGCACGGTCGCGTAGATAAAGGCCGACTTTGGATGCGTATGTGCCGAGGAGGTGCCGCCGGGCTCGTACTCGACCAATACGGCGCGCATGCTCTTGCCTGGCACGTTGGGCAGCGGCTGGTCGTAGACGAGCTTGACGTTCTCGCCGATCGTATCGTGGGCAAGTGCCCCGCTTGCGAGAATCGTTATGGTTGCTGCACTGCAGAGGAAGGTCTTGATCACTTGTCTGGCTCCAGTCGCGGTTTGATGTGATTGGGGGCCGCCGGTCGGAGGGGAGGACGGCCGGCGGCAGGCTCTCGCTGGCGGTATGGCGTGAGCCTATGACTTGAGGAAAGCGAGAATGTCGTTGTTCACCAGTTCGGCATGGGTCGTGCACATGCCGTGCGGCAGGTTCTCGTAGGCCTTGAGCGTACCGTGCTTCAGGAGCTTTGCGGATAAAGGGGCGGAATCCGCGAATGGCACGATCTGATCATCCGTGCCGTGCATAACGAGAGTTGGAACGTCGATGATTCTGAGGTCGTCGGTGAAATCGGTTTCCGAGAAGGCCTTGATGCCGTCGTAGTGCGCCTTGGCGCCGCCCATCATGCCCTGCCGCCACCAGTTCTGGATGACGCCCGGGATCGCTTTCGCGCCCGGCCGGTTGAAACCGTAGAAAGGCCCTGATGGGAAATCGATGTAGAATTGCGCCCGGTTGTCGGCGAGCGACTTGCGCAGCCCGTTGAACACCTCGATTGGAAGGCCGCCAGGATTTGCCGGCGTCTTTACCATGATCGGCGGCACTGCGCCGATGAGGACGAGCTTGGCGGTGCGCGCCTTGCCATGGCGGGCGACGTAGCGGGCCGCTTCCCCGCCGCCGGTCGAGTGGCCGATATGGATAGCGTCCCTCAAGCCGAGATGCTCGATCACCGCCGCCGCATCGGCAGCATAGTGATCCATGTCGTGACCGTCGCTCACCTGTGCGGAGCGGCCGTGCCCGCGCCGGTCATGGGCGATGGCGCGATATCCTTGGTCGACGAAAAAAAGCATCTGTGCGTCCCAGTCGTCGGCGCTGAGCGGCCAGCCATGGTGGAAGACGATCGGTTGGGCATCCCTCGGACCCCAGTCCTTGTAATAGATCTCAGTGCCGTCCTTGGTGGTAATGGTGCTCATCGTCATTGGTCCTTTGTCTGGTCTGGGAGAGGGAAGGTATTTCGCCCGCCCTGCTTGCGCGGGCGCGGCTATGGAGAGGCCGGTTGCCACGGTGACCGCGAGTGCGCCTAACAAGATGTCGCGGCGCGATGCTCCGGCGGAGGAGGAAAAGTCGTCTTTCATCGGCTCACTCTTTTCGCGTTGAAGCTGGACGGCGCGTCATCGGGCGATGCGCGACCGCGGTGGATCAGGGTCGTGTGAGCGGGGCGTGGGCGAACCAGTCCTCGAAACGGATCGCTCCGATGCGTGGATGATCACCGGGGACCAGCGAGTTGTCGTCCAGTTCCGTGCCGAAATAGCGCGCGTGGGGATCCCCGATCACCTTGCGCGGATCGTTCGCCGCCCTCAGGAACCGCGCGACGAGATCGCTCATGCGGATAGGCTCAGGCCCCGCGATCTCGATGGTGCCGTTGATCGGGGCGGAGAGCGCGACTTCCGTCATGGCGTCGGCCACGTCGTCCGATGCGATCGGCTGAAAGTAGGCGGACGGAAGAGTTACGGTATCGCCGACCGTTGCCGACTGGGCGATGCCGCCCAGGAATTCGAAGAATTGCGTCGAATGAACGATGGTGTAGGGAATTCCAGACTCCCGGATCAGCTTTTCCTGCGCCATCTTGGCGCGCAGGTAGCCGCTATCGGGCAGGCGCTCGGCGCCCACGATCGAGAGCGCGATGTGGTGTTTGACGCCGGCCGTCTTGCCTGCCGCGAGGAGGTTCCGTCCGGAGGTCTCGAAGAATTCCAGAACGGCCCTGTCCTCGAACGAAGGCGAATTTGCGAGATCAATGACGACCTGCGCTCCGGCGAGAGCTACCGTCAGGCCCTCGCCCGTGACGGTGTTGACGCCGCTGTTCGGTGAAGCAGCGAGCACTTCATGACCCTTCTTGCGCAGCCTCTCGACGGTCTTCGAACCGATGAGTCCTGTGCCGCCTATGATGACGATTTTCATATCCAATCTCCTGTCTTGCGTGCTGAATTGCGTTGCGGAACGGAAATGCCGGCCGTTGCGGGCAGCCGGCTCTTCACCGAGCTGAGGCGGCGTCCTCGATGAGCGCAGCGACCTCGTCGGGATGCGAAACCATCACTGCGTGGGAAGCACCCCCAACGACCACGGTCTTCACGGCATGCGCGCGTTCAGCCATGAACTTCATGACCGCAGGCGGGATGTTTCGATCGGCTGAGCCATAGATCGCGTACGAGGGGATAGTCTTCCATGAAGCGGCGCCGGATGGCTCCGCCAGAGCGGCTTTGGCGACGGGACGTTGGGTCGCCGCCATCAGGCTGGCCTCGGCCGACGGTATGTCGGCCGCGAACTGCTCGTGGAACTTTTCCGACTGAATATAGAGGTCCTGGCCTCCGTCAGGCTGCGCCACTGGCAGAAGCGCGTCGCCCAGCGTGCTGCCGGGGAATCTTGCCGAAAGCGTGAGGCTGGACTCGCCGGTCTCCGGCGCAAACCCGGCCACATAGACCAGCGCCTTCACATTGCTCTTTCCGTTGGCTGCCTCGGTGATGACCGGCCCGCCATAGGAATGGCCGACCAGCACGACCGGCCCCGAGATCGAGCGGATGACGGCCGAAACCGCCGCTGCATCGCCCGCGACGCTGCGAAGGGGATTGGCCGCAGCGATGGCTTTGTAGCCGTCCTTGTTGAGGTCGGCGATCACCGCGTTCCAGCTCGACGACTCGGCGAAGGCGCCATGCACAAGCACGATTGTCGGCTTGATCCGCCGGCCCGCGGGTTGGCCCATGGCGTCACCCGAAGCGGCAAACGCCGCGGCGAGCATCAGAATTCTCGTAATCTTTTGCACTTTCCTTCTCCTTTGCGACCGGGACGTGACCAGCTGCAGGGAAGAATGCTCCGAGCCTGTGTGCCGAACTATTCTACGGGGGGATCGGTCTTCCGATGCGAAGGTCTAGGGCGGATGCATTCGGAGACTGGAAATCCTGGCCGACGAAAGGCAAAGGGCAGCACGAGGCATCGATCGGTCAGACGATCAGGGTAAAGTGGGCGGCGGCCGAAGGGGACGGCTGAAGAGCGAAACGCCACATGAGAGGCATAGGCCAATACTGCTGGGCGTTGTAGGCCGGGAGTCGGACAAGCAGACGACCGACCTCCATAAAGTCCTGGCCACCGATCGAACCGGCTTAGCCCAACGAGATCTGCAGTACGGCATATACCACGGTATGGTCGGCCCTCTCCCTCGATCCAATCGATGGCAAAGGCCCGTCGAAATAGCGTCCCTGGAGACAGAGGCCGTTGCCGAACAGACGAGGCTGAGATGCTAAGCGCAGAGATAAAAGCCGACCCAGCGGGCGGGCATGCGCGTGACTCATCCGCCGAAGCCGCTCGGTACGACCTGCACACGAAGCCGCCGACAGCCGGCGCCGTTCACGATCTGGGCAATCTTATCCAGATCGCGTTATCCGCGCTCAACCGCATCGCACGGGACCCTAACGTCTCGGTGGCTCCCGCGCTCGAGCCCGTGATCGGCAGCGCCAGGACGGCCTTGCTGCGGGCCGGCGCGCTTGTCCGGGAGACGATAAGCAGGGCTCAAGAGAGCCATCCCGAGATTGACGAAACCGACGTTAGCGCTTGCCTGACCGAGGTCGAGGCCCTCATCCGGCATGCTTGCGAGCCGCACATCCAGCTTGATGTCAGTGTCGGGTCCGGCCTGCCTCGCGCGAAATGCGATCGCTTGGGCCTGCAGAATGCGGTCTTGAATCTCGTATTCAACGCGCGTGACGCAATGCCGGACGGCGGTTTGATCTCGATCGACGCCGCCGCCGTTCAAGGCCATGCCGCTCTTATCGAGCTTCGTATCGTCGATAGAGGTATCGGAATGACGCAGCAGACCGTTGCCCGCGCCTTCGAGCCATTTTTCACCACGAAGGGCAAGGGCCTGGGCGGTGTCGGCTTGCCGATGGTGAAGCATTTCGCCGCGGAGCACGGCGGAAGCGTCGAGATCGAGAGCATCCTGGGGGCTGGCACGACCGTGATCCTGCGAGTGCCGGCAGCACCGTTGCAACTCGACGCCGGACAAACCGATCGACCTGCCTTGTGAAGGCTGAGCGCTTGCAAATGGACGCGAAGGCCACGGAAATACGCAACAGCATCCTGCATATGAAACGAGAACAACCTGCCCGTCCTCAGCCTGGTGGCAGGCGGCCACGAGGGCACCATGAGGCAGATCCTCTCGATGTCGCTATGATTTGATCTTCGCCGAATCGCGCGCGCCAGCATAAAGTTCCGTAGCCACGTCCGTGGGGAAAGCAATTCTTCTTATCCCGAACTAGGTGTGTCGCTCCGTGGGATGGTCATCGCCTCCTCCCTTCTTGCGAGGCCCGCGTCCCGGTGTTCCAAAAGGCGTCCGAGCGGAATGTCGCGAAGGACCGTCTGAATGGCCTTGATCAGCGCGGATCTCGAGCGCGCGTGCTGCTGCTCCGGAGCGCCGCTTTCGCCTGAAGCAGACATGCCGGTCGCCAGTACCGCCGCGAGGTCTTCGGCCATTTCGGGCCGGGCGACCAGCAAAGGAGCGAAGCTTGTCTGGTCTATTTCGTACACCACGACATGGGTCAACGCTCGCAATGTCGACGTCTCGCCAATGCCGGCCAGCAGACCTGTCTCGCCGAAGAAGTCGCCGGGCGCGAGACGACTGATATCCTGCATGCGGGTATCGTCGTCGCCCAGTTGCCGGGCGATGATGCCTGCTCGAACGATCATGAGCGACGGCAGCATCTCTCCCTCTCGTGCAATGATGTCGCCCTTTCGGTAGGTGCGAACCGAGGTCGTCGCGGCAAGGGCCTCCTGCTCGTCGTCCGTCAGCGTCGAAAAAATCGGTATGGCCCTTATAAGGTCAATCGGGGTGACGCTCGGCGGCCTCGCCGTCTCTTCAGTCGCCAGTTTGCTGACGGCGATCGACGACGGAGGTGCCGCAAGCAGCAGGCCGGTGGACTTGGCGTGGCGGTAGACGAGATCGAAGACTTCATTTCTCGCTGCTATTCGTCGGCCTACATTCTCGACATGAATAAGCAGATCGATCTCGATCGCCACGGCGTTCAAATCCCGAACAACCACCAAGGGCGCCGGTTCCTTCAAAATGGAGTTGCAGCTCAGCAAGGCTGTACGCATCACGTCCACCACGATGGCCGGCATTTTGGTGGGCGCGATTCTTATGGTGAAAGCGATTCCGTGGCTCTCGTCTGGTTTGCTCACATTGGTCAACCTAAGCTTGGCCAGAAAGCTGTTCGGAGGCGCAACGACGTTGTGGGCCCAGGTGAGCACCTGGGTCGATCTCCAGCTGGTTTCCACGACGCGGCCTTCGGTGCCGTCACTCAAGACGATCCAGTCCCCAAGCACATAGGGGCGGCCGAGGTTTAGTGCGACGCCTGAAAACACGTCGCTTAGCGTATTCTGCAGGGCCAGTCCCAGCATGATGGCAAAGACACCCAAGGTGGCGATGAGGGTTCCGACCGGCACGCCGAAGACGAAAGCGAGGACCGACAGCAGCATTCCAGCATAGACGACGCCGACGACGAGATCCTGCAAGAGCCGTGCCTCGCGTGGCTCCCCTCGAAGACCAGAAAGATGCGGACGAAACCGATCAGCGCCCATGCGAGATGAACCCACCACAGCGCTTTCGCCACCCCGAAGAGTATCGCTCGGGTGGTTGTCTCACCGCTCCGAGTTAGCTCGTACGGGACGACGGCCCCGTCCAGAAGTAGAACCGACATTGTAAGGAAGAACGCAATCTGAACGATCAGCCTTGCGTTGGAGAGACTCTGCGGAATGACGTACCAGACAACAATTCCGGCGACGCCCACCAGAGCCATGTAGAGAGGAGGAGCGATCCACCAGTTCATGACCAAAGCCTCAACCAATGCTTCCAATCCTGAACGCAACGAGGCCGCCTTGGGCCGCGTGCTCGATCACATGACAGGTGCAGTACTAGGACCCCGTGCGATCCGAGCTTTCTCGAGCAGAATCGGTGATCGCATCATTCTTCTCAACGATCCCCCGGCTATCGAGTGCGGCAAGCGCCGCTGCGTCTCGATCAAGCCTAGCATCGGCATGAAGGCCGCACGGTCTAGAGAATGACCGAGCGGCCCATAGTCATTTTTGGGCTAGCGCCCCCAAATACCCTGTCCGTATCTGTCGTTAGGCGTGACGGGCTTTCTTATCGTTTGACCGGCGTCATGTTTGGCATGTCCGTCGACCATCTCGATCGAGGAGGTATGCAACTTGTCGGCAGGAGTCGCCTTTTCTGACCCGTAGTGGTCGCTGCCGGCAAGAGCGGTTCCGACAGAAACGACAAGAGAGGCGGCAGCAAGTGCGATGAGCTTCATTCTTCTTCTCCAACGTTGGACACTGCGCCAGAATGATACGGAACAGGCCACAATCAGACGATCAGACGACCGAATGGTTGGACACATACAGAAGCATTGGATAGCACTGGCCGAAGACCAGGGAACGATCTCTCGGTTGATTGACCGCTTGCGTGTTCAACTGGCAGACCCTGGCAGCGCGACCGTGCAGATCAATGTAGGTCACGTTTTTTGAGTCGTGTACGGCGGGCAAGAGGGAGGCTCCCGACGGTTGTGCGCTATAGGATCAACATCATTAGACAGCCGATACTCTGGAACGAACGCCGGCCATCCGCGGCTACTAATCTTGACTGAATGCAAAAGTGCCGATTTCGGCGAAACGCAACAACGGTCGTCGCTCAAGTTCAGCGCTCGCGATGACTGGCTCGATTCGATGTCCTTGAAATGCGTAAAAAACGCTTCGAGGTTCTTCAAACTCGAGGGGGTTCGAGTCCATGTTGTGGGCAACTCTCAAAAAACATAGCGAAATCAATGGGTTACGTGGAAACTTTGGTGGGCCCGGAGGGACTCGAACCCCCAACCAAGCGGTTATGAGCCGCCGGCTCTAACCATTGAGCTACAGGCCCCACGCGGGCTGGATTAATGTTTTTTGCATCGCGGCACAAGGCTTTACCGGCGGGCTTTCGCAGATCGCCCAAATCAACCCATAATCGCGCTCTACGCGACCCCTGCGACCTGATCGCAGACCAAGGAGATTTTTATGACCAGACATCTTTTGCCCCTCGCGCTCGCCGCTGCAATCGCTTTTCCGGCGATGGCTGGAGCCACCGATCTGCCGACGCCGCCCCGCATCATCGTGTCCGGCGAAGGCGAAGCAACCGTGGCGCCCGATCTGGCGATCCTGACGCTCAGCGTCATGCGCGAAGCCAAGACGGCGCGCGCCGCACTCGACGCCAACAATGACGCTATGGCCGCCGTGATCGCCGCGATGAAGGCCGCCGGCATCAAGGATCGCGACCTGCAGACAGCGGGCATCCAGATTAACCCCCGCTACAACTACACCAACAAGCCGGACGGCGGCCAGGACGCCGAACTCATCGCCTACCAGGTGACCAACACGCTCTCGGTGCGGGTGCGAGACGTCGACAAGACAGGCGAGATCCTCGACAAGGCGGTGTCGCTCGGCGTCAACCAGGGCGGCGGCATTGCCTTCACCAACGACAATCCGGAGGCCACCGTCACCGAGGCGCGCAAGAAGGCGGTCGCCGACGCCGAGGCCAAGGCCAAGACGCTGGCCCAGGCGGCGGGTGTCAGTCTCGGCCGGGTGCTTGAGATCACGGATCAGAACATCAGGCCGGCGCCGATGCCGATCAACGCCAAGGCGTTCGACGCGGCGGCCGGCGCGGCTCCGGTGCAGGCCGGCGAGAATTCCTACAATGTCCAGGTCACCGTTACCTTCGAACTGAAGTAACCGGCTGAGTCGATGGCCGGTCCTGCCGGCCATCGGTCACCCCTTGGCACGCATGAAAAACCCCGCGGGATCGCTCCCGCGGGGTTTTTCGAGCCGCACCCGTCCGATAGACAGGGACCCTGCTACTCCAGGCTGATCTTCGCAGACCATCATGCCCCCAGACCGACCATCGCAGATGGCGTGTCCAGACCGATCATCGCAGATGGCGTGTCCAGACCGATCATCGCAGATGGCGTGTCCAGACCGATCATCGCAGATGGCGTGTCCAGACCGACCATCGCAGATGGCGTGTCCAGACCGACCATCTAGAGGATCTCCCGGCCAATCCTCGCAGAGGATTATGCCGCTGCTAATCCTCGCAGAGGATCATGCCGCTACCAATCTGCGGAAGATCATGTCTTCAGCGATAGATGACCGGGCAACCGCGTTCGTTGGCGAACACGACGACGATGCGGTCGCCGTACTGACGGCCCATCACCTTGACCACACGGCGGTTGACATCGACGATGCGGGCACGGTGCAGCCCCATGCGCTCGGCCTTGTCGAGGGCGCGGTCCGGCGAGCAGCCGCGGCGCCAATCGTCGCGGCGCCAATCGTCGCGGCGCTCGTCCCGGCGGTGGCGATAGCCGTCATCATCGCCGGTATAGACGCCGAAGCGCGGGTCGTTGTTGTTGCCGAAACCGAGATAAAGGCTGTCGGCGTGGGCGGGGATGGCCGCCAGGGTGCCGAGGCCGACCAGAGCCGAAAGCGCTGCCGTCTTGATGGTGGTATACATGGTTCTCTCTCCTTGTCGCGGGCTCGCGCCCGTCCTCGTGAAACCGATGGCGGGAGAATGCACTGGCCTGTCTGAACTATTTACGAACTCGCTGTTCATCCGCGGTTCATGTGAGGCGGCGGGCAAAGCGCCGGCCCCTCTGCGCGCGTCAGGGTTCGTCGTCGAGCATGTAGTCAAAATAGTCTTCCGGTTCGGCAAGGTCGGTCTCGCTCGCCTTGACCCGGCCGCGCATCGAGATGCCGGCCTCATGCACGGTTTCGGCACTGCCCGAGACCAACCGGTGCCACCAGTAAAGGTCGTGGCCCTCGGCCACCAGCCGGTAGGCGCAGGTGCTGGGTAGCCAACTGATGGTGCGCACATTCCGCGGCGTCAGGCCGACGCAATCGGGAACACGCGCCAGCCGGTTGGCATAGTCGGCACAGCGGCAGCTTTCGGCGTCGAACAGCCGGCAGCCGACGCTGGTCCAGTAGATTTCGCCGGTGTCCTCGTCCTCGAGCTTCGACAGGCAGCACTTGCCGCAGCCGTCGCAGAGCGATTCCCACTCGGTGGGGCTCATCGCTTCCAACGTCTTGGTTTTCCAGAACGGCGTTTCCATTTCCGGCATGTGGCCCCAGCCGCTGCCAAGGTCAAGCGCGACAACAGCCGGAATAGGGCGGAACCCGGCCGAATGACATGAAGTTGCCTTCAAAAGGCCGGCCAATAGCCCTGTACGCTCCCTAACCATGGGCAACTGGAACCAATTTCCTCAAAAGCGGTTTCGGCAAGGATGGGACCCCACAAGGAGAATTTCGATGAAACGCCAACCACGGATTCTGGCAGGCACAGCCCTTGGCCTGTTGATGGCATCCGCGCCGTTAGGCGCGTCCCCGCTTCAGGGGACAGCCGCGTTCGGCCCCATGCAAAGCGGGGGGGCACCGCTGATCATCCTGGCGCAGGACACGCCCACTGACCAGGGGCAGAGCGACGAGGAACAACTCCGCAAGAAGAAGCGCGAGCAGAAACAGCAGACGGAATCCGCCCCGGCCGCCCAGCAGCCCACCCCCGCGGCCGAGGAACAGCAGCCACGCAAGAAGAAGCGCGACCAGCAGCAGCAGGCCGAGCAGGCTCCCGCCGGCGAGGCGGCCCCCGCCACAGACGAGCAGCAGCCGCGCAGGAAGAAGCGCGACCAGCAGCAGCAGGCCGAGCAGGCTCCCGCCGGCGAGGCAGCGCCCGCCACAGACGAGCAGCAGCCGCGCAGGAAGAAGCGCGACCAGCAGCAGCAGACCGAGCAGGCTCCCGCCGGCCAGGCAGCGCCCGCCACTGACGAGCAGCAGCCGCGCAGGAAGAAGCGCGACCAGCAGCAGCAGACCGAGCAGGCTCCCGCCGGCGAGGCGGCCCCTGCCAAAGACAACCAGCCGACCAAGCCCGGCAGGAAACCCAAGCAGGATCAGCAGAAAGAGGCACCGGCCGCCGTGCCGGAGACCGCCCCGACGCCGAAGCAGGCTCCTGCCGGCGAAGCGGCGCCGAAGGTTGAACCGGCCCCCGCCGGCGAGCAGCCTCCCGCCCAAGGCGAACAGTCCCAGGACAAGACGAAGAAGCACGGCAGGAAACCGGCTGGCGAACAGCCTACGACCGGCGAGCAGCCTGCGAACGGCGAGCAGCCGCAGACGGGCAAACAGCCCGCCACCGGCGAACAGCCGGCGACCGGAGAGCAGCCCGCTACCGGTCGACAAGCCGCGCCTGTCCAGGGCGAAAACCCGGTTCAGGGCGAAGCACCCGCCGACAAGAACGCCGCCCCTATCCTCGACAGCCAGAAGGATGCCAGGCGCAAGGGTCGCGTCGAGAATGGCCAGGGTGGCCGGACGCCCGCCAACCAGCCCGCCAACCAGAATGGGGAAGAGCAGAATGGTGGGCAGCAGAATGGTGGCCAAAATGCCCAGCAGGGCGGTGAGCAGGGCCGCAAGCCGGTAGTGGCCCCGGTGGATCAGGGCCCGCCTCCAACCGACGATAGGGCCGCCCAGGAGGCGATCAGGCCCGAAAAGATCGTGCCGGTCACTCAGGAGCAGGGCAAGCGCCTCGAGCGCGCGCCTGACGAGGACATTCGTGAGCGCCGCCGGCCCAAGGGCGTTGACGTGCTCAAGGAGATCGGTGACCGGGTCATCGTCCAGTTCAACAACCAGACGTTCGTCCAGAGCAATGACCGCCCGCGCCTGACCCGCGGCGCCAAGGATGTCTACTACGAGGACCTGCCGCAGGGCCGCACACGCGAGACGGTCGAGCGCGACAATGGCTTCCGGATCGTTACCATCCGCAACCGCTACGGCGACATCCTGCAGCGGTCGCGCATCGCCCCCGACGGTCGCGAATATGTGCTGAGCTATGTCGACGAGCGCAGCTACCAGGACGAAGAGGACTGGCGCGATCCCGGCGATGACCTGCCGCCTATGCGGCTGACCATCCCGCGCCGGGATTATATTCTCGATTCCGAGGATGTCGAAAGCGACGACGACTACTATACCTTCCTCGAACAGCCGCCGGTGGAGAAGGTGCAGCGCCTCTATTCGATCAACGAGGTCAAACGTTCGGCCCGCGTGCGTGACATTGCCCGGCGCATCGACCTCGATACGCTGAACTTCGAATTCGGCTCCTCTTCGATCTCCGACACCGAGGTGCAGAAGCTCCAGGGTGTCGCCGACGCCATGGAGAAGCTGTTGAAGAAGAACCCGGCGGAGACCTTCCTGATCGAAGGCCATACCGACGCCGTCGGAACGCCGGAGGCGAACCTTGCCTTGTCTGATCGCCGTGCCGAAGCGGTTGCGGAAGCGCTGACCAATGCCTTCGGCATCCCGGCCGAGAACCTGACGACACAGGGCTATGGCGAGGAGTATCTGAAGGTCGACACCTCGGCGCCCAACCGCGAGAACCGGCGTGTCGCCATCCGCCGCATCACCCCTCTGGTGGCGCCGGTGGCGAGCAACAATTGACCGGCCTTTCCAGCGGCTTGCAGTAATTTCTGGAATCAGGCCGGCAACAAGGTCCCATCCCGGTCAACCGGGATGGGCTGGAACCATGGGCAGCAGGACCGGGTCAACAAGAATTGTACAGCCATTAGAGCCAACTCATTGAATAACTGGGCTTCCCACCCCAGATTCTTCTCTGGGCGTTCCCTGCCCCGTCCCGACTCCAGCGGGACGCAATGAGCCCCGCCGGCCCTCACCGGCGGGGTTTTTTGTTTCATATCCATCTTGCAAATGCTGGCCTGGTGGCCGGAATACGCTCTCAATGCCGACCAGAGAACAACCGGAACTGTCCATGAAGCGGAGCCGGCAGGCGGATAAGGGCAGCGCCAGTGGCGGGTAACGCTCCCTAATAGATGCTTTTGACGTTCGTATCGGAATTGGCAAACACCTCGTCGGGAACAAAAAAATCTCCCGCCAACGGCCCGGTCGCGCCTGGCGCATGGACCGAGAAATCGCTGACGCCCTCGGCGCGCAGCACCTCCTCGTCGATGTAGAAATTGCCCGTCGCCTCGCGCGACGGCCGCATGAAGATCGCATGCGCGGCATCGGCCATGATGTCTGGCGACCGGCTCATCGCCGCCACCGTCGCCCCACCCAGCAGATTGCGCACCGCCGCCGTGTCGATGGTCGAGATCGGCCACAGCGAATTGACGGCGATGCCGTCCTTGGCGAATTCCGCGCTCATGCCCAGCGTGCACATCGACATGCCGAACTTGGCCATGGTGTAGGCGACGTGGTTCTTGAACCATTTGGCCTTCATGTCGAGCGGCGGCGCCAGATTCAGGATGTGAGGGTTTTTAGCCAACTTCAGGTGCGGGATGCACATTTTGGAGACGAGGAAGGTGCCGCGCGTGTTGATCTGATGCATCAGGTCGTAGCGCTTCATGTCGGTTTCCAGCGTGCCGGTAAGCTGGATGGCGCTGGCATTGTTGACGCAGATATCGATGCCGCCGAATTTCTCGACGGTCCTGGCGACCGCCTCGGCGACCTGCCCTTCCTCGCGGATGTCGCACAGCATCGGCAGCGCCTTGCCGCCCGCCTGCTCGATCTCTTGCGCCGCGCTGTAGATCGTGCCCGGCAGCTTGGGATGCGGCTCTGCGGTCTTGGCCGCGATCGTCACATTGGCGCCGTCACGCGCGGCGCGCAGCGCGATCGCCAGCCCGATGCCGCGCGACCCGCCGGAGATGAACAGCGTCTTTCCCTTGAGCGACATTTTTCCTCCGCGTCCTCATACTTCTTTGTACGATCCTTGCCCGCGCAGCAGGGGGATACAAGAGCTTGTGACGGCAAGCCATGGTGACGCTGCGGAGGCTGGCTGGCCGAGTGCCTGAAACATGTTGGATTGCCCCGGAGTCTGGTGTATATTCTATACAGATAGGTAGAATATAGAATGGCACTCTCGATCAAGAACATGGAAGTCGAGCAATTGGCGCGTGAACTCGCCCGCCGCCGCCGCGTGTCCGTGACAGAGGCGATCCGTCAAAGCCTTGAGCGCGAGGTTGCGCGCGAACGGTTGGTGCCTCGTGATGAAGCAAGCGACCTATTTCAACGGTTGATGGCAATTTCCGATAGCGCCGGAAAAATCCCCAAGCGCGAAAATGCGATGGCTGACGACGAAATCCTCGGTTACGACGAATTCGGAATCCCGACGAAATGATCATCGATTCCTCGGCCTTGGTCGCCATTTTGCGTGTCGAGCCGGGCTTCGAACGTTTCGTGCTCGCGATCACGCAAGCCAAGAGACGGTTGCTGGCAGCGCCAACCTTTCTTGAAACCACCATGGTGCTCGCGGGCGGCCGGCAGGATGAAATCCTGGATCGCCTCGACCGCTTCCTGCGCACCGCCTCGATCGAGACAACCGACTTCACCGCCGACCATGCAGCTGTCGCCCGGCAAGCCTTTCTGCGTTACGGCAAGGGCCGGCACCCGGCGGCGCTGAACTTCGGCGACTGCATCGCCTACGCCACGGCCCGGCTCGAAGCCATGCCGCTGCTCTTCAAAGGTGATGATTTCCGCCTGACCGATATCGAAGCGGCGGTCTGATCGATGTCAGACCAGCACCAGCCCCTGTCGCATGGCAATGGCGATGGCGTCCGTACGATTGGCGGCGCCGAGCTTGATCAGGATCGCGGCGACGTGGAACTTCGCCGTATGCACGGAAATGTTGAGCCGCCGCGCGATCACCTTGTTGGGCGCGCCTTCGGCGAGCAGCGCCAGCACTTCCGCCTCGCGTGGCGACAGCGCCGGCCGGGCGGCGTGCTCGTCCAGAACTTCATCCTCGAACGGCTCGCCATCGCCGGCGTGGAAATCCTCACGGCGTCCGGGCGCGCGGCCATTGCCCGATATGCTGTAGCCAGCGGCGGCCAACCGCGCCGCCGCGGCGATCAGCAGGTCGTCCGCGCCGGCGGGCATGACGGCAGACACTTCGCCGGCAGGCCGCTCGCCGCCGGCGCGCGCCGATAGCAGCACCCGTGGCACCGAGGCCGGCACGGCATCACCGCTCCTGTCGTCGACGATCGCGACATCGGCCCTGCCGCCGCCAACGACCACCGGCAACAGGTCATCGCTGGCGGCAAGCGAGGCGGCCAGGCGCTCGGCGCGCCCGGCATCGCCAAGCGCGATCAGCACCACCAGCCGCCGCGAAGCCGCACTGTCGGTCCCGATCCGGTCGCTGGCGAGTGCTTCCATCATTCCTCTCAGCTCAGCGGCTTTTCGCCGATGATCAGCACGACGTCGCGCTGTTCGCCGCCCCGCACGACACCCAACGTCACCGAAGCACCGGCACTCTCAGGCCCGAGCCGGCGGATCAGGTCGCGCGGGCCATGCACGGCCTCGCCGTTCCACGCCACGATGATGTCGCCGAGTGAGAGGCCGGCGGCCTTGGCCGGGCCATTGTCGTCGAGGCTCATCACCATTGCGCCATGTGCGTCCCGATCACGCACCGAATGCAGGCCAGCGCCGAGATAGCCGCGTGCGACATGGCCCTTTTCGCGCAGCGTCGCCACCGCGCGTTCGATCGTCTCGTAGGGCATGACCAGCGCACGGCCGCGCGGCCCGAACAACAGCATGCCGATCAGCGCGCCCTTGGCGTCGAGCACCGGGCCGCCCTCGAAGCGGCCGCCGGCGCCGACGGCCAGGTTGACGCGCCGGTCGATGGTGCCGCCGCGCATCGAGCGCCAGGCCGGCCCGACTTCGCCGACCGAGCCGGACACGGCCAGTGCTGAACCCTGGCTGCTGCCGATGGCAATGGCGATGTTGCCTGGCCGAACGGCATCGGCCCTGGCAAGGACAGGCGCGGTCGCCGCATCGGCGGGCTTCAGCAGGGCGACGCCCGTCGAAGGATCGCGGCCGACCAGTTCGGCCTCAACCGTCGCGCCGGAGGCCAGCGTCAGTTCGATCTCCTCGCCGGCCTCGACGGCCTCCTCGGCGGTGACGAAATAGCCGTCGCGCCAATGGAAGGCGCTGGCCGTGCGGTGATGATGGGTGGCGAAGCTCGCCGTCACCGGCGCGGCTTTCGCTGCCAGATCGGCGATGGCGTCTGAAAACGCGCTCAAATTGAAGTCGCTCATAAGGGTCTCCTGGGTTTCTTGCATGTCCCAGATATCGCTCGACGGCGCGCTTGCGGGTACTCGCCTGACGGCTAGTTGCGGGTTTGACTGGCCATCTGGTCAGGTCGCGGCGGTTCGGGCCGCTCCGCACATATAGTGCGTGTCGCGCAAAAGTGCTCACCGGTTTTGGGACAACGACACGCATGTAACAAACGCATCGTTGTGCCTGAAAACACGGAGCCCACTCATGGCCCTCGCCGCCCCCAAAATCCAATCCGATGACACCTTGCTCGACGCCTATTCCGAAACAGTAGCGGACGCTGTCGATCGCATCGGCCCGGCCGTCTGCCGCATCGAGCGCATCGGCGGCCCGGGCGGCCATGGGTCGGGCTTCGTCATCGCGCCGGATGGGCTGGTCGTCACCAATTTCCATGTCGTGGGTGACGCCAGAACAGTGCGCGTCTCGATGCCGGACGGCGCCTCCAGCGAGGGCCGCGTGCTCGGCCGCGATCCCGACACCGACATCGCCTTGGTGCGCGCCGATGGCAGCTTCGCCGATGTGGCGCCGCTCGGCGATTCCAAGCGGCTGCGGCGCGGCCAGATCGCGATTGCCATCGGCAATCCGCTGGGCTTCGAATGGACGGTCACCTCGGGCGTGGTCTCCGCGCTCGGCCGCTCGATGCGCGCCTCGACCGGCAGGCTGATCGACGACGTCATCCAGACCGACGCCGCGCTCAACCCCGGCAATTCCGGTGGGCCGCTGGTGTCGTCGGCGGGCGAAGTGATCGGCGTCAACACCGCCATGATCCACGGCGCGCAAGGCATTGCCTTCGCCGTCGCCTCCAACACCGCCAGGTTCGTCATTTCCGAGATCATCCGCTTCGGCCGCGTGCGCCGCGCCTTCATCGGCGTCTCCGCCGACACCGTAAACCTGCCGCGCCGCGCGGCGTTGCTGTCGCAGGTTTCGACCAGCACGGCCGTGCGGCTGCGCAGCGTCGAGAAGGACGGCCCGGCGGCCAAGGCAGGTCTCAAGGAAGGCGACATCATCGCCGCCATCGACGGGCGCCCGGTGACGGGCGTCGACGATCTCGTGCGCATGCTCGACGCCGAGCGCATCGGCCGCGAGACGCTGTGCACCGTGGTACGCCGCACCGGCGTCAGCCAGGTGGCGGTGACGCCGGTGGCAAGGGCTGGTTGAGGCTGCCGCTCACACCCCCGCCGCGCCTTCGGCATACTGCGCCAGGAACTCCTCGCTGGGCGGGATCGGCTTGATGACGTCGATCAGCACGCCGTTGGGATCCTTGGTGATGAAGTGGCGCTGGCCGAAGGGCTCGTCGCGCAGCGTGCGCAGGATCGGCAGGCCGGCGGCGGTGATCCGTTCGTAGACTGCGTCAGGATCGCGGACCTCGAAATTGATCAGCAGGCCCGAGGTGCGCCCCCGCCCCTCCTCAGGGATCGTCTCGTGGTCGCCCTGGACGATGCCTAGGTTGACCCTGCGTTTGTCCACCGATTGGAGGTGCACGTACCAGTCGCTCGTAAACAGCGGCTGGAAGCCGAAATGCTCGACATAAAAGGCGGCCGTGCCGGCGACATCGCCGGTCATCAGCACCGGGTAGTAGCTCGTCGTCTTCATCTTTCCTTCTCCCGTCAATTGACATACAGTCTGCATGTAAATCGAATTAACATACAGGCTGCATGTATGCAACAGGAATCCGGGCGCCGCTCGAACCGCGACCGCACCGAGGCGACACGCGCCGACCTGATCGCGGCGGCGCGTAAACTGTTTACGGAAAAGTCCTATGCCGAGACCGGCACGCCGGAGATCGTTGCCGCCGCAGGCGTGACGCGCGGCGCGCTCTATCACCACTTTGCCGACAAGCAGGCACTTTTCGCCGCCGTGGTTGAACAGGAAGCGGCGGCTGTGGCGCGGGAAATTGACCGCGCCTCCCCGCCTTCGCTCAGCGCCCGCGATGCGCTGATTGCCGGTTCCGATGCCTATCTCATGGCCATGCGCGCGCCCGGCCGCACGCGGCTCTTGCTGCTCGACGGCCCGGCCGTGCTCGGCCGCACCGCCATGGACGCGATCGATAGTCGCCATGGCAACCGCTCGCTTCGTGAAGGCCTTGTCGCCGCCATGCGGGCACGATCGATGACAAAGCTGCCGGCGGAGGCGCTGACGGCGCTGCTCGGTTCTGCTTTCGACCGCGCTGCGCTCGCCATCGAGGCGGGCGCATCAGCCGAGGACTACCGCGCCGTCCTGACGGCGCTGATAGACGGATTGTCCCGCGCCTGATGCAGGTCGCCCAAAGGTGGCCCACGCTACTCAACTGTCCGTCCAGCGCCGGAACAACGCACTGGCGTTTACGCCTCCAAAGCCGAAGCCATTGGAGATCGCGTAGTCCGTCTCCATTGGCCGGGCGTGGTTTGCGATGAAGTCGATCCCGTCGCCGGCCGGATCGGGGGCGCTCAAATTCAGGGTCGGCGGTGCGACCTGGTCCCTGAGCGCCAGGATCGTGAAGATCGCCGCAAGCCCACCGGCGGCTCCGAGCAGGTGCCCGGTCGCCGACTTCGTTCCGCTGACGGCGATGCTGAAATCCGCGCCAAAGATCCTTTTGATCGCCTCTATTTCCCCCGCATCGCCGACCGGCGTGGAGGTCGCATGCGCATTGAGGTGGCGGACCTCACGCGGCGAAATACCGGCTTGGGTGATCGCGATCTCCATGGCCCGCCGCGCACCGTCGCCATCCTCGGGGCCGGAGGTGATGTGATAAGCGTCCGCCGTCGTGCCGTAGCCGACGAGCTCGGCGAGCGGCTTGGCGCCGCGCGCAAGCGCGTGGCTCAATGCCTCGATGACCAGGATTCCGGCTCCTTCGCCCATGACGAAGCCGTCACGCAGCATGTCGAAGGGACGGGAGGCCTGATCGGGACGGTGATTGAAGGAGGTCGAAAGGGAGCGTGCGGCGGCAAAGCCGCCGAGGCTGACCGCATTCATGCAGGCTTCCGTTCCACCGCACACCGCGATGTCGGCTTCATTGGAGCGG
This sequence comes from Mesorhizobium sp. B2-5-4, assembly GCF_006441095.1. Lineage (NCBI taxonomy): Bacteria > Pseudomonadati > Pseudomonadota > Alphaproteobacteria > Hyphomicrobiales > Phyllobacteriaceae > Mesorhizobium > Mesorhizobium sp. B2-5-4. The sequence goes on along the minus strand of NZ_VFUR01000013.1, from coordinate 38,508 downwards.
ATGAGACGCGCCGCATCGCCGATCGCCTGGATGCCGGCCGCGCACGCCGTCACCGGAGCGCCGAGCGGGCCTTTAAACCCATATCGGATCGAAATCTGTCCCGCCGCCATGTTCACCAGGAACGATGGCACCGTGAACGGCGAGAGACGCCGAACACCGCGCTGATCGACGGTTCGCACGGCTTCGGTTATCGCGGGAAATCCTCCGACACCCGAAGCGATGATCGTCGCGGTGCGGGCCCTGTCGTCGTCCGAGACCGGCTTCCACCTCGCCTGGGCCAGCGCCTCTTCCGCCGCTGCCAATGCGAAGAGAATGAAGCGGTCCGCCCTGCGCTGTTCCTTCGGAACCAGGACGGTGTCTGGATCGAAGCCGGCCTCGGGGTCCTCCTGCAAGGAGGGAACAATTCCGCCGACTTTCGCCGGCAGGTCTCCCACCATTTCAGCCGGCAGGCTCCGAATGCCCGAGCGGCCAGCCAGGAGCCGCGACCAGGAAGTCGCCGCGTTGGCTCCGAGGGGGCTAACTGCTCCCATGCCTGTAATGACGATACGACGCATGTCTGCTCCAGCTTCTGTTTGATCCGTTCGCGCGGCGGCGCCGTGCCGACGCTCGATCGCGATCGCTTCTATTCCCGCGCGGCCGCAATTCGCCTGACTTCGTCGGCGGCGGCATCGAGAAAACGTTGCGACATCTCTTCATCGCTAAGGATACGGGAGATCGTCACGGCCCCCACCATCAGCGACAGCATCGCCATGGCCTTGCGATGGATTTTTGGACCTTCTGCCGCCGGCATCAATTCGTCGATAACCTCAAGGTGAGCTGCGATCCCATCCTGGAAGGGGCCCCTCACTTCCTCGCTTTGACGCGCCGCGTCCGAACCAAGCGCCACGATCGGACAACCGTCGCTCTTCTCTTCGCGATGTCCAGGCGAAAGGTAGAGCCCGATAACGGCTTCAAGGGGATCAGGGCTCCCGGCAGCAACAGCCGACCATCTGCGGGTTGCGTGCTCCATCGCTCGCCGCGATGCCTGCGCCGCCAAGTCCTCCTTGGATTCGAACTGCTTGTAGAAGGCGCCTTGGGTCAGCCCGGCACCCTTCATCAGATCCTTCAGCCCGATGCCGTCAAAGCCGTGCTCTCGAAATAGACGGCTTGCCGCGTTGATCACCGCTTCGCGATTTGCTTCCGCCTGCGTGCGATTGACTCGCATGTCGACCTCAATTAGATTTTGTCCAACATCTATAACAGGGATAGAGTTCTATTGCAATCTAACCTGAATCTGTCCCACTCCGCGGTGGGGAATGAGATGGCGACGCAACCGGAACCCTCCAATCTCGTTATGGCAGGGCATCCTCAAGGCTCACATTCGGGACCGACACATGAAAAAGACCTATGAAAAACCGACGCTACGCAAGCACGGGAAATTGACCGCCCGCACCGCGCAGATCGTGGTTTCCGGGGTGACGATAATCCAGTGATTTCTCGGATGCCCGGGTCAGGTGCCGGAGCCGGACACGCCATGGGTCTCCGGCTCCTCTTCGGGCACCTCGCCCGGCTCGAACTCGTTGAAGCAGCCTAGCCCGCGCTTGAACCGGTCGATCAACCAGGCGGCCGCCGGCTTCGGGCTGCGATCGTTGCGGTGCATGGCGAACAATGGCGAACTCACCTCCTTGTAGGGTTCGAGATCAAGCTCCACCAGGCGGCCGCTGGCCAGATCGTCGGCGATCAACCAGCGCGGCAGCCCACCCCAGCCCAGCCCCTCGCGCATCAGTATGTGCTTGGTGCGCACGTCGGTCAGGCGCCAGGTGCGGTAGGCGAAGACGCCGTAATCACGTCCCTTGGTGCGCTCCGACTGATCGGTGACGACAAGCTGCGTGTGCTCGCGCACATCCTCGAGCGCCACCGGCTTCGGCAGCTGTGCCAGCGGATGGCTGGGTGCGGCCGCCGGCACCAGCGACATGAAGCCGATGCGCACGAGATGCACGTCGACATCGCCCAGCAAGCCTCCAATGCCCAGATCGGCCTGTCCGTTGACGACAAGATCGGGGATGAGACCGAGCGTGCCGATATGCAGGCGCAGCATCACGGTCGGAAACCGCGCCTCGAATGCCTGGAGCACCCGCACCAGTACGGGGGAAGGCAATGCCACGTCCACCGCCAGCGCCACCTCGGCCTCCAGCCCGTGATGGTGCCCGTCGACGCGCGAGCGCATCCGCTGCAGCACGCCAATCATGCGCCGCGCGTCTTCCAGCATCGCCCGGCCGATCTCGGTCAGTTGCGGCTCGCGCGTGCCCTCGCGCTCGAACAGCTTCAGCCCGAGCTGCGCCTCGAGATTGGCGATGCCATAACTGATGACGGATTGTGCCCGGTTGAGCTTGCGACCGGCGGCCGAGAAACTGCCGGTGTCGGCAACCGCGACAAGGATCTGGAGCTGGTCGAGGGTCGGGTTCGGCTGCATCGTTGTGTATCTACTTTATAGATGGATCGTATAGAAAATATACCAGTTTATCGGATGGATCGATAGCCCATATATGTCGGGACAATTCATTCAACTGGAGAGACCCGCCATGTCCATTCTTCTTGTTACCTCGAGCCCCCGCGGCGCTGCCTCGCACTCGACCCGCATCGCCACCGAGTTCGCTCAGAAGCTTCTCGCCGCCGACCCATCGAATACGCTGGTCGTGCGCGATCTCGTCGCCAACCCGCTGCCGCACATCGATGCCGACTATGCGACCGGCATCTACACGCCGGCCGATGCCCGCACCCCGCGCCAGGCCGAGGTGGTGGGCGTTTCAGACGCGGTGCTGGACGAACTGTTTGCTGCCGACACGGTGATCCTCGCCACCGGCTTCATTAATTTCAACATCTCCTCGACCCTGAAGTCCTGGGTCGACCACATCGCCCGCTCCGGCCGGAGCTTTGCCTATGGCGAGAATGGTCCCAAGGGCCTCGTCACCGGCAAGAAGGTCTATATCGTGCTGGCTTCGGGCGGCATCTATTCCGAGGGCGCGGCCGTGCAGTTCGATCACGCCATTCCCTATCTGCGCGGCGTGCTCGGCTTCCTCGGCATGACCGATGTCGATGTCATCCGCATCGAAGGCGTCGGCATGGGCCCGGACGCGGTCACTGCGGCGCTCGCCAAGGCGACCGCCAAGGTCGACGCCGTCGTGGCCAGCCAGCAGGCTGCTGCTGCCGCGTAAGGCTCTCGATCATCTGAACTCGAAAGGCAGGCGTTCGCGCCTGCCTTTTCGTTTCAGCCGATCAGATGCCGCAAGAGGCCGGCCGAAGCGACCCCGATCAGCACGGTCGGCAGCATGGAAAGCCGCGTTGCCGCCGCCAGCGTGACGGCCAATGCCGCAAGATCAGCCGGATTCGGCGACACGAAGGCCGGCGCGATGACAGAGATCAGCACGCAGCCGGGCGCTGCCTCCATCACCGCCGTGGCGCGGGTGCCGAGCACGCGGTTGCGCAGCACGACATAGCCGCCGATCCGCGTCAGATAGGTGACGCCGGCCATCAGCACGATGGTGAGAAGGGTTGTCATGTCGATCATGCATCACCTGCCAGCAACCAGGCCGCGACCAGCCCCGACACAGCACCCGCCGCGACATACCAGGCGCCGGGAACGAAGAGATAGACAAGCGCAGCGACTGCCAGGCTGACGAGCCACGGTCGCGCGGCGGCAAAGCCTTTCCACATGCCGCGCATCAGCACCAGGAAGACGGCCGGAAACGCCATACCGAAACCATAGGTCTCGACATCGCCCAGCATCGGGCCGAGCAAGGCGCCGAGCGTCGTGAAGGCTACCCAGGTGAGATACATCGCCAGCGCCGCGCCCATATAATAGCGCGGGCTGAAGGCCGGGCCGATGCCCGCGGCGGCACGCTGTTTGGCATCGGCCAGTCCAAGTGCCCAGCTTTCGTCGCACATGAAGAACAGCGCCGGGAAAACCTTGCGCCGCGGTAGCTCGCGCAGGAACGGCGCGAGCGCCGCCCCCATCAGCAGATGACGGCTGTTGACCAGGAAGGTGATGGCGACAATGAGCAGGATGTGCGGCGGCGACGTCCACAACTGGATCGCCGCGAATTCCGAACCGCCGGCGAAGTTCAGGCCGGTCATCAGGGATAACTCGACCGTGCTCAGCCCCTTCTGCGTGGCCTGGGCGCCAAGCACGAGCGCGTAGGGAATGGTGCCGAACAGCACCGGCGCGCAGGACATCACACCACGGCGGAACTCGGATTCCGAACCATTGCCGGCTGCCTCGACTGCCTGTGAAACGCTCATGGTCTGCCATAGGCCGGCCTCGCAGCCGCCCTGCCCTGCGTTTGGAAATTTCGTGATGTCAGGGGCGAAACATACCTACACCTCCCGGCAATTTGGTTGCGAAGATTGTTGTCTTTCGCCAAATTTTGGCATTGAATGTCACATATCCGCAGGAAAATGGAATTCGACGCCATGAAGCTCGACGACATCGACAAGCGCATCCTGCGGGCACTGCAGCGCGACGGTCGCATGGCCAACAATGATCTGGCCAATGAGGTCGGCCTGTCGCCCTCGCCTTGCCTGCGGCGCGTCAAGCTCCTGGAGGAAGCCGGCGTCATCGACCGCTATGTCGCCGTGCTCAATCCAGCCAGCATCGACAAGGGCCTCACTTTCTTCACCCGGATCTGGCTGAAGACGCAGGACGAGGACACGATCGAGCACTTCGCCACCGAGGTGGCCAAGCTGCCGCAAGTGATGGAATGCTATCTCATGCTAGGCGACTGCGACGCCCTGGTGCGCGTGGTGGCGGCTGATATCAACGACTATCGCCGTTTCCAGTCGGAGCATCTGAGCCGCATCAAGGGCGTGCAGAACGTCAAGACCGACGTTCCCAGCTGGACGATCAAGTACACATCGGAACTGCCGATCTGAGCCTTTGAAATGTCTCTCAGCGCATTTGACGAGGGCGCAGGCCATCGCCTGGCCCTATAAGAATTTCCATCTGGAATGTCGATCCGAGCACGCCTCGAACGTCCTTGGGACGCAACCGGAATTGCCGGGCGGCGTCGAAAGATCGATCCTGTTCCCGGCTGGGAGAAGAAACATGAATCGTTCCTACCGTTGGGTCATCGTCGCGGCTGGCGCGCTGATGTCCTGTGTCGCCATCGGCACGATGTTTTCGCTGGCGATTTTCCTCGAGCCAATGGCGATCGATACCAACTGGTCGCGCGCGGGCATTTCGAGCGCCATGACGCTCAACTTCCTGGTGATGGGCCTCGGCGGCTTCGCCTGGGGCGCTCTGTCCGACCGGTTCGGCGCCCGCATCGTCGTCACGATCGGCGCCGTGCTGCTCGGGCTGGCGCTGGTGCTGGCAAGCCGCGCCGGGTCGCTTCTCACCTTCCAGATCACCTATGGCGTGCTCGTCGGGCTCGCGGCAAGCGCCTTTTTCGCACCGATGATCGCGCTGACATCAGGCTGGTTCGACACCAATCGCGGGCTAGCGGTATCGCTGGTCTCGGCCGGCATGGGCGTGGCGCCGATGACGATCTCGCCTTTCGCGCGCTGGCTGATCTCGGCCTATGAATGGCGCGCCGCCATGTTCGACATCGGCCTCCTGGCCTGGGTGCTCCTGCTGCCCGCCGTCCTTCTGGTGCGCCAGCCGCCGAAACCCGCCGCCTCCGGTGCGGCCGCGGCACCAGTCGCCGAAGGCGCCGGCCTGACGGTCGGGCAGGCGCTGCGCTCGCCCCAATTCATCGTGCTGGGGCTAACCTTCTTCGCCTGTTGCGCGGCCCATTCCGGCCCGATCTTCCACATGGTCAGCTACGCCATGCTGTGCGGCGTCGCCCCGATGGCCGCGGTCTCGATCTACAGTGTCGAGGGTCTGGCTGGCCTCGGCGGCCGGCTGCTCTACGGCGTGCTGGCCGACAGGCTGGGCGTCAAGCCGGTGCTGATCGTGGGGCTGGCGATCCAGGCGATCGTCATTGCCGCCTATCTCTCGATCAGCCAGCTCGACCAGTTCTATATGCTGGCCGTCATCTTCGGCGCCACCTATGGCGGCGTCATGCCCCTCTACGCCGTGCTGGCGCGCGAATATTTCGGCCAGCGCATTCTCGGCACCGTATTCGGCGCCACCACCATGCTCTCCAGCCTCGGCATGGCGCTGGGGCCGCTTGCCGGCGGCATGATCTTCGACGCCTATGCCAGCTACCATTGGCTGTTCATCGGCTCGGCTCTCATCGGCCTGGGTGCCGCGGGCATAGCCATCGCCTTCCCGCCGCTGCCACGCACGGCGTTGCAGACGGCATAGTGCATGTCGCCCGGAAGTCTCCTCGGTTCCGGGATAACGACACGCATAAAATCAGGAGACACGGCCGGACGGCAATCGTGGCCAGATGACAAACGGGCTTGACGGGCCATGGCCGGTCAAGCCACCGCCTGCTTCGGCGTCACGCCGACTTGAGAACCGTGAACGGCCGCTTCTGAATGGCCCGTTTGGTCTGGAAATTCGCGGCCGGAGCCGGGCGGCCGACATGAAAGCCCTGGACTTTGTCGATGCCAAACTGGCGCATGAGGAGCATCTGCTCTTCGGTCTCCACCCCTTCGACCAGGATTTTGTGGCCGCGATTTCTGACCAGCGCGATGATATCCTGCAGCATCGCCATGCCCTTGGGTGTGCCGCAGTCGTGGAGAAACGAGCGGTCGATCTTGACCGTATCGAAATCGATGAGACGAAGCCACGAAAGGCCGGCGAAGCCCGTCCCGAAATCATCGAGCCATATTCTGATTCCGAGCAGCTTCAGATCGCTGATGCAGCGCAGGATGTCGGAGTGCATCTCCATCTCCAGCCCCTCGGTGATCTCGAAGGCCAGCCTGTTTCCGGTTACCCCGGTTTCGCCCAGAATGGTCGCGACCGACGTCGCGAAGCCGGGGGTCTTGAGCTGGATCGGCGAGACGTTGACGCTGGCGACGCGCACGTGATCCTGCGCCAGAAGTTCGGCGCACACCGTCCTTATTGCCCAGCGCCCGAGCTCGAGGATGGCGCCGGTCCGCTCCGCGACGGGAATGAACAGGCTCGGCGGAACCAGGGTCCCGTCGAGCATCTTGAGACGCATCAGCGCCTCCACGGCCTCGACCCGGCCCGACGCGACGTCCTGGATGGGCTGATAGACAAGCGAAACGAGATCCTGGCCGATCGCGATCTTCAGCAAAGCCGCGAGATTCTCGCTCTCGTCGCTGCTCTGGGGATCGGTCGGATCGAACAGCCGGACACAATTTCGGCCGCCGGCTTTTGCCAGATAGAGCGCTCGATCGGCCTCGTGGATGATCTTCTCCAGCTTGGCGGCGGTCTGCTTCCTGGTGAATGCCGCGCCTACGCTCGCCGTCACGATCGCGATGCCATCCCGCCGCAACTCGTGCGCGATCGCCAGATTCTCCACCGTGCTGCAAATGGCTTCGGCGAGATCCGCGACCTGGTCTTTCCTGGCCATGCGAGCCAGGACGATGAATTCCTCCCCACCATAGCGGCCGATGGAGCCATCATATTGCTTGATCAGGTCGCTGAGCGCCTCGGCGACCTGGATCAGGCAACGGTCACCTTCCTGATGGCCATAGCAATCGTTGAACTTCTTGAAGAAGTCGACGTCGATGAGGATCGCCGCAAAACCATGGCCAAGCTTTTGCCAGTCATTCCAGTAGTCGCGCAGTTTCTCGTCGATGGCGCGCCGGTTCTCCAGGCCTGTGAGCGGATCCGTCCGCGACAGCCTGAGCAGGGCCTTGCCGCGCTCGGTGGCCTCATTGTGCTGGATCTTGGCCTCCAGCGCGTTGAGGAAGACGTTGTAGCGCTCTTCGTTCAGCTTCCAGTTCACATAGGATGTGAACGTGAAGCACGAAACGTAGAAAGCGCCAAATACCATCTTATATGCCAGCGACGCGGGTAGAAAGTAGTTCACCACATACAAGATGCACAAAATTATAGTCGACGTTATGATCGACACTTTGAAACGGAACGTGAAGAAGAGATTGGCACTCATCATGAAAATGGTGCCGAAGACCATATAATAGGCGACGGTTTCCTTGTTCGCCCCCATGGAGGCGGGGTAAAGCCAGCCGATATAGCCGAAGATGATGGCCGCGGCGCAGGTTACGTCAAGCCAGTCCGTGGCGGCTCCCCTGCGAAGCTGTGCTTCCAGGACCAACAGTGCGGTCAGTCCGACAGCGAAGCGGGCCGTGATCGTGAGAGCGGCCACATCCGGTATCAGCAGCAGATCCGATACCGAAAACAAGACATAGATGACGACGGCGATCCAAAGGCCTGGCCTGGCTTCCTTCCTTCGCTTCGCCTGGGCTTCCGTACGGTAAAGGATGCGAAGTTCGGCCGCCCCCAGCTCCTGGCGGGGATCGTGCGGTTCCGAATCGACCGCATCGGCCACTCTGGATGACGCGCGTTCGTTCACGACAAATCCCGGCTGAAGGGCATCTCGCGTTCCGAATTCTTTTGCAGCTTCTGCCCCCAACGCAGACCGACTCCTTGGGCGCGACATCTCTTGCCGCGCGATCAAATGCAATGATGCAGGACAAGTTTCCGTTAACTCGAACCCGGAATCCCCTCCTTAAAAACCCCAAAGAATTGACATGGTTAGCGGGAAATTAATCATACCGATAAAATGCCCGGGACCCGACATTGGCAAACCGAATATTCTAAGCAATAAGTTAACTGACTGTTAACTATGGAGTCTTGGTGTGCAAACTGTCTTTGATGGCCAGAGTCTGATTACTGCGGAGGCAATTGCCAGTGGTCTCCGTCGAGGAAAGCCCGAGCATCATGGCGAAGCGTTCGAAACCGCTCGCGCGGAGCTGGCGCTCATCCTCCACGCGACGCAGCAACAGGTCGAGCAGCAAAAGTTTCCCGCCGAGATCGTTCGCCGCCTGCTGTCGCTTCTCAACGCGTTGCGTGCCAAGGTTCATCCCGACGTGTGGCAAGCCTTGATACCGGTGGCGCAGAACCACCCGATCCAGAAGTACTTTCTCGAGGATCCGCTGACGCATTGGTCCTTCACCAAGCCTAGGGGTTATTCCGGCGACGCGCAGTTGCTCGACTACATCTATTGTGACCCGCACGTGGCCGAGAGCGTGGCGAACGCCTCGGAGATCGGCAAGGCGCTTTACAGCCATACCCAGAACGTGCCGTCATGCGTCGCGGCACGGGAGCGCCGCGATCTGCTGACCCGCTATGTCGATGAGACCGCGACCAAGAATGGACCGGAAACCGAAGTCCTGGCTATCGCGGCCGGCCATCTGCGCGAAGCGAACCGTTCGGCCGCGTTGGCCGAGGGCGGCCTCAAGCGCTGGGTCGCGCTCGACCAGGATCCCCAGAGCGTCGGACTGATCGCGCGCGATTTCCAGGGCACCGCGGTCGAGGCCATCGACGGCTCGGTACGGACCGTGCTCACCAGGGGCCACAAGCTTGGCAAGTTCGATCTCATCTATGCCTCCGGGCTTTACGACTACCTCCAGCACAACGTCGCCGTGAAACTCACCAAGACCTGTCTGCAGATGCTGAAGCCGAACGGGACATTCCTGTTTGCGAACTACGCCGAGGGCACTCCTGACGCCGGCTACCGGGAAACGTTCATGGACTGGGTGCTGCTGCTGCGGTCGGAAGTCGACATGTGGAACATCATCAATGCCAGCGTCGACCGCAACACCGTGGAGGCGCAAGTGTACTTCGGCGAGAATCGCAACGTGCTCTACGGCGTCATCCAAAAGCGCGGCTAATACCCACCTGGATGGCACGCCGGCCAAGGACCTCGAGCGCTTCACGGAGTGCTCGAGGGTGTAAGCCCCCTCACGCGCGATCCACGCCCTTTCGGAGACGCCTGAACCCTACCCGAAAATCCGATCTCCCTGCTCGTCGACGAGCTGGATGCCTTTCTTGATCGAGATGTCGACGGCGTCGTCCAGTCCGGCGAAACGGTCGGCACGGATGAATTTGTGCTCCTTCACCACGCCATCGACCTCCTTGGAGACGACGCCGCAGGTCTGGTACTGGCCTTCGGTTTTGTAGGGCGTGGCGCTGATCGTAAAACCCTTGTGCTCGACCTGCTTGGCGGGCGCAGCACTTGCGGGCTCGGCGGCTTCGCCGCCACCGCCGCCGAAAAGACGTTTCAGAAAAGACATCGCTCAAATCTCCTTGCCGCCTGCGATCGCCGTCGGTATGCGATTCACGACGCTGTCGGCCCAGCATGCGCGAATGTGCCGCCGCGTTCCAGCCCCCTGATGAAGACGGTGACCAGGAGCTCGATCTGCCGATCGATCTCGTCCGCCTGCCGGCGCACGGACCTTGCCGCATAACCGCTGGTGACGATGCCATGCACGCTTGACCAGAGGGTTCGCGCGGCGATCCGGCGTGTGTCCTCGTCGAGATCGAAGCCGCCATCGGCAAGGACGCTGGCGATGATCTCGAACAACTGGTCGAGCCGTGCCTCGTAGACGTCGGGCGCGGTCAGTACCGGACGCCGCCTGTTGAAGGCAAGCAGCGCCGGCCAGCTGCCGGGATGCGCCTCGACGAAGCGAACATAGGCGCCGGCCAGCGCCATCAGCCGTTGGCGCACGTCGGTGATGCCGCGCCTGCCAAGATCGGCCATCGCCGCAGCGCCGGCGATCCCCAACCGGTCGAGCAGCCGCATGTTGACTGCGCGGTGGACCCCGTCGAGATCGGAAAACAGATTGTAGACCGAGCCGACCGAGATGCCCGCCTGTTCGGCGATGGTCCTGGCCTTCAGATTGTCCATGCCGCCTTCGTTGAGCAGCGTCTCGGCAATGGCCAGCACCCGCTCGCCCGTCTCTTCCTTGTCCAGCGCCATATCAGTCCTTTTTGGATGCGCGTGCCTTCGACGGCACGCTTTTTCGCACCCCGACTTCCCTTCGTTTACCATATGCCGGATATAGTGAACAGCGTTCATAATTCTTTTGGCGCCGGGCACGGCCCGGCGGTGAAGGTGCGCGCCAGGGCGTGCTCGAGCGCCTGAAGACCATCAACTGAAGATTTTTGGACCTGACCACGACCACATCAAACCCAACTTCGATCCAATCAAAGGAACACGACAATGAACGGCAATCAGACCTATATCGTGTTCAACACCGTCTCGGTCGGCGCCGCCTACTTCATGCTTGGCCTGCCCCTGTGGCTGGCGCCGGTCGACCTGTCGACCAAGGGCTACTGGGCCATGGGTATCCTGCTGCTCACCGGCAGCCTGGTGAACTGGTCAAGTACCGCACCGACGAGCGCATCTCCGCCGAGACCACCGCCAAGATCGAAAAGGCGCGCAACGAAAAGCTGATCAGCGAATATGTCGGCAAGGAATGATGCCGGCATGGCCTGACGAGAAAAGCCCGGGTCTCCCCGGGCTTTTCTGTTGGGCTTTCGCGCTTCAAGAGACGCGCGGACATCATGAGATCAGCGGTGCGACAGCGCTTCCAGCGCTTCGGCGGCGGCTTCTAGAATGGCGATCGCCTCGGCCTGCTTTTCAGCTGGCGCATCGACAATGTCGCCGAGTGCCGCGCGCAGCCGGTGGCGGATGGCACGGAATTCGTCACGCGTTTCCGAGCGCTCGCCACGGCCGCTCCGGCCGCCGCGGCGGTCCTCGCCGTCATCGTTCCAGCCGAACCAGTCGCGCGCCTTGGCCATCTTGCGGCCGAAGCGCTCGAGATGATCGAGCACGCCGTCGATCATTTCGCGGTTGTCGGCCAGATGCGCCTGCCCGGCCTCGGTGATCGAGAACACCTTCTTGTTGCCTTCGCTCGTCGACACGGCATAGCCGGCCTCTTCCAGGAAGGTCAGCGTCGGGTAGACCACGCCCGGGCTCGGGCTGTAGATGCCGCTGGTGCGCTCTTCCAGCGCCTTGATGATGTCGTAGCCGTGGCGCGGCGCCTCGGCCAGCAGCGACAGCGTGATCAGCTTGAGGTCACCGTCGGCGAGCATCCGTCCGGCGCGGAACATGTCGCCCGGGCCGCGGCCACCGCCCCTGCCGCCGAACGGACCGAAGCCGCCGCCCCCTCTGCCACCAAATTTGCCGCCAAACTTGCCGGCCATGTGCATGAACATGCGCTCGCCAAAATGATGATGATCGGAATGATCGTGTCTGTGCATTGATTGCTCCTTGAGTTCTATCTTACGATATATCTTAGTTAGGCGCGCAGTGCCGTCAAGTCAAGATATATCTTACGATGTATCTGGCCACGAGCCAAGCGACATCGTGGCTTCGAAGCGTCAGGCTCGGCAGGAATGGATGGAGTGCGAATGGACTACCAGCGGCCTTTGCGCCGATTCCAGCCGTAGAGGAGATCGGCGAAGCGATCATAGGCAAGGCGGGTCAGCGGCAGCATAAGCCGATTGCCGAACAGGCTTGCCAGCCAGCCCTCACCCGGCGTCAACAGCCAGACCGCGATCGCCACATCGGCGCCGATCAGCAAATTGCCATCCGCATCGGTGGCATGCAGCCGGCGGCGGATGTCCTCCAGCGAGACGCCGTGCGACGACAGCGCATCCGGCTCCAGGTTGATATCGCGGAACTCGACCCGACCGGCCTTGACCGCCGCGATCAGCCGCCCCTTCTGCCTGCTGATGCCGGCATCGCAGACCGGACAGCGCGTGTTGTACCAGACGGTCAGCGCGGGGCCGGGCATCGGTCAGCCGTGATCGTGCCGATGATGCAGGTCGGGATAGTGCGGATGCTTGTGACGTAGCGGCGCATGCCGGTGCCAGTGCGAATGCGGCTCGCGGACCGGTCCGTCATGATGGTGCTGGTGATGCTCGTCATGAACATGGCTGTGCTCGTGCTCCAGCGCCTCATGGTCGTGCTCATGCTCATGGCGCTCGGACAGATGCAGCCACAGGCCAACCCCCATCAGCAGACCGGCTATCCCGAGCTTGAGCGTGACGGCATCGCCCAGCATCAGGATCGCCAGCAACGCGCCGATGAAGGGAGCAAGCGAATAGTAGGCTCCCGTGCGTGCCGAACCGAGGTGACGCAGCGCGAGGATGAACATGACGAGGCTGACGCCGATGCCGAAGAAACCGACGGCGGCCGTGGCCATCACCGTGGTCGCGGCGGGAAATGCCGCGCCGGAGGCGAGCGCCAGCCCGACATTAGCGGCGCCCGCCACCAATCCCTTCAGCATTGCGATGGCCACCGGATCGGCCGCCGATATCTTGCGGGTGAAATTATTGTCCAGGCCCCATGCCAGGCAGGCCCCCGCGACAAGCAGCGCGCCTACATTGAAGGCAATGCCTTGCCCCGCCCATGACAGCAGCACCGCGCCCGCCAGAATGGCGAAAGCACCGAAAAGCAGACGCCGGTCGACATTTTCGCGATAAACGAGCCACGCGATCGCCATTGTCGCCAGGCCTTCCAGATTGAGCAACAGGGCGGAACTGGACGCAGTGTTGAGAGTGAGGCCAAACATCAAGAGCACCGGTCCAACGATGCCGCCCATACCGATTGTCAGCGCCAGCCAAGGAATATCCCCGGCGGCAAGGCGCGCCTCTCCGTCGCCCGCTCCCCCGCCGCGCAAGAGCCGGTAGAGCGCTAGGCCAATGCCGGCGCCGAGATACAACAGACCCGCCAGCATGAACGGGCTGACGTTGTCGAGCAGCAGTTTGGAAAGCGGCGGCGTTGCGCCAAACAAGGCGGCCGAGCCGAGCGCAAGCGGCACGCCGGGCCACAGATGCGAATGGGAATGTGCTTCGGGCATGGCTCACCCTATCACGGCGGCGGGCCATGTCATCGACGAGACCACTCGACACGGCATGCGTCGCTGTCCAACCGATGCGTCAGTTCCGATGCATCGCCACCTTGGGCCCGACGCATTTGTTGTCGCGAAACAGCGCCCACTCCTCGCACAGGCGACCGCTGGGCAGGCGGCAAAACCCGTATTCGTTGCCGGCCTTGTCCTTCCTAACCACGAAGCGGCCGCCGATCGCACCGCAGTGGGCCGATGCCGGATTGGCCATGCCGACCGGTTTTTGTGCGGCGCCGGCGTCGATGGGCATCGACGACATCAAGGCAAGACCGGCGGCCAGTATCGAAAAATTGTTCATGCGATCTCTCCTTGGCCGCATGTCTACCACGGCGAGACGTCCTGTCCCGAGGCAGCTGTCAAATTTGTCGTAACGCGCGCCGGATCACGTGCCGTTGAGGCGGCACCTGATCCGGCTGTCCGCAGAAACCCCATCATCCAAGTGAGGTGATGATCTCGCGATAGGCGAATTCGGGGAACGCCTTCATCGTCCGCGTCCTGATGTTGCCGGCCGCCGCCAGCATCAGCGAAAAACGCGCGAGCACCGCGTCGTCGGGCGCCTCGACCACCGCCACCATGTCGTACTCGCCCATGGTCAGGTAGAACGCCTTGAACGATCCCCCCATCTCGCCCAGTTGCTTCCTGGCGGCATCGAGCCGCTTCGGGGATTCGCGCACGTTCTTGGCGCCCTGCTCGGTCCAGTTCATCAGCACGATGTAGCTTGTCATGGCACACCTCCCTCCGGGGCCACGGAGCACGGCACTCAGGCCGTGGGTCTGTCGACACGGCCTCGACCGGGGCGGGCTTCCGGGGTTGTCGCCCGAAAAATGCATCCGACGCGAAATTATCCTCCCTAAGGTCGCGGGTCGCAAGAGCGAACACGCCTATGAAAAAGGGCGCCCGTGGCGCCCTTTATCTCCAATGCGATTGGCAGGTCTCAGCTATCCAGGAAGCTGCGCAGCTTGCGGCTCCGGCTCGGGTGCTTGAGCTTGCGCAGCGCCTTGGCTTCGATCTGGCGGATACGCTCGCGGGTGACCGAGAACTGCTGGCCGACTTCTTCCAGCGTGTGGTCGGTGTTCATGCCGATGCCGAAGCGCATTCTGAGCACGCGCTCCTCACGCGGCGTCAGCGAGGCCAGAACGCGCGTGGTGGTCTCGCGCAGATTGGCCTGGATCGCCGCGTCGATCGGCAGGATCGCCATCTTGTCCTCGATGAAATCGCCCAGATGCGAATCCTCCTCGTCGCCGACCGGCGTTTCGAGCGAGATCGGCTCCTTGGCGATCTTCAAGACCTTGCGCACTTTTTCGAGCGGCATGGCGAGCTTTTCGGCCAGTTCCTCCGGCGTCGGCTCGCGGCCGATCTCGTGCAGCATCTGGCGCGAGGTGCGCACGATCTTGTTGATCGTCTCGATCATGTGCACCGGGATGCGGATGGTGCGGGCCTGGTCGGCGATCGAACGCGTGATCGCTTGCCGGATCCACCATGTCGCGTAGGTCGAGAACTTGTAGCCGCGGCGGTATTCGAATTTGTCGACCGCCTTCATCAGGCCGATATTGCCTTCCTGGATCAGGTCGAGGAACTGCAGGCCGCGATTGGTGTACTTCTTGGCGATCGAGATGACGAGGCGCAGATTGGCCTCGACCATTTCCTTCTTGGCGATCGCGGCTTCGCGCTCGCCCTTCTGCACCTGGTTGACGATTTTCCGGAATTCCAGGATCGAGATCGCCGTTTCGGTGGCCAGGTGCTGGATCTCGGCGCGCAGATCCTTGATCGCATCCTTCTCGTTCTTGGTGAATTCCTTCCAGCCGCGCGAGGTCAGGTTGGCGATCGAGCGCGTCCAGTTCGGATCGAGTTCGGAGCCCTGATATTCCTTCAGGAACTCCTCGCGGCGCACGCCATAGCTTTCGGCGAGGCGCAAAAGCTTGCCCTCGTTCTGCACCAGGCGCTTGTTGATGTCGTAGAGCTGCTCGACCAGCGCCTCGATGCGCGCCGTGTTGAGCGACAGCGACTTCACCGCCTTGATCAGCTGGTCCTTCAGCTCCTTCAGCCGGCGGTCCTGGCTGGGCGACAGCGTGCCGGCGGCGGCCAGCCGGTTCTCGACCTGCTGGTCCTGCAGCTTCCTGAGCTTCTTGTAGGTGTCGGCGATGACGTCGAGCGTCTCCATCACCTGCGGGCGCAGTTCGGCTTCCATCGCCGCCAGCGACAGGCTCGCCTCGTCCTCGTCTTCCTCGTCGTCGTCGCCGATGCCGCGCGTATCGACGCCGACATTGGTGATGTCGTCTTCATCGTCGCGTCCGCGGCGCGGCTTTTCCTCGGCCTTGGGCGCTTCCTCGACCCGTTCGACCACCGGCGCCTGCTTGGCTTCGGGGCCGGCATAGGTGGCTTCGAGGTCGATGATCTCGCGCAGCAGGATCTTGGATTCGTTGAGCTCGTCGCGCCAGATGATGATCGCCTGGAAGGTCAGCGGGCTTTCGCAGAGGCCTGCGATCATCGTCTCGCGGCCGGCCTCGATGCGCTTGGCGATCGCGATTTCGCCCTCGCGCGACAGCAGCTCGACCGAGCCCATTTCGCGCAGATACATGCGCACCGGATCGTCGGTGCGGTCGGTCGGCTCTTTCTTGGTGGTGGTGGCGGCGACCGCGGTGCCGGTCTGCTCGGCAAGCTCGTTGGCGTCTTCCTCGGCATCGGCGGCTGTGTCGCCGGCCTCGGCCTCTTCGCCCTGCTCGTCATCCTCGACGACGTTGATGCCCATGTCGGACAGCATCGCCATCGTGTCCTCGATCTGCTCAGAAGTCACTTCCTCGGAAGGCAGCACCGAATTCAGCTCGTCCATGGTGACATAACCGCGCTTCTTGGCGGCCTTGATCATCTTCTTGACAGCATCATCGGAAAGGTCGAGCAAGGGCCCATCGGTGGCGCCTTCGCGTTCGGTCTCGGCCTCTTCCTTTTCTTTTGTCGCCATAGTCTTTATCTTCTCCTAGCGGCCGGCCATGGGGGCCGCGTCAGCTGTCGGACCAGTCAAATCGGATACGCCCGTTTTTCTAAACGCGCTTCACCCGGCCCATGAGCTGCATCCACTCTTTTGTTTGGTGCATGCCGTTGCCCCAAAACCGGGTTCCACTCTTGGGCGGCATACATTAAGTCCAGATTAACCCTGATATCTGTGTCAGGCGGGCCGCCTGTCCAGTGACCAAGTACCTTGCATCGCTTGTTTCCCGTCGACGCGGGTGCGGGTTAACGTTTCGAATCGTCCTGATTCCGCCATTCTGTCCGAAGGTCAAGCGCCTCTGGCATGATTCGCATGAAAAAAGCGAATCAATTACCCGACTTAGCGCGCCTCGCCCCCAGGGGAAGCGTGGCCGCGCCTTCATTTCGCGCTCGCATGCACCTAGGCTCGCCCAGCCCTGCCCGACGAAACACCGAATCCTTCGATCAGCGCTTCCGTCGCTTGTACATCCTGAAATTGCGCCTGAATTTCGATCAGATGGCGGAAGTTTTCGTCCGAAGGATCCGCTTCGAGGGCCGCTTCCGCCTGTTTCAACTCCTTATGTAAGGTGCGCGCGCTGCGCTGCAAGTGCAACGCCTGGTTCAGAGCGTCGCGGGCATCCTCGAGGGCCGCCGTCTCCAGCGCCGGCCATTGCCGCGCCCGCTTGATCAGGCCGACGGCGCGCTCCCAGATCTCGGCGCAGCCGGCGCGCTCTATCGTCGCCACCACGGCGTGGCGGTCATTGGCCATGTTATGCGCCATCGCGTCGAGGATGGCGGCGTGCAGCCGCGTCAGGTCGGAATTGGCGAGGTCGAGGAACTCGACATGGGCGAAATTCTCGTCGATCAGCGCCGGGTGGTTGACCAATGCCACGATGATCGTCGCCTCGCGCACCGACATCCCCTCGCCGCGCCTGACCAGCGCCGACTGGCCGAGGCTTTCGGTGATCGCCATGCGCCCGCCGCCTGCCTTGGCGAATTGCCCGCCGGGCGCGGGCTTGCCCTGGCCGCGCTGACCGGGCCGGCCGCCATCCTGACGGCCTTGCCGCGCATTGCGCTGCGAGCCGAAGAAGCTCAGCACCCGCTCGCGCATTTCCTGCTGGTAGTGGTAGCGCGTGCTTTCGTCGCGGATGCGGCTGCTGAGTTCCCGCAGTGTCTGTCCCAATTCCGCCCGCCGCTCGGGCGTGTCGAAGACGCCGCCCGCCGTCTCGCGCATCCACAACAGGTCGACCAGCGGCCGCGCATCGGCCAGCACGGCGCGGAAGGCCTCCGGCCCCTCGGCCTTGACCAGATCGTCGGGATCCTTGCCTTCCGGCAGCAGCGCGAAGCGCGCCGAGCGTCCGGCCTGCACCGATGGCAGCGCCAGATCGGCGGCCCGCCAGGCCGCCTTCAGCCCGGCCTTGTCGCCGTCGAAGCACAGCATCGGCTCCGGCGCCATGCGCCACAACAGTTCGAGCTGGTTTTCGGTGAGCGCCGTGCCGAGCGGCGCCACGACATTCTCGAAGCCGGCCTGCGCCAGCGCGATCACGTCCATGTAGCCTTCGACCGCGATGACCGTACCGCCCTTGGCCAGAGCCCCCTTTGACAGCGCCTGCCGGGCGCGGGCGAAATTGTAGAGCACGTTACCCTTGTGGAAGAGCTCGGTATCGGGCGAGTTCATGTATTTGGCGAGCGCGTCGGGGGCCAGCGCGCGGCCGCCGAAGGCGATGATCTTGCCGCGCGAATCCGGGATCGGGAACATGATGCGGTCGCGAAACCAGTCATAGGAGACCGGAATGTCGTCGCCATGGCGCACCAGCCCGCAGGCCTCGATATCGGCTTTCGGCACACCCTTGGCCGCCAGATGCTCCTTCAGCGCGTTGCGGCTGTCGGGCGCGAAGCCGAGCCGGAACGACTGCTGTGTCGCCGGCGTCAGCCCACGATCGCGCAGATAGGCGCGGGCCTTGGCGCCCTCGGGCCCTTGCAGGCGCTCCTGGAAAAAGGCGGTCGCCATCTCCATGACTTCGGTCAGGCTGGCGCGTTCCTGCTCGCGCCGCTCTTCCTGTGCGTCGCGAACCGGCATCGGCACGCCGGCCATGTCGGCGATCTTCTCGACCGCCTCGGGAAAACTCAGTCCTTCGAGCTCGGTCAGGAATTTAAAATGGTCGCCCGAGACCGAGCAGCCGAAACAGTGGTAACGGCCCTTCTTGTCCTCGCAGTGGAAGGACGGGCTCTTCTCGCCATGGAACGGACAGCAGGCCCAATAATCGCCGCGCGACATATTGGTCTTCTTGCGATCCCACGCAACGCGCTGGCCGATGACCTGCGAAATCGGCACGCGGTCGCGTATCTCGTCAAGGAAGGCGGGCGGAAATCGCATCGGGGAACTCGTTTCGTCACCATATAATCATGCCCGCGATTTCAGACGACCCCCAATAGAGGCCATACCCGGTTTCCACAGGGCAAGGCGACCCCGCTGTACCGCCGGTCAGTCGCCGTCGTCGACCAAACTCTCGATCGGCAATTCGAGAGCACGGGCAATCCGCAGCCAAAGCGTGACGTCCCCACCGCGCTTTCCGTTCTCGATATCCGAAAGATAGTTCTGGGTCACGCCCACGGAGGCAGCGAGAACGGCCTGGGTCTGCTTGCGGTATCTGCGCTAAAAAGCGAGCGGAGAGACCGCGCCGACAAGTGCTCGTGCTTCATCGGGCGTAAGACCGGGAAGCTGCCCGGCACGAAACCCGCCAAGCGCCTGCGCATGCTCCAGCGATTCACGAAGGGCTTCCAGTTCGCTGCGAGGCAGGAGGGCCAGTTCCTCGCCACCTGGCGTCGTGACATAGGCGACGTTGTTCATCCCGGCATTTCCTTCAATCATATACCGATCCACGCGGTCCGATCTTGGTCACGATGATCTCTTGATCCGTCTCTTCGAAGATCACGCGATAGAAGGCGACCCTTGCGGGCCGCCTGCTATCGAAAGGCCGGCGACATGCCGGCTATCGTAGATGATTACTGCGCGGCAAGCGCGCCGAAGATGACGCCGGAGAGGATGCCGACCAGCACATAGTCATTGCCGACGCGGATCCATTCCTGGCCGCGGCCGGGACGATGCAGTCCATAGCGGCCATAATCGCGGATCGGCTGGTGCTGCCTCCAGCCGGAATATTTCTGGCCGTTGCGCCAGTGGTTCCGCTTCACGATCACCTTCTTCTGGACGAACCGCTTCTGGATGACGCGCTTCTTGACATCCCGGTTGGAGGGCTTCTGCCAGTCGACCTTGGCGTAGTTCGACTGCGGCGCCACTGGCGCGTTCATCGGCGCTGCCTGGCCGGTGAGCGAGGTGGCGGCCAGCATCGAGAAAGCGAGAGCGGAAAGGACAATGCGTTTCATCAGAAGTCTCCTTGGTTGTCGATGCCAGGGGAATAGCGGCCAAGGGATGAACCGAAACTGAACGCCGGCATTACAATTATGTAACGAATTCGGACGGTTAATCCAAAGATTTGAACATCGTCGCAAAGACGGGCGCCAAAAGCGTCGCAGGTCCGGCCGAATCCACTGCTTAGGCCCATGCAACCATTTGCGGGCCCGTCCATTTTCCGACACCGGCTGTCGCCTCGCGGCGGCCCTTGAAATCGACAAATTTTTATTAACCGGCTAAAATATTCCGGCTATATTCCAAGGCTGCCATGACCATGATTCGTGCCCTCGTCTTCGCCCCCTGTCGCCATGCTGCCCGAAGCGCGCGCCATGCCCGCGCGCAGGCGCGGCGATGAGCGGCTCGGTCGTCCTTCTGCATCTGGCCGGCGCGGTCGCGCTGATGCTGTTTGCCACCCGCATGGTCAAGACCGGCGTCGAACGCGCCTATGGCGACGTGCTGCGTCATCGTCTGCGCGCCACCATGCGCAATCCGGTCATGGCGGTGCTGGCCGGCACCGGCCTTGCGATCGCGCTGCAAAGCTCGACCGCCGTCACCTTGCTGGTCGGCTCCTTCGCCGGTTCCGGCATCGTTTCGGGCGCCGCCGGCCAGTTGGCCGTGCGTGGCGCCGAGATCGGCTCGGCTCTGGTGGTCAAGCTGCTGACCTTCGATCTCACGCTGCTGGTGCCGCTCTGCCTGACATCAGGCACGGTGATGTTCATGGCCACCGAGCGGCGCGACTGGCGCCAGATCGGCCGCATCCTGGTCGGCATCGGCCTCTTGATCCTGTCCCTCGAAATGATCGGCCAGGCGTCCGAGCCGCTGCGTAACAGCCAGTTGCTGCCGGTCATCCTCAATTACTTCTCCACCGATTCCATTACCGCCTACCTGCTGGCGGCAATGATCACCTGGCTGTTCCAGTCGAGCATCGCGGCGGTGCTGTTGATGGCCACGCTGGCCGGCCGCGGTCTGATCAGCCCCGAACTCGGCCTCGTCCTCATCCTTGGGGTCAATCTCGGTTCATCGCTCATCGCGCCGATGCTGACACGCTCGGCCAGCCCCGAAGTCCGCGTCGTGCCGGTCGGCAACCTCCTGATGCGCGGGCTGGGCTCGCTGGTCATGCTGATCCTGTTCATGATCTTCCGGCCGCATGTCGCCTTCCTCGGCCCGATGGCGGCCGATCAGATCGTCAACGCCCATATCCTGTTCAACGTGATCATCCTGCTCGCCGGCCTGCCGCTGGCCGGTTTGGTCTACCGAGCCTCCGAAAGGATCGTGGCACTCGGAGCCAAGCCGGCGCCGGCCGCCACGCTCGACGTCGTCGAACTGTCGGCGCTCAACGAAAGCGCGCTCGATGTGCCGAGCCAGGCTCTGGCCAACGCCACACGCGAGGTGGTGCGGGTCTGCGAGACGGTCGAGATCATGCTCAAGCGTATCATCGAACTCTATGAGGACGCCGACTCGGACAAGATCAAGGCATTGGCGGCGCTCGACGACCGTGTCGACCGCAGGCACGCGGCCATAAAGCTCTACCTCGCCAAGGTCACGAGGAACCCGATGACCGAAGACGAGGCGCTGCGCTGCCAGGAGCTGATCGGCGCCTGCGTCAAGCTCGAGCAGGTCGGCGACATCGTCGTGCGCAACATGCTGGTCCATGTGAAGAAGAAATTCGAACGCGGGCTGGAATTCACCGACGAAGGCTGGAGCGAATTGTGCGCCTTCCACGCCTCAGTGCTGGCCAATGCCCGGCTTGCCTTCAACGTGCTGGTCTCGCGCGATGCCGAAACCGCACGCCAGCTGGTGCTGGAGAAGGACCAGCTGCGCGACCGCGAAAAAGAAACCAGCGCCAGCCATTTCCTGCGGCTGCGCGAAGGCACCGCCAAAAGCGTCGAAACCAGTTCGATCCACCTCGATACCATCCGCGACCTGAAGCAGATCAACTCGCTGCTGGCCTCGATGGCCTATCCCGTGCTGGAAGAGCGCGGCCTGCTCACGGGGTCACGGCTGAAGGCCAGCTAGGCGACAACGGTTCGCCGCGGCGGCATCCACCTTGGCAACAAGGGGTAGGCATTCCAGCCGTGAACGGCCAAATTAGTCTTTGCTTAACCACCCATCCGTCGGCTAAGAATCCGTTTCCACCGGGAGGAAATCGATGGAAACCCATTCGCGCAGTTTCGCCAAGGCGCTTTCCTGGCGGGTGACCGGCACCATCGATACGATGATCATCTCGCTGGTGGTGACCGGAAGCGTCAAGATTGCGGCCGCCATCGGTGTAACGGAGGTCTTCACCAAGTCGCTGCTTTATTATTTTCACGAGCGGGCATGGCTGAAGGTTCCTTACGGACGTAAGTCCGTGAGCTGACGGGACCGGTGCCCAACGGATCTGGTCAAGAAAAGCTAAAGCGACCGTGACAATTTCTGGATTGCCTGCCCGGGCTATCCATGGTTTGAGCCCTGTATTTCGGGGGTTTCTGCTCATGTCGCTGCCGCTCATCGCCCTGTTCATCGCCGCCTTCGCTTTCGGCACCACCGAATTCGTCATCGCCGGCGTGCTGCCGCAGGTGGCGCAAGGGCTTGGCGTTTCGGTTCCCTCCGCCGGCTATCTCGTCTCCGGCTATGCCTGCGGCATCGCCATCGGCGGCCCGCTGCTGGCGCTCGCCACCAAGTCCTTGCCGCGCAAGACCTTGCTGCTCGGCCTCGCCGTCGCCTTCACCCTGGGCCAGGCGGCCTGCGCGCTGGCGCCCGACTTCACCTCGATGCTGTTGCTGCGCATTGCTGTGGCAGTCGCGCATGGCGCCTATTTCGGCGTCGCCATGGTGGTCGCCGTCGGCCTGGTGCGCGAGGATCAGCGTGGCATGGCGGTCGCCGTCATCCTGTCGGGCCTCACCGTCTCCAACGTCATCGGCGTGCCGGCCGGCACCGCCATTGGCAACATCTGGGGCTGGCGCGCGACCTTCTGGGTGATGGGCGCACTGGGCGTGGCGGCAACTCTGGCCATGGCGGCCCTGTTGCCGCGCACGACCGGGTATCAGGCCAAGGCGGCGAGCCTAGCCAGCGAGGTCCGCGTGCTGGCGCGCCAGCAGGTCTGGACCTCGCTGATCCTGATGCTGATGCTGATGCTCGGCCAGTTCTGCCTGTTCACCTACATCACCCCGACGCTGCTGGAGGTGACAGGGCTCGACGAAAACCTGGTGCCCTGGGTGCTGCTGCTCAACGGCGTCGGCGCCACGCTTGGCGTCTTCCTCGGCGGCAAACTGTCGGATTGGAAACTGATGCCGTCGCTGATCACCATGCTCGCCCTGCAGGCGGTGACGCTGGCTGTCATCTATGCCGTCAGCCCCTACCCCGTGCCGATGGTTGTCGCGATCATCGTCTGGGGCGGTCTCAACTTCGCCATCGGCACCCCGATCCAGACCCGCATCCTGTCCTGGACGGCCGACGCCTCCGGCCTCGCCGCCTCGCTCATTCCGTCCGGCTTCAATATCGGCATCGCGCTGGCCGCGTCGCTCGGCGCCGCCATGCTCAATGCCGGCTACGGCTATCGCAGCCTGCCGGCTGTTGGCGCGTTTGCCATGCTGGTCGCCGTCATTGTGGCTGTCCTCTCCCATCTTTGGGAACGGCGCAGCGACATCAGCCCGCCGGTACCGGCCGCCGCCGAATAACATGGCAAGGACTGTCGCCGATTTCGGCCTGACCTGCGGCACCTTGCCGACGGGCACGCACAATGCGATCACCGACGTGCCTGGCGTGCGCGTCGGTCACTGCACGCTGCGCGACGGCGACATCAACACCGGCGTGACCGCGATCCTGCCGCATGGCGGAAACCTGTTCCGCACCAAGGTGATGGCGGCAAGCCATGTCATCAACGGCTTCGGCAAGACGGTCGGGCTGACGCAGGTGCAGGAACTCGGCACCATCGAGACGCCTGTTCTCTTGACCAACACGCTCTCGGTCGGCACCTGCGCCACGGCGCTGATCCGTGACGCCATCCGCCAGAACCCCGATATCGGCCGCACCACCGGAACGGTCAATCCGGTGGTCGGTGAATGCAATGACGGTGCGCTGAACGACATCCAGGCCCTGGCGATATCGGAGGAGCATGCCCTTGCCGCGTTGGCGGACGCCCGTGAGGGCGCGGTCGAGCAGGGCAATGTCGGCGCCGGAACGGGAATGAGCTGCTTCGGCTTCAAGGGTGGCATAGGCTCGGCCTCCAGGAAAATTGCGCTTGGCGAGGGACATCATCTTGGCATTCTCGTCCTGTCGAATTTCGGCAGGCCCGGCGACCTCGTCCTGCCTGATGGACGCCGGCCCGACCCCAGGCGGCAGGCCGAGGCCGAACGCGGCTCGATCATGATCGTTCTGGCGACGGACGTGCCGCTCGAACACCGCCAGCTCGAGCGTGTGGCGCGCCGCACTGGGGCCGGCATCGCCAGGCTTGGCTCCTTCTGGGGCAATGGCAGCGGCGACATAGCCATTGCCTTCAGCACCGGCAACCCGGTCGACCACGATGAAACCCGCGATCTGGTGCCGCTGGTCGCGCTCAACGAAGCACGCATCGACATTCTCTTCCGGGCGGCGGCGGAAGCGACGCAGGAGGCGGTGCTGAATTCCATGCTGTCCGCCGAGGCTTTCACCAGCAGGGCCGGCACGCACCGCGCATCGCTCGCCGACTGGCTGCGCGACCACGCCGAAAGGCGATAGGTCTACAGCTCGATCCGGAACCGCAGGCTCTCCGCCCCTCCATAGGCAGCGTCCTCGACGAAGCGCTCGACGAGCTTGCCGCCATTGGCCAGGATCACCTTGTGCGAGGCCGGATTGCCCGGTTTGGCGGTGATCTCGACATAGGGTAGGCCCACCGCCCTCGCCTCGTCCAGCATCAGCCGCAACGCTTCGGTGGCGTAGCCGCGCTGCCGCTTCCACGGCACCACCGCGTAGCCGATGTGGCCAAGCACGTGCGGCGGCAGTTCCGCCGTGCCCTTCTGCCAGCGAAAGCCGATCGAGCCCGATGCCTCGCCGTCCCAGATCCAGCGGCGGAAGCCCGGCAGGCGCGGCACCTGCGTGCCGTCGGGCAAGGCGATGGGCGGCCCTTTGGCCTCGGGATCATCGAGGTCGGCGAGGAACGCCATGGGATTTTCTTCTATGGCCGCGAGCTGCTCGCGCGTCGCCTCCAGGAGCCGCACATTGTCCGGCGACCAGCCGCGCTCGAGCGCCGCCTTGTAGGACGGCAGATGTTCAAGCGCCGGTTTCACGATCTCGACCATGATCGATGCTTCCTGATAAACGAGGCAGGCATAACCTTCGACAGCAGGGCGCTCAAGCCGGCTGGAAGAGCAATCCGGGCGGATCGAAAATTGGGACGTTTGCAGGCCTCCGCCCCAAGCCTTGGCCCAGCATGGCAGCTTATGGATGGTTGTGCGTCGGCCTGGTCTCTTCGCGCATACTTGCCGACGCGCTAAACAAGATGTGTCTCGCCTGATGACACCCCGCGTCTTATGATCATCCTCTGGTGATTCCGCGGGGAATCACAAGGGGCTTCGGCAGGAGAATGGGTACGGTGCGGTTGAGATCTGTCCCGCTGGGTGTCGTCGTCACCCTCAGCCTTCTTGCCATCATCGTTGCCTTGACGGCATCGGCCCGGTCCTTTGCCGCGCCATCGGCCGTTCCGGCCTGGCTGGAGGCCCATGTCGGCAACGGCGATGGCCAGATCTCACAAGTCGTGCTGGAGCGGGCGCGCGCGCTTTACCTGAAGAAGGTGGCGCAGGGCGCCGTCCGGAACCCCTGCTACTTCGCCATGGATGCCACCCGTCCCGGCGATCTGGGCAATGGCGTGCTCGGGCGCCGCTACTATGTCGTATGCGAAGCCAGCCAGTCGTTTCGCGCGATTTCGTCGGGTCACGGCGGCGGCCGGAACCTGAAAGGCACCGTCGATTTTTCGAACGGCAGGCGCTGCGCGAAGAACTTCGGCAATGCCATGGATTCGGAACTGACCGCCGGCGGCGCCTACATGACCAGCGAAGCGAAGACCTCGTTCAAGGGCTTTTATCGCACTGGCGCGAAACAGGACGTGGCTTTCCAGCGCACCTTCATCCAGTTCGACGGCGAAGGCGAAGCCGCCAACGCAAGGCAGCGCGTGATCGGCGGCCACGCGGCACAGGTGCTGCGCGGCATGTGTATGCGCAAGACCCCGAACAGTTCCTATGCCGACCATGACGGCTTCGTGCCGTTCGGCAAACTGGTGGACTATGCCGGCGGCCGCAGCAATGGTTGCACCAGCTGGTCGCCGGCCGATGCCGGGCAACTCATCTCGATGGTGAAGGACAATCCGACGACGCTCTACATCTATCCGGAATCGCGCGATATCGCCTCCGTTGCCAGCGGCCATTCCGCTTCAGGCACCTACTGGAACGCATCGTGCCTGAAGGAAATCGGAAAGCCGAAATTCTGGCCGCGAAAAATGCTCGAGCCTGTCATCGCCCAGTACAAGAAGGATCATCCCGCACCACCTGCGCAGCCGCTGCCGATCTGCAAGGAGCCGTGAGACGGACCCACGGCCCTGCTCCGGCTCAGCGCAGGAAATCGAGCACGGCCTGCACGAACTCGGTGGGGCATTCCACGTTCGACAGGTGGACCGCGGGCAGCACGACAAGCTTCGCGCCGGGCACCGCGGCCGCGATCAGCTCGCTATGGCTCGCCGCCGTCACCGTGTCGTGCTCGCCGGCGATCACCAGTGTCGGCCGGGAGATCAGCGCCACCGTGCGGCGAAGGTCGGCGTCGCGAACCGCCGCGAACAGGCCGGCCAGGCCTTGCCGGTCGATCGCCAGCAGCATAGCGCGGAATTCCTCGATGACGGGTTCGTTGGCCGCCATCATGTCCGCGGGGAACCAGTTGTTGAGGAACACGTCGGCGGTTTCCGACATGTCCGGCGCCTGTCGCACGACGGCAATCCGCTCGTCGAAATAACTTGCCGGCCCGAGATGGGACGAGGTGTTGCTCAGGATCAGCCGGTCGATCCGTTCGGCCGCGTTGATGCCGAGCCACTGCCCGACGAAACCGCCCAGAGACAGGCCGAGGAAATGCACGCGCCCAAGGCCGAGCGCATCGATGAGTTCGATCACGTCGCGGCCAAGCCGGTCGAGTGAATAGGCGCCGACTGGCGTGCTCGACCCGCCATGGCCGCGAAAGTCGTAGCGCAGAACGCGGAAATGCCTGGACAATTCGCCGACCTGCCCATCCCACATATGCAGCGTGGTGGCGATCGAGTTGGACAGCACCAGCACAGGCTTCCCGGCATCGCCGTCGAAGCGATAGGCGATGCGCGTGCCGTCGCCGACAGTCACGAAATTCAGCTCACTCATGATGAAAAATCCTCCTGGAACGGTGAATAAGGCAAAGCGTAGCTGTGGACAGCTACTATCGATTGCCGGCAGTCATCTGCCGGGCCGCACCGATGAATTGGTGGTGGCGCGCCGCCGCGACCGGCCGCACGGGCCGATCTCCATCCGCCTGTGGGACCATATCCAGCAGGAAGCGCCGGCATTGCGCCGCGCGTTGGAGCCTCGGAAATCGGCCCAATAGCCAAGTCGCGGCTTGGCGTCGAGTGAGTGGAAGCCGCTGACGCGACGGTAAAAGCCCTACTGCAGCAACCCCTTGACGATGCCGCTCGCCTTGCCGAAATCCATTTGGCCGGCATATTTCTGCTTCAGCACGGCGATCACCTTGCCCATATCCTTCTGGCTGGCCGCACCGGTCGCGGCAATCGCCTCGCGCGCCGCCGCCGTGACTGCCGCATCGTCAAGCTGCGTCGGCAGGAAGCCACGGATGATCTCCATCTCGCCGCGTTCCTGCGCCGCCAGTTCCGGCCGCTTGCCGTCCTCGAATGCCTTGGCCGATTCCTCGCGCTGCTTCACCATCTTGGCCAGGATCTGCAGGATTTCCTCGTCGCTGGCAGGTTCCTTGCCGGCGCCGCGATTGGCGATGTCGCGGTCGTGGATGGCGGCCTGGATCAGCCGCAATGTCGGCAGCCGGTGCTTGTCCTGCGCCTTCATCGCGGTCTTCAGGGATTCGGCGATTTTCGCGCGCATTGCTCTCTCTCCTTCGGTCGGCGCGGACAATAGCGCCGGGGACAGGCCAACGCAAACCCTGATATGCCAGGGCAAGCCTATGATATTCCTCAATGAAATAAATCGCGACGGCATTTGGCATGATCATTGACCGCCCTGCTCCCTTCCCCTATGTACTGGGCCTTGCATGAACTGAAGCTTGGGTGCGTGGAGGCCGCGAATTCGCCGCTTCGCGCCGTTTGCCGCGCGAAGGCCCGCCGGGCTATGGAAGCGTGCGGCCTGATAGGAGTGCCGCCATGGCCGAGATGACGCCCGCCTGGGCCACTGAAAAGCCGACCGCCCTTCTGGTGCTGGCCGACGGTACCGTCATCGAGGGTCGCGGCCTCGGCGCCACCGGCTCCGCCGTCGCCGAAGTCTGCTTCAACACCGCACTCACCGGCTACCAGGAAATCCTCACCGACCCGTCCTATGCCGGCCAGATCGTCACCTTCACCTTCCCGCATATCGGCAACATCGGCACCAATGGCGAGGACATCGAAGACCTCAACCCGGCCGCCCGCGCCGGCGCTGTCGGCGCCGTGTTCAAGGCCGATGTCACCAACCCGTCCAATTACCGCACCGCCGGCCACCTCGATCAGTGGCTGAAGAAGCGCGGCATCGTCGCGCTCTCGGGCATCGACACCCGCGCGCTCACCGCGCTGATCCGCGAAAAGGGCATGCCCAACGCCGTCATCGCGCATGCGCCGGATGGCGTCTTCGACCTCGACGATCTGAAGCGGCGCGCCGCCGCATGGTCGGGCCTGATCGGGCTCGATCTCGCCAAGGAGGTCACGTCGGGCCAGTCCTCGGTCTGGCGCGAGACGCCATGGGTGTGGAACGAGGGCTTTGGCGAACAGGCCAAGCCTTCGCTGCATGTTGTCGCCATCGACTACGGCGTCAAGCGCAACATCTTGCGGCTGCTTGCCGGCCTCGGCGCCAAGGTCACCGTCGTTCCCGCCAAGACCGACGCGGAAGAAATTCTCGCCATGCAGCCCGACGGCATCTTTCTCTCCAACGGCCCCGGCGACCCGGAAGCCACGGGCGATTATGCCGTACCCGTGATCCAGGACCTGCTCAAGACCGACATTCCGGTGTTCGGCATCTGCCTTGGCCATCAGATGCTGGCGCTGGCGCTGGGCGGCAAGACCGCCAAGATGCACCAGGGCCATCATGGCGCCAACCATCCGGTGAAGGATCACACGACAGGCAAGGTCGAGATCGTCTCGATGAACCATGGCTTTGCCGTCGATGCCGACTCGCTGCCCGCGGGCGTCGAGGAAACCCATGTCTCGCTGTTCGACGGCTCGAACTGCGGCATCGCGCTGACCGGCCGTCCGGTGTTCTCGGTCCAGCATCACCCCGAGGCCTCGCCCGGCCCACAGGATTCGCATTATCTGTTCCGCCGCTTCGTCAACCTGATCCGCCAGAAGCGCGGCGAGGAATTGCTGGTGGAGCGGGCCTGAGAGACCTCGCGCCGCCCCTCATCGGAAGTGAGCTTGCCGCAACCTCGGCGCTCTTCTTCCCCGCATCGCAAATCCCTCGACCTCACGCCACCGGCCGGCCCTCACTTGCCTTCGGCTCATAGCTGGGCTCCATCTTCCACGACATTGTTCGTGACATTCATGACCGTCGCCGGTCTCGCCACCTTGGTGACGAAGACAATGACCGCCAGGACCAGGAAGCACGCACCGACCAGATAGGGCGCGCCGCCGAAGGTGACAGGCGCACTTGGCCCGGTGAACCAAGAAAAGATCGCGGTATAGAGCAGCGGCGTGATGATCGAGGTGATCGAGAAGATCGAGGTCATCGCGCCTTGCAACTCGCCCTGTGCCGAAGGCGGCACCTTGGCGGCGGCGAGGCTTCTGAGCGGCGGATCGGCCAGAGCTTCCAGGCAGCCGACGACGATCACCGCGTAGACCATCCAGCCTTGCGAGGCGAAGGCATAGCCGAAGGCGCTGGCCGCCGTGAACGTCAGGCCGATGACCGCCGTTCTCCACTCGCCGAGCCTCGGTATGACGCGCGGCAGCACCGTGCCCATGACGATCGCGCCGCACAGGCCGAAAGCGCCGAGCGAGAAGCCGATCTGCTGCTCGCTCCAGCCATAGCGGTAATTGGAGACGAACGACCACACCGCCGGATACATCATATGGCCGAGCGTCATCAGGAAGAAGACCAGCCCGATCCAGCCGATACCCTGATACTGGCGCATCTGCAGGAGCGTGCCGACCGGATTGGCGCGTTTCCACTCGAAGCGGCGGCGATGCTTTTCATCGAGCGTTTCGGGCAGGAAGAACATCGCGATCAGGAAGTTCACGAAGGCCAGCCCGGCGGCGCAAAAGAACGGCACGCGCGGGCCGAATGTGCCGAGCAGGCCGCCCAGCACCGGCCCGATGACGAAACCGACGCCGAACGCAATGCCGAGCAGGCCGAAATTCTTCGCCCGGTTCTCGTCGTTCGAAATGTCGGCGATGAAGGCCGACGTCGTCGAATAGCTGGCGCCCGAAATGCCGGCGAGCACACGCCCGATGAACAGCATCGGATAGGACCAGGCGATCGCGCAGATCAAATTGTCGATGGAGAAGGTCAGCACCGAGGCGAGCAGGATCGGCCGCCGCCCGAACCGGTCGCTCAGGCCGCCCATGATGGGCGCGAAAAAGAACTGCATGGCCGCATAGACGAAGAACAGCCAGCCGCCCTCGATCGCCGCTTCGCTGATGCCGACGCCGGTCAATTCCCTGAGAAAAGCCGGCAGCACCGGCATGATCATGCCGAAGCCGATAATGTCGAGCAGCAGCGTGGTGAAAACGAGCGCAAGGCCCCGCCTGGCGGTCTTGGGGTCGATCATGATGGGTCAAGCTCCTCTGGCCGTCCTGGGGCGCGGGCGGACGCACCTTATAGGCGAGCCGGCGAAAAGGAACAATGCGGGAACAGGCAGGAAGCTTTGATCCTGACACTCCCTGACGGCGTCTTGCCGCCAGGTCCTTATCCGAAAACGACTGCCTAGAGCGAACCACTCATCGTGTTGCAGTCCGACAGCTTGCCGCTCTTGTAGCCGCGCGTCAGCCAGGTCTGCCGCTGCTGCGAGGTGCCGTGGTTGAAGCTTTCCGGCACGACATAGCCCTGCATCTTCTTCTGCAGCGTATCGTCGCCGATCTGCTTGGCCGCGTTCAGCGCGCTTTCGAAGTCGCCCTGCTCCAATATGCCCTTTTGCCCGGTGTAATGCGCCCACACGCCGGCGAAGCAGTCGGCCTGCAGCTCGATGCGCACCGACAGCTGGTTGGCATCGGCTTCGCTCATGCCTTGGCGCATCTGGTTGAACTTACCCATGATACCGGTGAGGTTCTGCACGTGGTGACCGACCTCATGCGCGATGACGTAGGCACGGGCGAACTCGCCTGAAGCGCCGAACTGCTGGTCGAGCTGCTGGAAGAAGGTCATGTCGAGATAGACCTTGTGGTCGCCCGGACAATAGAACGGTCCGGCCGCGGCGGAAGCAAAACCGCAGGCCGAGCGGACCTGGCCGGAAAACAGCACCAGCTTGGGGTCCTCATAGGTCAGGCCTTGCGACTTGAAGATGCCGGTCCAGGTGTCTTCCGTCTCGGCGAGCACGGTCGCCACGAACTGCTTCATCTCGTCATTGGCGGGGGTGCCGCCGCTGTCCTGGCTGCCGCTATTGTCTGATATCTGGCCGCCACCACCCGGCAGCAGGCCGCCGTCGCCGCCGCCCAGGATTGCCGAGGGATCGAAGCCGAAATACCAGCCGGCCAGCACCACCAGGATGACGAGGAATATGCTGCCGCCGCCACCGGCGCGGCCACCGATCGGGATGCGGAACTGGCCGCCACCACCACCGATCCCGCCGCCGCCATCATCGCTGCGGTCGTCCTCGATATTGTCACTCTGACGACGGCCTCTCCAGAGCATGGCAATTCCTCGTGCTGCGAACTTCCCCATTGCTCCGGCAGGGCCGGCTCAACCCAACAAACAAGTATCGCAATGGTTGCTCCAAGTCACAGCATTTTTGTGGCCAGGCAGCGCCACATGGCCGCTTCACCGCACTGACCGGGAGCGCGCAAGGCCTGTCGCATCGCCGGCATTGGAAGGGGCGCCAGGCTCGAGGGAGATCAGGGGTTTCCTGTCGCTGCTGGTGGCGCTGGCCAGCGTGCGCGACACGGTCAAGCGCGAGATCGCCGACGAGCCGAAGACCAGCAAAGGAAATTAGGCCGGTCCGGAGGTTCTATCAAACGCCGAACAGTCCTAGCCGGCTTCCATGCTCCGCCAGAACTGAAGGACCGTAGCGGCGATCGCTTCTGGCGCATCTTCCTGGACGAGATGCTTGGCATCAGGGACTGTCTGAAACGTCGCGCCGGGAATGCGCCGCGCCAGCTCCCGGCCGTCCTTTACCGGGATCCAATCGTCATTGTCGCCCCAGAGGATGGTGACCGGACACCGGATTTCGCCATATCGCCACTCCACCTCCTCCGTGTATTTGTCATCCATCTGTGCGACTTGCCTCCAGAATGCCTTCTGGCCCTCGTCGCCAAGCCATGGACGCAGATAGGCCTGCATCTCGTCCTTGCGTAACAGATTGTACGTCGCGCCGTTGATATAGGCGCGCAAGATCGCTTCGTGGACATACGCGGGCAGCTCGGCAAAAACCTTCTCGTTCTGTTTGGC
This sequence comes from Mesorhizobium sp. B2-5-4, assembly GCF_006441095.1. NCBI lineage: Bacteria > Pseudomonadati > Pseudomonadota > Alphaproteobacteria > Hyphomicrobiales > Phyllobacteriaceae > Mesorhizobium > Mesorhizobium sp. B2-5-4. The sequence goes on along the minus strand of NZ_VFUR01000013.1, from coordinate 5,580 downwards.
TGCCTGGACCAGCGGCGAGCCTTGCGGGCTGATCGCCACCGGATCGATCAGCACCAGCGAGCGAAAATTTAACCCGTTGAGCAGATGACCGCGCAGAGCGGTCGATCCGCCGAAATCATGCGCGACCACGTCGGGCCGTTCCAGCTTCCAGTGGGCACAGAGCGCCGCGAACAATTCGTTCTGGATGCCGCGCGACACGTCGCCGTCCGGTTTGTCCGACCAGCCATAGCCAAGCATGTCGAAATAGTGGACGCGTCGCTGCTTGGCGAGCCATGGCGCGATGCGGCGCCACTCGACCGAGGAGAAGGGCGTGCCATGGAGAACGACGGCGGGCGGTCCTTCCCCCATCACGCCCCAGGCGATGGAATGTCCTTGAAAGACAAAGCGTTCGGGCGGGGCCACTCGATCGTCATCTGCATCGATCCGGAATTACCGCCGCCTACTCTTTCTGCTTGGCACCGGCGCTCTTGCCGTCCGAGCTCTTCGAACGTTCCTCGAAACGATCGGCGCCTTTCTTCAGCGAATGTCCGGTTTCGGCCTCGGTCTTGCGCTCGTCCCTGGCGGCCGCCTGTTTCAATCCTGTGGCTGCCTGCTTGCCTTTTGCGGTCGGTGCCTGCTCGACGCCCATAGCTTCCTCCCTGGCGCGCAACAAGCGCGCGATGAGAGCCAACGCGCATAAGCGCCGACGGTTCCAGCAACTAAAGCATGTCGCCCGGAAGTGTCCTCGGTTCCGGAATAACGACATGCATAAAATCAGAAGCTTACGGCAGATCGGGCGAATCCTATTCGCCGCGACATGCCGCAACGTGTTCGAAAACTCGGCAATGAAGCGCCTTTCAGCGGGCCGTCATCGCCTTGCGGAACGCTTCCAGCGTCTCGGCGCTGACATGGTGCTCGATGCCCTCGGCGTCGATGCGCGCCGTCTCGGCGCTGACGCCGAGGGAGCGCAGGAAGGCTTCCACCGTCTGGTGGCGAATGCGGCTTTCCTCCGCGACTTTGCGGCCGGCTTCGGTCAGGAACACGCCGCGATAGGGTTTTCGCGACACCAGCCCGTCGGCGCAGAGCCGCGTCAGCATCTTGGCCACCGTCGGCTGGGCGACGCCGAGGCGAGCGGCGATGTCGACTTGACGCGCCTCATTGCCGTCCTCGATCAGGTCGGCGATCAGCTCGACATAATCCTCGACCAGCGCGCTGCGGCGCGCTTCGCGCGTCTGCCGGAACCCTTCCGAATGGATATCGGCATCGAGCAACGGCTCACGCGGAGCCGGTCTGTTCTTCAGCGCCAATGCGCGCTCCTCCTCGGAAGTTTAGCCGTCGCTGCTTTTATAGCACGGGCTCTGATTCTTCAGGCCGTTTATTTGCATTCCGCGAGAGGCGCAATCGGCGTCTCCGGTCGCCCGCCCTCGCAACAAGCACCGACAATGAAATATAGCCTATTGCATAATGTTGAGCCATGGCATAGCTTATGGGTATCCTCCGGAAGCCGCGGAAAGCCTTTTCATGTTAGAAGCAGACGTCACAGCCCCCCGGTCCGCATGGCGGCTCGCCAGACGGGAGGAAGACAATCAGCCCAGCCTGCGCGAGGTCAATTCCACCATCGCGGTGCCGACGTCAGGCGTCTGGTTCCGCCGGCTGTTCGCCTTCATGGGCCCGGGCTACATGGTCTCGGTCGGCTATATGGACCCGGGCAACTGGGCGACCGACCTCGCCGGCGGCGCCCAGTTCGGCTACACGCTTTTGTTCATCATCATGCTGTCCAACCTGATGGCGATCCTGCTGCAGGCGCTTGCCGCGCGGCTTGGCATCGCCACCGGCCGCGACCTCGCCCAGGCCTGCCGCGCTTACTACCCGCGCCCGGTCAATTTCGTGCTGTGGATCGCCTGCGAGCTCGCCATCATCGCCTGCGACCTCGCCGAGGTGATCGGCACCGCGATCGCGCTGCAGCTTTTGTTCGGCATCCCGCTGATCGGCGGCGCCATGCTCACCGCGCTCGACGCCTTCCTGGTGCTGCTCCTGATGAACAAGGGTTTCCGCTATCTGGAAGCATTCGTCGTCGCGCTTCTGATCATCATCTTCAGCTGCTTTGCCATCCAGATCTTCGTTGCCGCCCCGCCGGCCGGCACGATCCTGCATTCGATGTTCGTGCCGTCCTCCGACATCATCACCAACCCGGCGATGCTCTACATCGCCATCGGCATCATCGGCGCCACGGTCATGCCGCATAATCTCTATCTGCATTCCTCGATCGTGCAGACCCGCGCCTATGAACGCACCGACGCGGGCAAGCGCGATGCCATCAAATGGGCGACGATGGACTCCACCATCGCCCTGATGCTGGCGCTGTTCGTCAACGCCGCCATCCTGATCGTCGCGGCGGTCGCCTTCCACGACACCGGCCACCATCATGTCGCCGAGATCGACCAGGCCTTCCAGCTCCTGTCGCCGCTGCTTGGCTTGGGCATCGCCTCGATCCTGTTTGCCGTGGCACTGCTGGCCTCGGGCCTCAACTCGACGGTGACGGCGACGCTGGCCGGCCAGATCATCATGGAAGGTTTTCTGCGCCTGCGCATCCCCAGCTGGGCACGGCGTCTTTTGACGCGCGGCCTAGCCATCGTTCCGGTGGTGGTCGTCACCGCGCTCTATGGCGAGAAGGGCACCGGCCAGCTGCTGGTGTTCAGTCAGGTGATCCTGTCCATGCAGCTGCCCTTCGCGGTCATCCCGCTGGTGCAGTTCGTCTCCGACAAGAAGAAGATGGGCAACCTCGCCATCCCGCGCGGCGTGGCGGCATTGGCCTGGGTGGTCGCGGCCATCATCCTGGTGCTCAATTTCAAGCTGCTCTACGAGACCATGTCCGGGGTTGGCTAAGAACCTGACTCGAAATTAAGATCCATCATAACCGGTCTGCGCAACAGTATCGCAACGAAGGCAATTTGCATCCAGGCGAGGGCCGATTCGATTGTGCCCTCGTGCGCGCCGATATCGGCTTGCGACCGCGCCGCTTGTATAGCGCTCACGCACCATATTATATCGTTCTCGGTCGGCTTCGGCATGTACTCCTACCGCTATTTGGCCAGCTGCCATGATTGAGCTTTCAGCATGGGTTTAGACCGCAAACCGCAGGTACGCCGGACAACGCCGCCGTCGGAAAGTATCATTGCGAGTTGGTACGAGAACGCCAGTTCACTTGATAGCTACAGCATTGACTTGAGTGCATCGGAACAGTCGAGCATGCGCGAGTTGGCGACGCGGACACTCGTCAATCCACCCGTGTGGCAAAAGGCGTTGATCGCGCTGCGCGACGCCATGGTTATGCCCTTCGGCGTCAAAACCTCCGACACGGTCAGGACGTTCCAGGACAGCCGTGAACGGGTGGACTTCTTCCCGGTGCACTGGGAGGGCAAGGACGAAATCGTGCTCGGTACGGATGACCGACACCTGGACTTCCGTCTATCTCTGCTCCGACGCCATTCTCCAACAGGCACGTTGATCATCGCGACAACCGTTGTGCATACCCACAATGCCTTGGGCTTCACCTATCTCAACGCGATCAGGCCTTTTCATCACCTGGTGGTCAGGGCCAACCTGGCACGCTGTGCACAAACGCAAATGCAGTAGAGCTGCGGGAACCTCGAATTTCAAACGATGAACACGGCGGGGAGCTCCCGCCCCGTGCTTCTTCTCACACAGTCCGGCCGCAGATGGTCCCGCGACAAATCGGCGATCCGCGCTATCTTCCCCTCGTCATGACCGGGATCGAAGATTTCAGGAAATTCTACGCGCGGCTGATGGCCGCAAATGCCGGATCGCCCGATCCGCGCCTGCAGACGGTCTTCGCCGAAGTGCCGCGCGAAGCCTTTCTCGGCCCCGGACCGTGGACGATCATCGCCGGCAACGGCAAGATCACGACGCCGAGCGCCGATCCGGCCCACATCTACCAGAACGTGCTGGTGGCGCTCGACGACGACAAGGGCATCAACAATGGCGAGCCGTTCCTGCACGCCATGTGGATCGGAAAGCTTGCGCCGAGACCCGGCGAGGCCGTTTGTCATATCGGCGCCGGCACCGGCTACTACACTGCGGTGCTGGCCAGGCTGGTTTCGCCGGGCGGCACCGTCACCGCTTTCGAGCTCGACAAGAAGCTGGCAGAGCTGGCCCGGCAAAATCTCGAAGCCTACGGCAATGCGACTGTTGTCCATGGCGATGCCGTGACTTCGCCCCTGCCACCATCCGACATCATCTATGTCAACGCCGGTGTCGTGGCCCCTCCCGCCGGATGGCTGAAGGCGTTGCGCCCCGGCGGCCGCATGATCTTCCCGTGGCGTCCGGCCGAGCGCGTTCCGTTCGCGGTGATGGTGACCCGCGGCGAAAAAGGCTTCGCCTGCCACCCGTTCATGCGCTCGTGGTTCATCCCTTGTGTCGGCGCGTCGACCGCCGACTCCGCCGCGAAGATCCCGACACGCGAAGAGGCCGCGCGCAGCCGCTCGATCTGGCTGATCGAGGATAGGCAGCCAGACAGCACCGCTACGGCAATCTTCGAGCATGTCTGGTTCTCGTCGGAAGCCCCGAGCGCGCGTGATTAAGCATCGGTGGCGAACCAGATTCGCGGCCGCTGTCGGGATGGGCGCGGCTGGTCCGTCCTAGGACTGAAGTCCGGCCGCGATGGCGTGGACGAAAGCAAGGGAGAGCACAATGAGAAGGATCACCGCCGCAACCTTCGTCAGCCTCGATGGCGTCATGCAGGCACCCGGTGGACCGGAAGAAGATCCGGTCGGCGGCTTCAAATTCGGCGGCTGGACTTTCCACTACTTTGACGAGGAGGCGGGCGCGGCAATGGATGACCTATTTTCCAAACCCTTCGCCCTGCTGCTCGGCCGCAGAACCTACGACATCTTCGCCGCGTATTGGCCGTACCAGAAAGATCCGATCGCGGATGCCTTCAACCCCGCGACCAAATATGTGGCGACGCATCGGCCGGACACTCTGACCTGGCAGAACACGCAGTCGCTTGGGCCCGATATCATCGCGACTTTGCGCCGGCTCAAGCAGGAAGATGGACCTGACCTGCTCATCCAGGGATCTGGCAATCTCATTCAGACTTTGCTCGCCAACGGGCTGATCGACGAGATCCGGCTGATGACGTTCCCGGTGTTGCTGGGCAAGGGCAAGCGGCTGTTCGGCGATGCCGCGATGCCGGCCGCCTTCAGGCTTGTCAAATCGCAGGCTTCCACCACCGGCGTCATCATGGCGACCTACGAGCGCGCGGGCGAAATCGAGGTCGGCTCCTTTGTCACGGGCAAACCCTCCGACGCCGAACTCGAACGGCGCAAGAACTGGAAGTAAATTCGACCTCTGGTATCAAGCTGGAACACCCCTCATCCGACCTCGCTTCGCGAGGCCACCTTCTCCCACAGGGGAGAAGGTGGAGCCTGGCGCATTCGGCTCTGCCACTCTCCAACATTGGCAATTAGCCATGTCATCGATGACTCTTCCTTCTCCCCTTGTTGGGCCTGTTGCGCAATTCTGGCATTGTGATTCACTTCGATTATTGCTCGGAGGGATTTGCGATGGCGGTGAAGCGGA
>NZ_VFUR01000012.1:0-174829 GCF_006441095.1 Mesorhizobium sp. B2-5-4 | reverse complement strand
GTAGATCAGGGCGCCGTTCTCGGCGACGACCTTGTCGAACATGCCGATGTCGGGAAACACGCGCTTGAGGTCGGGCAGCTCGCGTCCGGTGACCAGAAGCAGTTTGCGGCCACTTTTCTTGAACCGCTCCAGTGCGGCGAGGGTTTTCTTGGAGACAACTCCGTCATGTGCGAGCGTCCCGTCATAGTCGGTCGCCAAGGCAATGAAATACATTGCGATGACCTCAGTAGCCGCCGACGATCGGCAGGATCTCGCCGGTGATGTAACTCGAGCAGTGCGGGGAGGCGAGGAACACATAGGCCGGAGCCACTTCCTCCGGCTGTGCCGGCCGTTTCATCGGCGTGTCCGCGCCGAATTTCGAGACGTCGTCGGCTTCCTTGTCGGACGGATTGAGCGGCGTCCACACCGGGCCAGGCGCGACCGCGTTCACCCTGATGCCCTTGGCGATGAGGTTGCCCGAAAGAGCGCGCGTGAAGGCGTGGATGCCGCCCTTGGTCATCGAATAGTCGACCAGTTGCTTGGAGCCGTCTATGCCGGTAACCGAGCCGGTGTTGACGATCGCCGAGCCCGGCTTCATGTGCGGCACCGCTTCCTGTGCCATATGGAAGTAGCCGTAGAGATTGGTCTTGAGCGTCGTGTCGAAATGTTCTTCGGTCAGGTCGCCGAAGTCGCTGGAATGGATCTGGAAGGCGGCGTTGTTGACCAGCACGTCGATGCGGCCGAATGTTTCGATCGTGGCCGCCACGGCGTTTTGGCAATCCTGCCGTTCGCTGACGTCGGCCTTTATGAGGATGCAGCGTCGACCTTCTTTTTCGACGGCGGATTTTGTCTCTTCGGCGTCCCTGTCCTCGGCCAGGTAGACGATCGCGATATCGGCGCCTTCGCGGGCGAACAATACCGCCACCGCGCGACCGATGCCGGAATCGCCGCCTGTGATGAGAGCCACCTTCTCCTCGAGTTTCCTTGATCCGAGATAATAGGGTGCATCGTAGAGCGGGGCAGGTTCGATCGCCGCTTCATACCCGGGTTTCGCCTGATGTTGCTTGGGGAAGGGCGGCTCGGGATAGGTGCGCGCGCCTGCCTGCATGGCGTGTTCAGCCTTGCCGTTGCGCTTCGATTTGTCCTTGGCGCCGATGCCGCGCTGGATATGGCGTTGCTTGGCGGCTTCACCGGCGGTCTGGGATTTCGTCTCCATGGTTGTCTCCTTGGCTGAAGAAAGTTCAACGCGCGGCGGACCGAAAGGTTTGCGCGATGCCAAAGCTTGTCGTCCGCGTCAGTCCTTGAAATAGGCGCCGGGTTGGCGGCCCGATCTTGGAGACTTCGCGTCCTTCGAGTGTTCGGAGATCGTCGGGCCCGCGCCGGATGTCTTTTCTGTTGCCGGGCTGGGTGTCGCCTTGCCGGGCTGGCCTCCGGACTGATGTGTTTCTTCCTTTGTCTGATCTGCTGGTCGCGTGAGCCCCATTCCGCCTGCCGGCGGCTTGTTGCCCGCTGCATCGGGCGAGAAATCATCGCTCGGATCCGAGCCGGTCCTCGCCGGATATTTCCGTGCGCCGGTTTCGTATTCGGTTCTCTCGCGTGCCATGGCCGCCTCCGTGTTTGCCTGAACGGAAAACAGCCGCGGGCCGATCAGGTTCCGAACAAACGGTGATGATCGTCCCTTTTCCAGCGGTCGCATCGGCCCTCGCGTGCGACGGCTGCAGCCCGCACGCTCGCCAAGCCATGCTCCTTTTTCAAGGATGGCGCTCCGGAAGAAAAGTGTCTTTCCGATTTCGCTCCACGGCGACCGTCAATTCCTTTTGTTCGGAAGTAATGTCTATAAAAACTAGGGACATCCCGGCCAGCTGGGTCGAAAAGATCACAGGGCATCCATCATGACCAACCCGGCCATTGTCGGCTTCTCCGGCAATTTCACGCGGCCCTCCAAGACCCGCGGCTTCGTGGACCATATCGTGACGGAGATCGCCGGGCGATACGGCCTTACAGCACCCATGATATCGTTGATCTCGGTCCCAGCCTTGGCAATGCCAAAGGGACGCGCGACCTGGATGTACAGGCTCGCGCCATTCTCGAGCGGATCCTGGCCGCCGATGTTCTGGTGGTCGGCTCGCCCACCTACAAGGGCAGCTATACCGGTCTGTTCAAGCATTTCTTCGATCTCGTCGACCCGGCGGCCCTCAGGGGCAAGCCGGTGCTGCTGGCGGCGACCGGCGGCGGCGACCGCCATGCGCTGATCGTCGAGCATCAACTGCGGTCGCTGTTCGGCTTCTTCGAGGCCTTTGCGCTGCCGACGGCCGTCTTCGCCTCGGAGAAGGATTTCGTCGACGCGTGCTGGCATCCGAAGCGATCCAGGCCCGTATCTGTCTCGCGGTGGACGATGTCGGCCCGGCGCTTTTCGGCCGGCAACGCGCCAGGATCGCCGCCGAGTAGCGTGCTGCGGAATATCTCCCACTCCGACCCATGAGCGCGCTGAAGCGGCCCCTGAACGCGCTTAGCGCGCGGTAGGGCGACATCCAGCACGCTGCCTGTGCCACCTGACCGTCAGCGGCGTTGCCAAGATGATGCGGGCTGCCGATTTCGATGGCGATGGCCGACGCCCGATCGGACCTGGCCCGATATCCAAAGCCCAATCCGTTGAGGTTGCCGTAGTCCCGGCCGATGCCGTAGACAAGCGGCGGTGAATCACATTGGCGGAGAAGAAACACATGTCGGATCGGATGAAAATCATCTCCGCTGCCAAGTCGCATGGCGGCGTCCAGGGCGTCTATTCTCACGCTTCGGATGTCTGCGCCTGCGACATGACCTTTGCCGTCTTCGTGCCGCCACAGGCCCGTGAAAGACCTTGCCCCGTCATATGGTACCTATCCGGTCTCACCTGCACCCACGCCAATGTCATGGACAAGGGGGAGTACAGGCGCATGGCGGCCGAGCTTGGCCTGATCGTAATCTGTCCCGATACCAGCCCCCGCGGCGCCGGCATTCCCGACGAGAAGGACAATTGGCAGTTCGGCAGCGGCGCCGGATTCTACGTCGATGCCACGCAAGAACCCTATGCCAGTAATTATCGCATGTATTCCTATGTCACCGAGGAATTACCAGCGCTGATCGCGCGGGAGTTTCCGGCCGACATGACGCGTCAGGCGATCTTCGGCCACTCGATGGGTGGACATGGCGCATTGACCATCGCGCTGAAGAATCCTGAACGCTTCAAGAGCTGCTCGGCCTTCGCGCCAATCGTGCAACCCAGCACCGCCGGCTGGTCGAAGCCGGCCTTCGAAAAATATCTCGGTGCGGACGAGAAATCATGGCGGGGCTACGATGCCACCTTGCTCATCGAGGATGGCCACCGCTTCCCGGAGCTTTTCGTCGACCAAGGGACATCGGACGGATTTCTCGATGATGGGCTGAGGCCCTGGCTTTTGGAAGCGGCATGCGCCAAGGCTGGCATTGCGCTGACGCTGCGCATGCAGGACGGCTACGATCACTCGTTTTTCTTCATTTCGACATTCATGGACGATCATCTGAGATGGCACGCCGGAAGATTGTCCGGCGCTGGAGCCGGAGCATAGCCGCGGGCTCTTCTCATCAAAGCCCGAACCGGTCCTTCATCCGGCCAGAAAGGATCGCCGCCTTGACGCCAAGCGGCCAGAAGCGATGGAACCGGATTGGCTTGAGCGGCGATATCGGCATCGGAAACGGCGATGTCTCGTCGCCCCGTAGGCGCCGCGCCAGGGCAGCGCCCATCGCCGAGGCCATGGCAACACCGCGGCCATTGTAGCCAAGGCAGATCAGCACGCCGTCTTTCGGCTCGTGAACGTGCAGGAGATGGTCCTTGGTGATCGCGACCCGGCCGTTCCAGCCATGTGTCCACCCGGCTCCAGCAAGCGACGGCCAGAGCCGTAGCGCATGGTGGGTGAGGTAGCGGATGGCGGAAGCATCGCCGATCGGGCTCATCGGGCCCCGGCCGCCCATGAGAAGCCGGTTCTGGGCGTCGATGCGATAGTACACGGTGATGTTGCCGGCTTCGTAGACGACGGGCCTTTCCGGGAGAATTGCCGCCGCGGCTGCCGGCGCAAGCGGCTCGGTCGCCGCGATGGCGCTGAACACCGGGACGAGCGACTGCTCCAGGCCCGGCCACAGGTTTCCGGTATAGCCGTTGGTCGCGATCAGGACGTTCTCGGCGCTGACGGAACCGCCTGCCGTCTCGAGGACCCAGCGTCCGGCCTGCCTGCTCAGCGAGAGCACCTCGCTGCCGCCGAAGATCCGCGCGCCGGCCTTCTGCGCGGCGACTGCCAGGCCAAGCGCGTATTTCAAGGGATGGAGGTCGCCGCCGCGGGCATCGAACATGCCGTATATATACCTGTCCGTGCCGATACGCGCCGCCATCGCCCTTGCGTCGAGCATTTCAACCGGCATTCCCCGCCGCTCGCATTGCGTTGCCGCGGCCCGCACGGAGGCTGCCGGCTTCGGCCGGATCGCCGCGCGTATGGTGCCGTTCTGCCGGGCCTCGCAATCGATCGACAGGCGCCTGATGAGACCGAAGGTGAAATCCGGCGCGCCGTAGGAGAACTCGATCATCCGCGGCCCAAGCTCCGGGCCGAACATCGCCTCGATGGTGTCCGGATCGTATTTGAGGCCGGGATTGACCTGGCCGCCATTTCTGCCCGACGCTCCCCATCCCGGCTGATGGGTCTCGATCACGCAGACGTCTTCGCCGGCTTCCGCCAGATGCAAGGCGGTGGAAAGGCCCGTGAAGCCACCGCCAACGATGGCGACACTTGCCTGCTGCGGACCGGCAAGGGCGGGGTAATTGCCGGCGCCGCCAGCCGTTTCGCGATAGAGGCTCCTGGGCGGGCTGCTTTCCAGCATATGACGGGCTCTCACGATAGGGCGGCGGGCTTGACGGGCAACCGGCTTTCAACTGCCCGATATCCGGCACGCGCGGCAGACCCAGACTTTTTTGTCGGGTACGCCAGGTAATTCTGCAGGGCTTTCGGAATCTCAGCTTTGGACATGTTGGTCTCCCCCATCGCCGGCCGATTATCGTCTTGGACAAACCTCGAACAATCGCCGCCCGTGGCATCTCGTATGAACGAGCTAACTTTGTGATCGCGCGTGCGGCGGATAACGTCACCCTCAATCTCACTCGAGGCTGTTTGTACATGCTTGTATATGCAAGTCGATCTGATAGTCTCTCTGCCACGCAACCGGAGCGGCCAAGGAGGATCAATGCGCAACGCTTCTCTTTTCGACCTTTCGGGCAGGAAGGCGCTTGTCACCGGCGCCAGCCGCGGCATTGGCCGCAGCATCGCCGAGGCGCTGAGCGCCGCCGGCGCCGACGTCGCAGTCACAGCGCGTAACCGGGACTCGCTCGGTGAGACGGTGGCGGCCATCCGCGCCGCCGGCGGGGTCACGCATGCCATTGCCCTTGACGTGACCGATGTCGGCCGGTGCCGTGCGGCCACCGCCGAGGCAGCCCGCCTGCTTGGCGGCCTCGACATTCTCGTCAACAATGCCGGGGTGGAAGAGGTCCGGCCCTCGCTCGACGTCGACGAGCCCCTCTGGGACCGGATCATCGATACCAATCTCAAAGGGGCGTTCTTCTGCGCCCAGGCGGCAGCGCGGCAGATGCGGGACGCCGGGCGGCCCGGCGCTATCATCAACCTCTGCTCGCTGACTTCAGAAGTCGGCATTCCAACGGCGGTGCCATACGGTTCGTCGAAATCGGGCCTGCTCGGCATGACACGGGCGCTGGCAGTGGAATGGGCGGAACTTGGCATCAGGGTCAACGCCATCGCCCCGGGCTATTTCAGGACGGCGATGACGGAAGTGTTCTACGGCAACGAGGCGTGGCAGCAATCCATGCTCGCCAAGATTCCGCAGCATCGTTTCGGCGATCTGCGCGATCTGCACGGCATCGCCGTGTTCCTTGCCTCGGATGCCGCAGCCTACATAACCGGCCAGTCCATTCCGGTGGATGGCGGTTTCCTCGCATCGATCTGAGGCGGCTCGCCCAGGTTTGAAAACAGAGTCTTCCGCAATGTGACCGGCCGGCACATTGCGTTCCAACAGGAGGGAATACCATGTCCGACATCAACTTCCATGATCTGTCATCCCTCGATGCCACCCGGCGGGCCGGTCTGCTGAAACGCGCCGAGAGCGATCTGTCGGTCTTCGTCGAAAAGGTCCGTCCGATCATCCAGGTGGTCAGGGACGAGGGTGACGCCGCCCTGATCCGCTTCGCCAGGGATTTCGACAAGGCCAATGTGGCCGAAGGCGGACTGAAAGTGTCGGAAGCGGAATTCGATGCCGCCTTCGACAAGGTCGAGAAGGATGTCGTGGAGAGCATCAGGTTCGGCATCGAAAACATCCGGCATTTTCATGAAGAGCAGAAGCCGGAGACCATGTGGCTCAAGGAGGTCCGGCCGGGCGCCTATGCCGGCGACCGGTATACACCGATCGCATCGGTCGCGCTCTACGTGCCGCGCGGCAAAGGCGCCTTTCCGTCGGTGACGATGATGACGTCGGTTCCGGCTGTCATTGCCGGCGTGCCACAGATCGCCATCGTGACGCCGCCAACCTCGGATGGCTCTGTGGACGCGGCCACGCTGGTCGCCGCTCGCCTCGCCGGCGTCGAGACCGTGTACAAACGCGGCGGCGCGCAAGCCGTCGCCGCGGTCGCCTACGGCACCGAGACGGTGAAGCCGGCGCTCAAGATCGTCGGCCCCGGCAGCCCTTGGGTGGTGGCGGCCAAGAGCGTGCTGTCCTCGATCATCAACACGGGTCTGCCGGCCGGGCCGTCGGAAGCCATTATCTTTGCCGACGACAGCGTCGACGGAGGCCTTGCCGCGCTCGATCTGCTGATCGAGGCCGAGCACGGGCCGGATTCCTCGGCCTATCTGGTGACGCACAGCCGCAAGGTTGCCGAAGCAGCACTTGCTGCACTTCCCGACCACTGGTCGCGCATGACCGAGCAGCGTGTGGAATTCTCGCGCGCGGTGCTGACGGGAGAGCGCGGCGGCATCGTGCTGACCGCGTCGTTGGAAGACTCCTACCGCTTCATCAACGACTATGCGCCCGAACATCTCGAGATACTCTCGAAGGAGCCGTTCGCGCATCTCGGCCACATCACCGAAGCGGCCGAAATCCTGATGGGTCCGCACACGCCGGTCACCCTCGCCAATTTTGTCCTCGGGCCGAATGCCGTGTTGCCGACCAGCCGCTGGGCGCGGACCTATGGGCCGCTCTCGGTAACGGATTTCGTCAAGCGTTCGTCGGTCGGCTATGTCACCTCGGCCGCCTATCCGGAACTGGCGCTGCATGCCCGCAGGCTCGCCCGCTACGAGGGCTTCAGTTCGCACGAAAACGCGGTTTCGGAAATCCGCGACCGCTATCTCGCCGGCTGAGCGGAGACGATCACGATGAAGGCGGCACGACTTTATGGACCGGGCGATCTGCGCGTCGAGGATATCGCCGCGCCAGGCATTCCGGATGCCGGCTGGGTGAAGCTCAGGGTCGATGCCGCAGGCATCTGCGGTTCGGATCTGCACAATTTCCGCACCGGCCAATGGATAAGCCGGTCGCCTTCGACAGCTGGCCATGAGCTGACCGGCACGGTGATCGCGCTGGGCGAGGGCGTCGATACCGTCGCCGTCGGCCATAGGGTGGTCGCGGATTCCCGCTTCTGGTGCGGAGATTGCACGCAATGCCGCGCCGGCAAGCGGCATCTCTGCACTTCGCTGGGCTTCGTCGGCGAAATCTGCGATGGCGGCTTTGCCGAACAGGCGGTGCTGCCCGCACGTCTGCTGCATGTCATCGACGCCGGTCTCGACGAGCGGGTCGGTGCCATGGCCGAGCCGCTCGCGGTCGCGCTGCACGCGGTGCGGCGGTTGCCGAGAACGGCGGGCTCGGTGCTTGTCGTCGGTTGCGGTCCGATCGGTGGTCTCGCCGCGCTGCTGCTCTCCCGAACCTCCGCCGGCACGGTGCTTGTCGCTGACCGCAACCGGGACCGCTGCGCCCGGGTGGCGCGGGTGACCGGCGCCACCATCGTCGATCTCGACCGCGATGCCATTGCAGCCGCGACCGCCAATGCCCCGCTGCTGGCGGCCGTCGAGGCGACGGGCAGCATCGCCGCATTCAACCAGTTGCTCGGCGTTCTCGATCCCGGCGGCGCGGTGGCGATGGTCGGCATCTTCCATGGCCGGCTCGACATCGACCCCAATGTTCTGGTCGAGCGCGAGATCGCATTGCTCGGATGCAATGCCTTCGCCGACGAATTGCCAGAGGCCGTGCGGATGCTGGGCGAACTAAGTGAACCGCTGCTGGCCCTGATCGACCGTGAGATCGGCCTGGACGAGATTCCAGCCGCCTATGAGCGGCTGCTGGCCGGGAAGAGCGATGGCTTGAAGACAATCATCCGCGTGCGGCAACCTGCCGGAAAGGATTTTTGAGATGATCGATTTGCCCGACACGGCGAGCCCCCTTTACGAGAAGGTGAAGGATTACATCCTGACCAACATCGGAACGGGCAAATGGGGCAAGGATCGCAAGCTGCCGTCCGAGAACGAGCTGGTGGTTTCGCTGGGTGTGTCGCGGATGACGGTTCACCGGGCCCTGCGGGAACTGACCGCCGCAGGATTCCTGATCCGGCTGCAAGGTGTCGGCACGTTCATCGCGCCACCCCGGCCACAATCGACGCTGATCGAGATCAACAACATCGCCGCCGAGATCGTCGAGCGCGGCAACAGGCATCGCTCCGAAGTTCTCGTCCTCGAAACCATCGTGCCCACGAAGGAACTCGCGCTGTCGTTCGAGTTTGCGAAGCGCACTTCGGTCTATCACTCCGTCGTCGTCAATTTCGAGAACGACCTGCCGGTGCAACTGGAGGAGCGTTTCGTCAATCCGAACCTGATCCCCGACTACGACAAGCAGGACTTCACCAGGACGGCGACCTACGACTACCTCATGCAGAAGACCCCGGTGACCGAGGTCGAGCATATCATCTCCGCCATCCCGGCCGACAAGGAGACGGCGCAGCATCTCGGTATCGATGTCGGCAGTTGCTGCCTTCTCCTGCATCGCCGGACGTGGACGGGGGCGGTCGTGGCCACGATCAGCAAGCTGACCTATGCCGGCAGCCGCTACTCGCTCGGCAGCCGCTACTCGCCTTCCAGGGCAAGCTGAAGCCAACGAGCCAATGCAAGCCGAGATTTCACGGCGACAGGAAAAGTCCTGATCGCAGCATTGCTCGCCAATCCACCGGCAGCATGCCGCGACGCTCGAGTTCCAACAGCAAGGAATGGTCGGCGGCGCGCCCGATGGCGGAACCGACCGGATGACCGGTTTTCTCGATCCGATCGATCCTGAAAAAGCGTGAGCACTCGGGCGGGAGATTCGCCGGTTCAAACGTAAGATTGGACTCCATCAACTTGTATATGCATGTATGTATTTCCGCCTTGACATCCGCTGCCGCTGACGCTGAGATATGTCGGCACTTCAACCATGAAGTGGCGGGCAAGACGCCGAGGCACAGTGCCGCAAGAGCAGAACCCCGCAGTCTCACCAGACCGGATGCCTGGGTAAAAGCGGTCTGATCATCAAGGGGAACGAAAGATGATGCTCAACCTAGCAGGACAATTTCGCGCATTGGTAATGGCCGTTGCCGTCGGGCTCACCGCCGCCCCGGCCGCCCATGCGGCCGATGCGGCCATTCCCACGACGCCCGAGGCCGGATCGTTCAAGATCGGCATCGAGCCCTGGCTTGGATATGGCCAGTGGCACGTCGCCGAGGCCAAGGGCCTGTTCAAGACGAACGGCCTGTCGGACGTCCAGATCGTCAATTTCGCCGAGGACAAGGATATCAACGCGGCACTCGCAAGCGGCCAGCTCGACGCCGCCAACATCGCCACCCACACGGCGATGGGCATGGTTGCGGCCGGCCTGCCGGTAAAGATCGTGCTGCTGCTCGATGTCTCCATGACGGCCGACGCCATCGTCGCCGGCAAGGACATCACCTCCATCGCCGATATCAAGGGCAAGCAGGTCGCTTTCGAGGAAGGCACGACGAGCGACATCCTGCTCAAATACGCGCTCGCCAGGAACGGCATGTCGGTAGCCGATATCCAGCCGGTTCCAATGCCTGCCGCCGACGCCGGCAGCGCCTTGATCGCGGGCCAGGTGCCGGTCGCGGTCACCTACGAGCCGTACCTCACTGTCGCCATGGCGCAAAACAAGGATGTCAAGCTGCTGTTCACCGCCGGCGAGGATCCCGGCCTGATCAGCGACGTCCTGGTGGTGCGCGACGAGGTGATCAAATCTCGGCCCGGCCAGGTGCTGGCCATGATCAAGAGCTGGGACGCCGCGCTCAAGGACTACAAGGCCGACACCCCGGGCGGCCGCGCCATCATCGCCAAGGCTGTCGGTTCCGACGTCAAGGACCTCAACACCGCCTTCGACGGGGTGCGCTACTATTCCCTGGCCGAAAACAAGACGGCGCTCACCGGCGATTTTACCACCAAGACATTCGCCGACGTCGAAGCGGCCGCCAAGAACGCCAAGCTACTTCAGGCCGACGTGACGCCGGAGCAGATGATCGACCCGTCCTTCGTCAAGGCGGCGCAATGACGAGATCCGGATCGCGGTGGTAACGCAGATGTCCGGGGAGCCTCCCGCGAAAACCGGTTTGGCCCGCCCGACGCCGGCGCCCGCCGCAAAACCGGCGAGGCGTCGCCGATCCTCCGGGATCGGCGTGCCCATCGCCAGGTCGCGTTTCCTGGCGATAGCGGTGGCTGTCTTTGTCGGCCTTGGTCTCGCCTGGTGGGCGGCGACCGGGCTGGAATGGGTGAAACCCATCTTCCTGCCGTCGCCAGGCAGCGTCGCGACCCAGATCACCAAGCTCGCGGCCGACGGTACCTTGTGGCTGGACCTCAGGGCCTCGATGTACCGCATTTCCATCGGCTTTCTTCTCGCCTCGGCATTGTCCATACCGATCGGCGTGCTGATCGGCAGTTTCCGCTCCTGGGAGGCGGCCATCGAGCCGCTGGTGGATTTCATCCGCTATATGCCGGTTGTCGCTTCGTGCCGCTCTCCATCCTGTGGGCCGGTACCGGAGACACCCAGAAATTCCTGATTATCTTCATCGGCACCTTCTTCCAGCAAGTGCTGATGGTCATGGACAATGTGAAACGGGTTCCTACCGACTTCATCGGCCTTGGCCGCACGCTCGGTCTGCCGGACCGCAAGATCCTGACGCGCATCGTCGTGCCCAGTGCCTTGCCGGGCATCTGGGACACGCTGCGCATCAGCCTCGGCTGGGCATGGACCTGGCTGGTGCTGGCCGAACTCGTCGCGGCGACATCCGGCCTGGGCTATCGCATCACCGTGTCGCAGCGCTATTTCCAGACAAACACCATCATCGGCTACATCCTGCTGCTGGGCGTGCTCGGCCTCATTACCGACCAGGTCATGAAGGCCTTGGAGAAGGTACTGTTCCGGCAGGAGGGCCACCCGCAATGAGGAACCGCCGATGACAGTTCCCAAATTGCGCATCGCCGGTCTCGACAAGAGCTTCGGCACCGGCGAACGGCGTACGCAAGTGCTGCGGGACATCAATCTCGACCTTGCCGACAATGAGTTCGTCTCCCTCGTCGGCACATCGGGCTGCGGCAAGAGCACGTTGCTGTCGATCGTCGCCGGACTGCAGGATTTTGACGCCGGCGACCTCAGCATCGATGGCGCACCGATCTTGCAACCGGGTCTCGACCGTGGTGTCGTGTTCCAGTCCTACACGCTGCTTCCCTGGCTGACGGCGCGGCAGAACATCGAGTTTGCCCTGAAGGCGGCCGGCTATGACCGATCCTCGTGCCGCGAGATCGCGCTCGAGCATCTCGACCTCGTCAAGCTGTCGCAAAGCGCTGATCGTTTCCCGTCCGAACTGTCGGGCGGCATGAAGCAGCGCGTCGCCATCGCGCGCGCGCTCTCCTATCGCCCCAAGATGCTGCTGATGGATGAGCCCTTCGGTGCGCTCGATGCCTTGACGCGGCATCAGATGCAGGAACTGCTGACCCAGATCTGGGAAGAGCATCGGCTCACAGTGCTGTTCGTCACGCATGACGTCGAGGAGGCCGTCTACCTCTCGGATCGCATCGTCGTCATGGGGATCGGCCCCGGACGCATCATGCAGACCTTCAACGTCGACATCGAGCGCCCGCGCCGGGAAGAGGTGATGGAAACTCCGGCCTTCATGGATTTGCAGCGCGGCGTTCACAAGGCGATCCGCGAGGCGTCAAGACGTCCCGAAATGGCGTAATACCAGCAAACTTCGTTGGCCACCGACGGTCAGGAATCAGGGGCCGTGGGGACTGCATATGTCGAGCGTCCATGCGATGGTGCCGCAAAAGTCGCCGGCATACCCACGGTAACTGCCGTAACCATTGTAATAGCTGTCCATCCAGTTGCTGTTGTCGGTCGAATTCTCGCCGGTCCAACCGGCATCAACCCAAACGTAACGATGTCTGTGTCCGCGGCTCGCGGCGTGCGTGTGGCCATTATGGGCGGTGGTGACGCGGACATAGTGATGCCTGGTGACTGCGGCATCGGCGACAGTGGCAAACGGGACAGCGCTCGTGGCCAACGTCAACACGATGGAACAGAGGAATACGCTTGGCTTTCTCATAAGCATGTCTCCTTTTCATTCGAGACATATGGAAAAGAACGCGCGCCTCCCCGCACACGTTCCTTCACGAAATCGGGCCTTCACGGTCCCGAGGACGGCGTGCGGGTCAGCGGCCACATCAGGGGATCTCTCGGCAAGGGGTATGGAAGCAATCCGTCCGTTCGCACCCCGCCAGCACGAGCTTACGTTGCTTTGCCGGCCGCCGCGTCCATTCCCATCTCTTCCGCGGAAATGTCGTCGAAGGAAGCGTAGTTCATATTGTAGAGGCGGGCATAGAGGCCTTTCCTCTTCATCAGCTGCTCATGATTGCCGCTTTCGACGATCTCGCCGTTCTGCAGCACGATGATGCGGTCGGCGCCGCGGATGGTGGCCAGGCGATGCGCGATGACCAGCCCGGTGCGGCCCTCCAGCAGTTTGATCAGCGCCTTTTGGATCAGCATCTCGGTGTAGGAATCGATGCTGGCCGTGGCCTCGTCGAGGACGAGGATCTTGGCGTCGGCCACCAGCGCCCGCGCGAAGCTGATCAGTTGGCGCTGGCCGAGCGAGAGGTTGCCGCCGCGCTGTTCGAGCTCGGTGTCGTAGCCATCAGGCAATTGCTCGATGAAGTCGTGCGCGCCGACGGCCTGGGCGGCGCGCACCACCTCTTCACGGCTGGCACCGGTCTTGTGATAACGGATATTCTCCAGCACGGTGCCGGAGAACAGGAACGGCTCCTGCAGGACCATGGCCACCTGGTCGCCGAGCGAATCCTGCGTCAGGTCGCGCACATCATGACCGCCGACCAGGACTTCCCCCGACCAGACATCGTAGAAGCGGTGCACCAGCGCCATCGAGCTCGACTTGCCCGATCCGGTCGGGCCGACAAGCGCGACCGTTTCGCCCGAATTGACGCGGAAGGAGACGTTCATCAGCACCGGCTGGTTCGGCCGGTAGCCGAAAATGACATTCCGGAACTCGACCGAGCCGTCCATGTCGCGCGACAGCGCCACCGCATTTTCCTTGTCGCTGACATCCACCGGCACGTCGAGCACTTCGGAGATACGCTGGCCCGAAGCCATGGCGCGCTGCATGACGCTGTATTGCATGGTGAGCGAGCGGATCGGGTCGAAGAAGCGCTGGATGTAGAACAGGAACGCCACCATCACGCCGATGTCGAGACTGTGCGACAGCACCATCGACCCGCCGACGACGATCACGGTCGCCATGGCGATGCCGGTCAGCGTGTCGACGATCGGCACCATCACCTGCGCATATTTCGCGGACCGCAAATGGGCGTTGAGGTTGGCCAGCACCTTCTCGTCATAGAGGTCGAAATTGACGTGCTGGCGCTCCAGGCTCTGCACGGTGCGCACGCCATGGATGCCTTCCGCAAGCGCGCCGTTGGCGATGGAGTTGGTCTCGTGCGCCGCCATGAAGGCGACCTTGGCGCGCGGCAGCCAGAACAGGCGCACGATGAACAGCATCGGCATGGTCGACAGCGTCAGCAGACCGAGCCGGAAATCGAGCCACAGCAGGACGGTGACGATGCCGAACAACAGCACGATGTCGCCCACTGACATCACGGATGTCTCGAGGAATTCCTGCATCGAATTGACGTCGCCCTGCAGGCGCGACATCAGCCGGCCGACCTCGGTCCTGTCCATGAAGCCGAGAGAGACCCGCTGCAGGTGGCTGAACATGGCACGACGCAGGTCGGATAGCACGTTTTCGGCCACCTTGCCGACAACGCTCTCCTGGACATGGCTGGCGGCGTAGTTGATGAGGATGATGACGGCAAAAGCGACGATCGCGGAGATCATCACCGATCGGTCGAGCTTGCCTGGCGCCATGCCGTGATCGATGGCGTAGCGGATGACCAGCGGGATCGCCAGTTGCGTCAGCGTGAACACCAGCACCGCGGCGACCGAGATGAAGATCCGGCCCTGATATGGTCTGACGAAACTCCAGATGCGCCTGACACTGCGCGGATCGTAGGCCTTGCCGAAGACCTCTTCCTCATCGCGGTGCGAGCCGACGACCGCCTTGGTCGGGCGCCGGCTTGTGTCTTCCTTCTCGTCGTCGTCCTGCGTCGACATCAGGCGGCTCCCTCGAGCCGATCTTCGTCCGGCCGCAGCTGCAGGTCGTAAAGCGCGCGGTAGCGTCCGCCGAGCGCCAGCAATTCCTCATGCGTGCCGCGTTCCACGATCCGGCCGCCCTCGACGAACAGGATCTGGTCAGCATGCATCAGCGAACTCAGCCGATGCGAAATGATGAGCGTCACGCGATCCCTGGCGAAGCGCTTCATCGCCGCCCGGATCCGCTGCTCGGTGCCAGCGTCGACGGCGGCCGTGGAATCGTCGAAGACCAGCACCGATGGCCGCAGCATCAAGCTGCGCGCGATGGTCAGGCGCTGCCTCTGACCGCCCGAAAGCGACGCCCCACGTTCACCGACGACCGTGGTGTAGCCGGCCGGAAGGCCGATAATGTAATTGTGCAACTGGGCATACTCAGCGGCCTGCCCGATGCGGGTCTCGCGCGCCCAGGGATTGCCATAGGCGATGTTGTTCTCGATCGAGGTGGTGAACAGGAACGCGTCCTGCTGCACGACGCCGACAGCCTTGCGCAGCGATTGCAGCGTGACTTTGCGGATGTCCTGCCCGTCAATGGTGATCGCGCCTGAGGTCACGTCGTAGAAACGCGGGATCAGATGCGCGATCGTCGACTTGCCGCTGCCGGGCGGGCCGACGATGCCGACGGTCTCGCCGGGCCTGGCTTCGAAGGAAAGGCCGGAAAGCATCGGACGCTCGCCGGCGCCCTCATAGCGGAAGCCGACATTGTCGAAGCGCAGCACGCCGTCGGTGATGACCAGGTCTTTGGCATCGGGCGCGTCCTCGATGTCGAGCTCCGCATCGAGCAGTTCGAACAGCCGCGTCCCGCAGGTCGAGGCGCGCGCGAAGGAGTTGACCATCAGGCCGAGCTGGCGCACCGGCATCTGCAAGATGGTCATGAAGGTGAGGAACTGGGCCAGCGTGCCGACGCTGATCTGGCCCGCGATCACCTTCTGGCCGCCGAACCACAGCACCAGGCCCATGGCGGCCAGGAACGAAAAGTTCATGGCGCTGGTGTTGGAGACGCGGATGTCGACGCGCTCATTGGCGAGCTCCAGCGCATCCTGCTTGGCGCGGTCGAACTTTGCCAGCTCATGCCGCTGAGCCGCGAAGGCGCGCACGACACGGATGCCGCCGAGATTCTCGTCCATCACCCGGCTCAGCACCGACAGCCGCTCCTGCAGCGTCAGCCAGGTGCTGCGCAGCCGGAGCTGCGTCACCGAGGAGCGCCAGGCGACGAATGGCACGAAGCTGAGGCTCAACAATCCGAGCACGAGATCGGTGCTGATCAACAAATAGGCGCCGACGCCGATCAGCACGCCAAGCAGCACCACGCGCAGGATGCCGGTGGAAAAGAACATGCGCACGCCGTCGAGATCGAGCAGCCCGAGCGTGATGAGGTCGCCGGTATGGACCTTGTCGTGGAAGGAAAAGCTCAGCCGCTGGATCTTCTCGTAGAAGGCGAGCCGCAGCTCATAACCGGTCTGATGGCCGACGGCCTCGCCATAGTAGTTCTGCGCCATGGTGAAGAGGCCGCGCAGGATGCTGACGACCAGCAGCGTCAGCGCGGTATTCCACAGCGCCTGCTCGGCCGCGGTGCCGGCACCCGTGGCCATCACACCTTGCGCCTGGTCGATGGCGCGGCCCAAGAGGCGCGGAATGAAGAGCTGCAGCGTCGCTGCGACAAAGGTCGAGATGAGGGTGATGGCAACCTGCCAGGGATGGCGCAGCGTCATGCGCACAATGCGCAGCAACGTGCTGAGGCCCTTGCCCCAGGAGGCTTCCGCCACATGGGCAAATGATTTGCCGCGCTTGGCCGCGCTGGTTGCATCCGTGTGCAAGGAAAATACCCAGACCAATCCGGACATTAGCCCGAACGAATGTAGCAGACTCAATCAGATAGCGCGATTTTACGCGCGTCCGGCTTGCCCGTTCAAGGGGCCAATGACGGCATCGCACTGTACCTGAAAGGCGGTGCCGCGTGCCATCTCGGCCATGGCCATCAGGGCCTGATCGGCGGTGCGGTCACCGGCAAGATCGTGTCGCAACTCGCCGCTGGTCTGCCGCCGGTGATCGATCCCGCACCATTCCGGGCGGATAGGTTCTGGTTATTCAGCGCCTGCTTTATCAGTAGGCCTCCGTCCTGCATGAGGGAACGACGTGACCGCGACCACAGACATACACGCCGTTGAGCCGATCGATCCGCAACGCGCCTACGCCGTTCTGGTCTGCGACCTGATCGGCCTGCGCTTCGACGCTGATGGAAAGCCAGACCCTTCGGAGGTGTGTGCCCATATCGAAGCCAAGGGCGGCCGCTTTCATGCGACCGGACTTGGCGACAAGACCGCTCTCGAACCTGGCCGGGTGCATTTCTTCTACCAGCCGGATCTCAGCACCCGCGAAGAGCTGATCGAGGCCGCCGGTGACGGACGCTATGACGCCGTCATTGCCGCCGCCACCTTCCTGCCTGCCGAGACCGTTTTTCCGCTGGCCGGCGTGCGGATCGGCGCCGGCACCGGCAATATGGGCTCGCGCTCGTGGGGCGGCGGCAGTGGCGAGGGCGGCTCGGCGGTGCTGATGAACACGCCCGGCATCAACAGCCGCGCCACCGCGCAGATGGTGATGAAGGCGATCCTGAAAGTGCTGCCGGATCTCCCGGTCGACACACTTCACGACCGGGTGGCGCGGGGCGCCTTCGACACCGGCAGGGAACTGCGCGATTTCCCCACCGAAAAGCTCGAAGGCAAAACGATTGCGATCATCGGCTACGGCAATATCGGCCGCGAGGTGGCCAAGCTTGCCCGCGCTTTCGGCATGCGCGTGGTGATCCATGCGCGGCCTCGGCATCGGGACTGGATAGAAGCCGAGGGCTTTGCCTATGCGGCGGACCTCGCCGACGCGGCTCAAGGCGCCGATGTGCTGAGCGTTCATGTCGGCTTGGGCAAGCAGGATGCGCGGACCGGCCGCTATGCCAATGCCGGGCTCATCGGCACGGACATTTTATCTCGCATGAAAAGCGGCGCGGTGCTGGTCAACTACGATCGCGGCGAGCTCGTCGACGTCGCGGCCTTGGGCGACGCCCTGAATGCAGGGCAGGTGCGCCACGCCGCGATCGATGCCGACCTGTTCAGGGATTCCTCCACTGGCAGCCTGTCCGGCCCGATGCTGCCTTATCTCGGCTTGGTCGAGAGGCATGGCGCCAGGCTTGAGCTCCTGCCGCATGCGGCGGCCGACACGGATCATCCCTCGCGCGTCGCCGGCGCCAAGCAGGCCGTCGACCAGATATTCGATGTCCTCTGCCGCGAGACAGTGACGAATGCAAAAGGTACCGTGCCGCCAGGCTATCTTTCGCTTGGAGCGACCACGCCTCCCGGCATCGGGCCGGTGACTGCGGATCATCTATTGAAATTGACCTCCAACGACTGCGCTGAATTGGCAGACGTCTGTGATCGGCAGAACCGGTTGTGGAGGATCTTGGCTGACATGCCGCAGCCCGAGCGCGGTAAGATTGTCGCCGAACAGGGTGAGGCGCTTGTCAGGCTGATCGACCGCTTCTGCCTTTTGGCCGAGCAACTGAATCTCCGGGGCCCGTTCCAATAGGAACGCGATTGCTGGATGGAGCGCCGGCTCAGTCCCGGGGACCGGACACCATACGGGCGACCCGAGTCATGTCGGCGCTCATCTCGCGGTCGTCGTCGAGCGGGCTGACGAGCGCACGGACGGCGGCAAAGGTGCGCTGCGGTCCTTCGCCCATGCTGTCGACGACACCCCGCAACTCCACGCCCGTCGCCGCGAAGATCAGTTCCATAGCAACGAGGTAGCGCAGGCGCTCGACAATCTTGGCGGTTTTGGCCACCACGCGCGGCGCCATCGACGACTGGTCTTCGATGCCGTCCGATACGGCAAGCGGGCTGAGCGACATCGGGTTGGCGAGATGCCGGATCTCGGCTTCCAGCGCGGCGAGCGGCTTTTGCAGTTCAGCGTAGCCCTGGCGGCTGCCGCCCCTGGCCGACAGGAAGCGCGGCAACTCCGCAATTGTCGGCGACATCAGCTTCATGCAGCGGTTGGCGGTGCCCACCGCGCAATGGGCGAGGGCCTGGCCGAGATGCTCCCAGGCCAACGTCATCGCCGTGAGGTCGAAATTGCCGTTTGAGACGACGCGTTCGTCCTCGGGCAGGATCACCGGGTTGTCGCCGGAATGGGTCAGTTCGATCTCCGTCGCCAGCTTCGCCTGTTCGAACGCATGCAGCAGGCCGCCCCAGACCTGCGGCACGCAGCGATAGCTGAGCGGATCCTGGAGCCGCCGCGCCGCTTTGTCCTTCAACAAGCCGCTTCCCGCCAGTTCCGCACGCAGCCGGGCGCCGATCTCGCGCTGGCCGAACGCCGGCCGGGCGGCCAGGGCATCCTCGTCGATCGCGGTCAGGGAAGAACGGAACGCCTCGTAGTTGAGCGCCACCGCGGCCAGCGCCCAGTCGATGAGATGGGCGACGTCTTCGAGACACAGGCACGCCGTGCCGGTCGACAGGCTGTTGGCGACGATGATGGCGTGGCCGTCCTTCTCGCGCAGGTCGAGCGGTTCGAGCCCGGCGAGTGCGAGCGCCTCGGCCGACGGCATGATCTTGCACTGGTATTCCGTCTCGCCGTCGCCGCGCAGCGCTCGCGCCATATGGCCGAGATGGGCAAGGTCCGCCGCGCCAATCGATCCCCAGGTGGGGATCACCGGATGGACGCCGGCGTTGAGCGCCGCCACGAGGCCCATCACCACGCGTTCGGAAGTGCCGGTGCCGCCCGCAGCCATGCCTGAGATGCGCGCGGCCATCAGCGCCCGCACCGCCTCGGTCGGAAGGGCCGGGCCGATACCCATGCTGTGGCTGAGCGGCACGCTGTGCTGGAAGGCGATCAGATCGGCCTGCGCGAGCGGCGTGTCGACACAGGCGCCAAGGCCGGTCGTGACGCCATACATCGGCTTGCCGAGTTGCGTCAGCTGCTCGACGAGCGCGCGGCTCGCCCGGATGCGCCGCATCGCCTCCTCGCCCAGCGTCAGCCGCGCATTGCGCCGCGCGATCTCGGCGACGTCAGCCGCGCTGAGCGGCTTGGCGTCGAGCAGTATCATTCGGGCTGTCATGTCTCGCCTGTATCCCGTGACCGGATGCCCGGGCCGGTGGCGCTGCGAGCGTCATCGTTTGTGGCGCCTTGCTGGCACGACTGCAAGCCATTCCGATTATGACAGCAGCAGGGCGAAGGAGTTTCGGGCGAAAGGCCGGGGTTCCGGCTAGGCGAGGCGCTCCGTGACAGCGTCGGGCACCACCACCAGCTTGCCCACGAAATCCTTGGCGACGAAATCGGCCTGCGCGTGGTGGAAATCGGACAGCTTGTAGACGCCGCCGACCAACGGCCTGACCTTGCCCTCCTCGATGTAGCGAACGATGCGGCGGAAATCGGCGCGCGTGCCCTGGCTCGAACCATGCAACTGCAGCTGCTTGAGATACATGGTCCTGAGGTCGAGCTGGACGACCGGGCCTGCAATCGCGCCGGCGGTGGTGTAGCGGCCTTCGGGTCGCAGGATGCGCAGCAGATCGTTGAAGATCGCGCCGCCGACGAGATCGGCGACCACGTCGATCGGCTGGCCGCCGGTCGCTTCGGTCACGGCTCGCGGCAGGTCTGCGACGCCACGGGTGATGACCGCCTCGGCGCCGATGTCGAGTACGGCCTGTTCCTTGCCTTTGCCGACGACGGCATAGGGAATGGCGCCACGCGCCCGCGCCAGCTGCACGATGCCGGAACCGACGCCGCCCGAGGCGCCGGTGACCAGCACCCGTTCTCCGGCCTTAAGTGCGGCGCGTTCCAGCATCTGCTCGCCAGTAAGGTAGGCGCAGCAGAACGTGGCGAGTTCGACGTCGCTCAAGGTGGTGTCGACGACATGCGCGTTGTCAGCCGGGACGGTCTGGTATTCGGCATAACCGCCATCGCGGCCATGGCCCATATAGTCGATGTCGGCGAGTGAATCGTCGTCGCGGTTGTAGATGGAGAAATCGACCATCACCCGTTCGCCGATGCGATCGGGCGAAACGCCTTCGCCGACGGCAACGATGGTGCCGACCGTGTCGGTGCCCTGGATGCGCGGGAAGGTCAGCGTATTGCCCTGCCTTCGCCAGGTCGACACCGCGTCCGCATCCTTCTCGGTACCATAGGCGCCCTGACGCACCCAGACATCGGTGTTGTTCATCCCGCAAGCGCTGACCCTTATCAGCACTTCACTTGAAGCGGGGGCAGGCACTTTGACATCGGTGCGGTAGACGAGCTTTTCCGGTCCGCCGTGCCCGGTGAGCAGCACGGCGGCCATGGTGGCGGGGAGGGTTTTGGTCATGGCATTCATGGGTCGGTCTCAGAGATTGGCGAATACGCTGCTCACGGCATCGGCGGTCTTGGCCACCACGATGTCGGCTTCCTCGCGGGTCAGGCACAGCGGCGGCGCGAAGCCGAGAATGTCGCCCTGCGGCATGGCGCGGCCAATGACGCCGCTTGCGGCAAGGGCCGTGGCAATTTGCGGTCCGATCTTCAGCGAAGGGTCGAAGAAGACACCGTCGTCACGATCTCTCACGAATTCGACCGCTGCCAGCATGCCGTCGCCGCGCACCTCACCGACGTGTTTGTGACCGCCGACGGCCTTGGCCAGTTCGGCACGGAAATAAGCGCC
This sequence comes from Mesorhizobium sp. B2-5-4, assembly GCF_006441095.1. NCBI lineage: Bacteria > Pseudomonadati > Pseudomonadota > Alphaproteobacteria > Hyphomicrobiales > Phyllobacteriaceae > Mesorhizobium > Mesorhizobium sp. B2-5-4. The sequence goes on along the minus strand of NZ_VFUR01000012.1, from coordinate 153,375 downwards.
GGTCTCGCCGGCATTCCGCACCAGGTCCATCTCGTCGATCAGTTCGAGATTGGCGACCCCGGCGGCGACGCAGATCGGATGCGCCGAATAGGTCCAGCCATGGCCGAGCGAGCCGAGCTTGTCGGAGCCCTGCACCAGCACCTGCCACATCTTGTCGGCGACGATGACGCCCGACAGCGGCGCATAGGCAGAGGTCAGACCCTTGGCGATGGTGATCAGGTCCGGCTTGATGCCGTAGTGGTCGGAGCCGAACATCGTGCCCAGCCGGCCGAAACCCGTCACCACCTCGTCGGCGACCAGGAGCACATCATACTTTTTCAGCACCGCCTGGATTTTTTCCCAGTATCCGGCGGGCGGCGGCACGATGCCGCCGGTGCCGAGGATCGGCTCGCCGATGAAGGCGGCAACCGTGTCGGGACCTTCGGCCAGGATCATCTCCTCGAGTTTGTCGGCGCAATGCTGCGAGAATTGCTCCTCGTTCATCGAGCGGTCGGCGCGGCGGAAATAATAGGGCGCCTCGGTGTGCAGGATCGGCGCACGCGGCAGGTCGAAGGCGTCGTGGAAGAGGTCGAGCCCGGTCAGCGAGCCCGTCATTACGCCCGAGCCGTGATAGCCGCGCCAGCGCGAGATGATCTTCTTCTTCTCCGGGCGTCCCAGCACGTTGTTGTAGTACCAGATCAGCTTGATGTTGGTTTCGTTGGCATCCGAACCGGATAGGCCGAAATAGACCCTCGACATGCCCTTCGGCGCGCGGTCGATGATCATCTTGGCCAGCGTGATCGAGGCCTCGGTGCCGTGCCCGACATAGGCGTGGTAATAGGCGAGGTTCTTCGCCTGGGTCGCGATGGCATCGGCGATCTTCTGGCGGCCATAGCCGACATTGACGCAATAGAGGCCGGCGAAGGCATCGATGCTCTTCTTGCCGTTGTTGTCCCAGACGGTGACGCCTTCACCACCGGCCATGATCCGCGTCGGGGTCTCGCCACGGGCATGCGTGCCCATATGCGTCGAGGGATGGAAGAAGTGGTCGCGATCCCAAGCGGCGAGTTCGTTGGACTGATCGAGCATCTTTTTTGACTCCTTGAAAGAGATCCGGGTGCGAGCCTACGCCACATCCAGGCAAAGGTATTTGAGGTCGGTGAAAGCTTCCAGCCCGTGGCGCGAGCCTTCGCGGCCGATGCCGGACTGCTTGACGCCGCCGAACGGGATCGGCGCGCCGGTGATCTTCACACGGTTGATGGCGACCATGCCATAGTCGAGCGCGCGGCCCATGCGCTGTTGGCGGGCGCCGTTCTCTGTCACCACATAGGCGACGAGGCCATATTCGGTCGCATTGGCGCGGGCGATCACCTCGTCCTCGTCGTCGAATGCTGTCACCGCGGCGACCGGACCAAAGGTCTCCTCGCGCATGATCAGCGCTTCGTCGGCGACATCGACGAGCAGTGTCGGCTGGTAGAACAGCGGCCCGGCCTGATGCCGCTTGCCGCCGGTGAGGCAACGCGCGCCAAGGGCCATGGCGTCAGCAACCTGTTCCTCGACCTTCTTGACGGCGCGCTCATGCATCAGCGGCCCGATGTCGATGTCATCGGCCAGGCCATTGCCGGCCCGCAGCGCCTCGATGCGCTTGGCGAAAGCGATGCAGAATCGGTCGTAGAGCGGACGCTGGACATAGATGCGGTTGGCCGCAAGGCAGTCCTGGCCCGAGGTGGCGAATTTGGCGTCGATGGCGATGGTCACCGCTTTGTCGATATCGGCGTCGGCAAAGACGATCAGTGGCGCGTGGCCGCCGAGTTCCATCACCAGCCGCTTCATCGTCGGCGCACTTTGCGCCGCGATCAGCCGGCCGATCTCGGTCGAGCCGGTGAAACTCATGGCCCGCACGCGCGGGTCTTCGCACATGCGTCCAACGATCGTCGCGGCCTTGCCGGTGACGATGTTGAAAACGCCGGCGGGCAGGCCGGCGCGTTCGCCGAGTTCGGCCAGCGCCAGCGCCGAAAGTGGCGTCTCCGAGGAGGGATGCGCGACGATGGTGCAGCCGGCGGCGAGTGCGGCAGCTGCCTTGCGCGTCAGCATGGCCGACGGAAAATTCCACGGCGTGACCACGCCGACGACGCCGAGCGGTTCGCGCCGCACCATCATCTCCGCGTTCGGCAGATGGCTGGTGACACTCTCGGCGTTGAGACGTTTCGCTTCCTCGGCATACCATTCGATGAAGGAGGCGGCGTAGTCGATCTCGCCGAGCGACTCCTTCAACGGTTTGCCCTGCTCCAATGTCATCAGCAGGGCGAGGTCGTCTTTCGCCGCGATGATCAGGTCGAACCATTTCCGCAGGATTTTCGAGCGCTCCTGCGGCAACAGCGCCCGCCACGCCGGAAAGGCGCGCGCGGCGGCGTCGATTGCCTTTGTGGTCTGCCCGGCATCGAGCGCCGCAACGAAGGCCACGGTGGCGCCGGTCGCCGGATCGGTGACCTCGAAGCTCTCCGCAGCCTCACTCGCCGTCCAATGGCCGTCGACGTAAGCGAGTTCGCGCAGCAGCCGGCGGTCGGCGAGCCGGTCTAGCGCTTCGTGGCGATGCGAGCGGGCGAAATGCGCGGACATGGTCGAAGCCTCCCGGTTCGGTTTGATGCGGGGAGACTATCCATCAGCGGCAGACAGAGAGGCTGTTTGAACGCCTGGCCGTAGAGAGAATCTCTCTATTGCACCGAGAGGGCAGCCCATTTCTCCGGCGCTATGTCGGTGCCGGCAGCAGGTCCGCTATCGGCAGCGCGACATCATCTTTTACCGTCTTGATGACGATGTAAGTGAAGTAGCGGTCGATGCCGATCTCGCGATCGAGCAAGCCGTCGACCAGCCGCTGATAGGCGTCGATGTCGCGTGCCATCACCTTCAACACATAGTCGACGCCTCCACCCACCGACCAGCAGGCGACGATCTCGGGGATGTCGCGGATGACGCGCTCGAAGCGGTCGAAATCGGCCTGGCGGTGGCTGGCGAGCGTCACCTCCATCAGCACCGTGGCGACCGGCGCCACGACGCGTATGGCGATCCGGGCGTGATAGCCCGAAACGATGCCGGCTTTTTCGAGCTTGCGCAGCCGCATCCAGCACGGTGTTGGCGACAGCCCGACCTGCTCGGCCAGCGCCAGCTTGGTGATACGTCCGTCACGCTGGATGGCGTCGAGGATTTTAAGGTCGATCGCGTCGAGTTTCGCGGCAGTCATCAGCGCTCACTTTTTCGTCGATCGTACCATGACGGCGCATTATTTCGATTGTCAATTGCACTGATTTCGATCTCTAATAAGTCATGACATTGTGGCAACCCGATCCTACGCTCATCCGGCGGCCAGCCTATCAATCGTTGGCCGATCAGTTCGCGCGCGCCATCCATGACGGCCGCCTTGCCAATGGCGCGCGGCTGCCGACGCATCGCAGGCTGGCGGACGATCTCAAGCTGTCAGTGCAGACCGTGAGCCGCGCCTACGAGGAATTGATCCGGCGTGGCCTGATTTCGGGCGAGATCGGCCGTGGCAGCTTCGTCCAGACGCAGCGCCGCGAACCGGAGCCGCCTTATCTGCCCGAGCGCCTCGGCGAGGTCATCGACCTGTCGATTCTGAAACCGGTCTGCGAGCCGATGCACCTGGAGCGCATGAAGCAGGCGCTGGGCTGGCTCGCCGAAAACCTGCCGTCGAGTTCGGTGCTGTCGTTCCGGCCAAACATGGTATTCCCGCGCCACCGCGCCGTGGCGGTCGAGTGGCTGAAATTGTGCGGCCTCGATGCCTCCCCGCAGAACATCAGCCTGACCAATGGCGCCACCGCCGGCATGACAGTGGCGCTGATGAGCGTGGCGCCGCCGGGCTCCACCGTCGCCACCGAGGCGATCGGCCATCACACGCTGGTGCCGCTCGCCCGTTATCTCGGCTTCAATCTCGAAGGCCTGCCGATTGACGGCAATGGCTTGATTCCGGAAGCGCTGGACGAGGCCTGCCGGCTTTCCGATATCCGCGCCGTGTTCGTCCAGCCTTCCGTCATAAATCCCACGGCAACGCTCATGGATGCGGCGCGCCGCGAGCAGATCGCGGCGGTGGCGCGCAAGCACGACATCGCAATTATCGAGAACGATGTGCTGGGTCCGCTGGTCGAGGATCGACCGCCGCCGGTCGCCGCTTTCGCACCGGAGCGGACGCTCTACGTCACCTCCTTCACCAAGATCACCGTGCCCGGCCTGCGCATCGGTTATCTCGCCGCGCCCGATCGTTACGTTGCGGCCGTCGCCAACCGGCATCTTGTCTCGAACTGGATGGCGACACCAATGGTGGCCGAGATCGCCACCAAATGGGTGACCGACGGCACCGCGATGGAACTGGTGCGCTGGCAGCGCGCGGCGTTGCATCGCCGGCAGGATATCGCTGGCGAGGTACTCTCAGGCGTCGACTACCGTGCCCGCCGCGACGGATTGCATATCTGGCTGCAACTGCCGGCCGACCGCTCCGAGGAGAGCTTTGTCGCCCAGGCCCGGTTGCAAGGCGTGGCCATTGCGCCAGGCACCTCCTTTCGCATTTCGGATGCGCCCTGGCATCCGGCGGTACGCATCTCGCTGGGTTCGACCACCGAGGGGGAACTGCGGGCCGGTCTCGGCGTTGTCACCAAACTCTTGCTTGGCGATCCCGAGCATTTGCTGCTCGCAATCTAAGCGTGCCCCGGCTGTGCTTGAGTGGAAAATGTGCGCAATCGGAATAATTGTCATGATATTATTTTCCCAATTGACATGATTTGGCACGTTCAGCATCGTTAAGGGCACCAGCCTTCTCCAGCACGGGGAAATTCATTTGTCCGCATCCGCACCCATCATCAAGGTCGACAGCATCTCGAAGAGCTTTGGCAGCTTCAAGGTCCTGGACGGCCTCTCGATGCAGGTCATGCCGCGCGAGAAGCTGGCGCTGATCGGCCCCTCCGGCTCGGGCAAGACGACGATCCTGCGCATCCTGATGACGCTGGAGCGCATCGACGGCGGTCACATCCAGATCGACGGCGAGCAGCTCTACCACATGGAGCGCAACGGCCAGCTGCTGCCGGCCGACGAGCGCCATCTGGCGCGGATGCGCCAGAAGACCGGCATGGTCTTCCAGCTGTTCAACCTGTTTCCGCACAAGAGCGTCATCGACAATGTGACGTTGGCGCCGATGCTGACCAAGGGAACGCCGCGCGCCGCTGCCGAGAAGCGGGCGATGGAACTGCTCGAGATGGTCGGCATGGCCGACAAAGCGAAGGCGATGCCGGCCCAATTGTCCGGCGGCCAGAAGCAGCGCGTGGCGATCGCCCGCGCGCTCGCTTTGCAGCCGAAGATCATGCTGTTCGACGAGGTGACGTCGGCGCTCGACCCGGAGCTGGTCGAGGAGGTACTCAACGTCTTGTGGCGGCTCTGCGCCGAAACCGACATGACCATGCTGCTGGTCACGCACGAGATGGGTTTCGCCCACGACTTCGCCGACCGGGTGCTGTTCTTCGATCGCGGCCGCATAGTCGAGGAAGGCAAGCCAGACGAGATTTTCCGCAATCCCAAGCAGGAACGCACGCAAGGGTTCCTGAAGAAGATCATCGCGGCCGGACACCGTGTCTGACCGCATGCCAAAGGCGGCTAAGCCGTCCTGAAATCACGCAAACCAAGACAAGAACAAGGAGTTGGGAACAATGAAGAAATTTGGCATTCTGGCCGGCGTCGCTGGCCTCGCACTGACGGCGGTGCTTGCGACATCAAGCCTGGGCTCGGCCGCGGACAAGAAGCTCGAACAACTCAAGGCGCAAGGGTTCGCACGCGTCGCTATCGCCAACGAGCCGCCCTACACGGCGGTCGCCGCCGATGGCAAGGTTTCGGGCGCCGCGCCCGACGTGGCGCGCGAGATTTTCAAGCGTCTCGGAGTGGCCGATATCGTCGCCTCGATCTCTGAGTATGGCGCCATGATCCCCGGCCTGCAGGCCGGCCGCTTCGACGTCGTCACCGCCGGCCTGTTCATGAAGCCGGAGCGTTGCGCGGCGGTCGCCTATTCGGAGCCGGTGCTGTGCGACGCCGAGGCGATGCTGGTGAAGAAGGGCAATCCGAAAGGCTTCAAGAGCTACGAGGATGTCGCCAAGGACACGTCCGCCACCATCGGCGCGCCCGGCGGCGGCACCGAGGAGAAGCTGGCGCTCAACGCCGGCGTGCCGCGCGAGCGCGTCATCGTCGTGCCGGACGGCCAGAGCGGCCTGAAGATGGTGCAGGACGGCCGCATCGATGCCTATTCGCTGCCTGTGCTGTCGATCAACGATCTGATGAAGAAGGCCGCCGATCCGAACCTCGAAGTCATCGCTCCGGTGCAGGGTGCGCCGGTCTATTGCGACGGCGCCGCCTTCAAGAAGGGCGACGAGGCTCTGCGTGATGCCTATGATGTCGAACTGGCAAAGATGAAGAAGTCGGGTGAGTTCGCCAAGATCATCGAGCCCTACGGCTTCTCGGCGGCGGCGGCAATGTCGACCACGCGCGACAAGCTCTGCTCGGCGAAGTAGCGCGCGCTTTTCTTGCCTTCTCCCCGTTCACGGGGAGAAGGTGGCCCGAAGGGCCGGATGAGGGGCGGCGCCGGTTTGCCGAGCTGGCGCTGCCCCTCATCTGCCTGCCGGCAATCTTCTTCCCGTAAACGGGAAGAAGGACCCTAGTACTACAAACGTTGGAACCTCAATGACCCAGTGGTCCGGCTATTTCGGCCTGATATTGCAGGGAGCGCTTGTCACCATCGAGCTGACGCTGATGGGGTCGGTGCTGGCCCTGATCATGGCCTTTCTCGCCGGCTTGGGGCGCCTGTCGCGCTTCTTCGCGCTGCGGGCCCTGGCGACGGCCTATATCGAATTCTTCCGCGGCACATCGATCTTCGTGCAGCTGTTCTTCGCCTATTTCGTGTTGCCCCTGCTGGGTCTCGAACTGACCCCGTTGCAGGCCGGCGTATTGGCGCTGGGCTTGAATGTCGGAGCCTATGCCGCAGAGGTGGTGCGCGGCGCCGTGCAATCGATCGGCCGCGAACAGCATGAGGCCTGCATCGCGCTCAATCTGGGCCGCTGGCAAGGCATGCGCCACGTCATCCTGCCACAGGCGTTTCTGGTGATGCTGCCGACCTTCGGCAACAATGCCATCGAGCTGCTCAAGGCGACATCGGTCGTCTCGCTGATCTCGCTTGCCGACCTCACTTTCCAGGCACAGGTGGTGCGCGCCCAGACGGGCAACACCATGGTGCCGTTCACCACCATTCTTTTCATCTATTTCATCCTGGCGCTGCTCATCTCGTGGGGTGTGCGCTCGCTGGAACGCCGCATGGCGCGCGGCCTCGACGGAGTGCGGGTCTGATGGCCGGAGCATTCCTGATGAATTGGGTTCGCTGATGGATTGGGATTGGGATTTTGTCCGGCAGATCCTGCCGACCCTGATCCAGGGGGTGAAGATCACCATCCTGGCGACGCTGCTCGGCTCGGTGCTGGCGGCGATCGTCGGCTTGGGCATCGCGCTGGCGCGCCGCTCGCCCAACAAAGCGGTGTCGCGTACCGTCGGTTGGGTGGCCGAATTCATCCGCGGCACACCGCTCCTGGTGCAGCTCTATTTCATCTTCTATGTGCTGCCCGACATCGGCATCCTGCTGCCGCCTCTGGTCGCCGGCGTCATCGGGCTCGGCCTGCACTACGGCACCTACACGGCGGAGGTCTACCGCGCCGGCATCGACAATGTACCGCGTGGCCAGTGGGAAGCCGCCAAGGCCTGCAATCTCAGCGCCCGGCAGACCTGGACGCATATCATCATCCCGCAGGCCATTCCGCCGATGATTCCGGCATTGGCCAACTACTTCATCGCCATGTTCAAGGAGACGCCGCTGCTCTCGGCGATCACCGTTCTAGAGCTGATGAACCAGGCAAAAAGCGTCGCCAACACCTACTATCGCTACCTCGAGCCGATCACGTTGGTCGGTGCCTTCTTCCTCGCCATCAGCCTGATTTCGGTCGTGCTGCTGCGCTGGCTGGAACGCCGCTATGGCAAGATCGAAAGATAAAAGATGAAGCCCTTGCCCGAGATCAAGCTTGTGCCCAACCGGCCAGCGCTCGATGAGCGTCCGCTGGAGCGGCGCGTCGGCCTCATCATCCTGGCCACCGACCATACCACCGAGCCGGATTTTCGCCGCATGGTGGCGAGCGAACGGATCGGCGTCTATGTCGCGCGCATCCCCTATGCCAATCCGACGACGCCTGAGAACCTGCGCAAGATGCAGCCGGCGTTGACGGCGGGCGCCGCCTTGATCCTGCCGGACGAGCCGCTCGACGCCATCTGCTATTCCTGCACGTCGGCCTCGGTGGTGATTGGCGATGGAGAGGTCGAGGCTGCGATCCAGGCCGCCAAAGCAGGCGTGCCCGTCGTCACGCCAACAATGGCCGGCGTGCGCGCGCTGAACGCGTTCGGCGTGCGCAGGATCAGCATCCTCACGCCCTATACCATGGAAACCTCCAGGCCGATGGCGACCTATTTCGCCGAACGTGGCTTCGAAATCCTAAGCTTTACCTGCCTCGGCTTCGAGGACGATCGCGAGATGGCGCGCATTGCTCCGGCAGCGCTTGTCGATCTCGCGCGCCAGGCGATGCACCCGCAGGCCGATGCGCTGTTCTTGTCCTGCACGGCACTGCGCGGCGCACTCGCGGTCACCGGCATGGAAGAGGCGATCGGCCGCCCGGTGGTGACCAGCAACCAGGCGACCGCCTGGAACTGTCTGCGCCTTTGCGGCGACGAGACAGCCCATCCCGAATTCGGCCGTCTGATGACGCTGCCCCTGCCGCGCGACTGACGATCATGGCGACAGTAACCCTTGGCGATATCCGCGCCGCACGTGAGCGAATTGCAGGCAAGGTCGAGCGCACTTCGGTCGTGCTTTCGGCGAGTCTCTCCGAGCGGCTGGGCGTGCCGGTCCATCTCAAGCTCGAGCACCGCCAGACCACCGGCAGCTTCAAATTGCGCGGTGCTTCGAACGCCGTCGCTTCGCTGGATGCCGAGGAGAAGGCGCGCGGCGTCATCGCGGCATCGACCGGCAACCATGGCCGCGCGCTCGCCCATGCGGCAAAGCTCGAGCGTATGCGTGCGGTTATCTGCATGTCGCGTTTGGTACCCCAGAATAAGCTCGACGAAATCCGCCGCCTCGGCGCGGAAATCCGTATTGTCGGCAACAGCCAGGACGATGCCCAGCAGGAGGTCGAGCGGCTGGTGGCGGAGGAAGGGCTTGTCATGCTGCCACCCTTCGACCATCCCGCGATCATCGCCGGGCAAGGCACGCTCGGGCTGGAGATGATGGAGCAGGTCCCGGATGCCGCTCTGGTGCTGGTGCAACTCTCTGGAGGTGGCTTGGCTTCCGGTGTCGCCGCCGCCATCAAGGGCGTTCGTCCCGGGGCAAAAGTCGTCGGCATCTCGATGGCGCGCGGCGCCGCGATGAAGGCGAGCCTCGATGCCGGCCACCCCGTGCTGGTCGAGGAACTGCCGACGCTGGCGGATTCGCTCGGTGGCGGCATCGGCCTCGACAACCGGCTGACCTTCGCCATGTGCCGCGACTTGCTCGATGATGTCGTTCTGCTCAGCGAGGACGAGATCGCCGCCGGCATTCGCCATGGCTATGAACAGGAACGCGAGATCGTCGAAGGAGCAGGCGCGGTGGGCATCGCGGCGCTGCTCGCTGGCAAAGTCAAGGCCGAGGGGCCGGTCGTGGTTCTGCTTTCCGGCCGCAACATCGACATGGAACTGCACAGGAAGATCGTCTGCGGGGAGATACCATCGATTTCGGAGCGCGCCGCATGAGCAGGATGACTATCCTCACTGAAGCTGAACTGCGCGCAATCGTGACACTCGACCTCGATGCCGTCGCCTGTGTCGAGAATGCCTTTCGCGCGCTTGCCACACTGCCCGTGGCGATGCCGCCGATCCTGCGGCTCGATATTCCGCAGCATCGCGGCGAGGTTGATGTGAAGACCGCCTATGTGCCTGGGATCGATGGCTTCGCCATCAAGATCAGCCCCGGCTTCTTCGACAATCCCAAGCTCGGCCTGCCCAGCGTAAACGGCATGATGGTGCTTTTGTCAGCCAGAACCGGCCTGGTCGAAGCCTTGCTGCTCGACAACGGCTATCTCACCGACGTCCGTACCGCTGCTGCGGGAGCAGTCGCGGCCAAACACCTGTCACGGCCGGACTCATCCGTCGCCGCGATCTTCGGCGCTGGGGTCCAGGCAGGGCTGCAACTGGAAGCGCTGATGCTGGTGCGGCCGATCAGGCAGGCGCGCATCTGGGCGCGCGATGTCGCCAAGGCGGAGACCGCCGCGGCTACCTTGCGCGAAAGGCTCGGCATCGACGTGCGTGCCGAACCCAATGCGGCCAACGCCGTTGCCGGCGCCGACATCATCGTCACCACCACGCCGTCGACCGAACCGCTGATCAAAGCCGGGTTTGTCTCGGCCGGCCAGCATATCACCGCCATGGGTTCCGACGCCGAGCACAAGAACGAGATCGCGCCGGCGATCCTGCGCATGGCTGATCTCTATGTCGCCGACAGCGCGAAGCAGACGCGGCGGCTGGGTGAATTGCACCATGCCATCGCGGCAGGCGTGATGGCCGCTGACACTGATGTGACCGAGCTCGGCCAGATCATCGCCGGCGCGAAGCATGGCCGGCGCTCGGCCAGCGACATCACCATCGCCGATCTTACCGGCACCGGCGTGCAGGATACGGCGATCGCCACGTTCGCCCGCGACCGTGCGCTGGCCGCGAAAGCCGGAACGGTTTTTGAAAGCTGATCCCGGCCGCAGGAGCATGATCCGGAAAAAGTGGCGACCGGTTTTCCCGGCAGATCATGCTCCGACAAAAAAGAATTTCCTGGAGCCGGATTCAACAAAGTTGAAACGGGCTCCAGCCCCAAAAAACGAGGACCAACACTATGCAGCCGAACCTGAAATTCTCGCGAAGCGAATATGCGGAACGCCTCGCCAAGACGCGGAAAGCCATGGAGGCGAAGGGCGTCGATCTTTTGATCGTCAGCGATCCCTCCAACATGGCCTGGCTGACCGGCTATGATGGTTGGTCGTTTTACGTCCACCAGGCGGTCATCGTGCCGCCGTCGGGCGAGCCGGTCTGGTATGGCCGTGGCCAGGACGCCAACGGCGCCAAGCGTACCGCCTATCTCGCCCATGACAACATCGTCGGCTACGCCGACCATTATGTGCAGTCGACCGAGCGCCATCCGATGGACTTCCTGTCCAGCGTGCTGACCGATCGCGGCTGGGGCAAGCTCACCGTCGGCGTCGAGATGGACAATTACTGGTTCTCCGCCGCCGCCTTCGCCTCTTTACAGAAACATCTGCCCAACGCCCGCTTCGTCGATGCCACCGCGCTGGTCAACTGGCAGCGCGCGGTGAAGAGCCCGACCGAAATCGACTATATGCGCAAGGCCGCCCGCATCGTCGAGGCGATGCACCAGCGCATCGTCGACAAGATCGAAGTCGGCATGCGCAAATGCGATCTGGTCGCCGAGATCTACGATGCCGGCACGCGCGGCGTCGACGGCATCGGCGGCGATTATCCCGCGATCGTTCCGCTGCTGCCGTCGGGCGCGGACGCCTCGGCGCCGCATCTGACCTGGGACGACAAGCCGATGAAGCATGGCGAGGGCACGTTCTTCGAGATCGCCGGCTGCTACAACAGGTACCATTGCCCGCTGTCGCGCACCGTCTTTCTCGGCAAACCAACGCAGGAATTCCTCGATGCCGAGAAGGCGACGCTGGAAGGCATGGAAGCAGGTCTTGCCGCCGCCAGGCCGGGCAACACATGCGAGGATATCGCCAACGCCTTCTTTGCCGTCCTGAAGAAATACGGCATCGTCAAGGACAACCGCACCGGTTATCCGATCGGTATTTCCTATCCGCCGGACTGGGGCGAACGCACGATGAGCCTGCGTCCCGGCGATCGCACCGAGCTCAAGCCCGGCATGACTTTCCATTTCATGACCGGTCTCTGGCTGGAGACAATGGGACTGGAGATCACCGAGTCCATCCTGATCACCGAAACCGGTGTGGAGTGCCTGGCCAATGTGCCGCGCAAACTGGTGGTGAAGGATTGAGCCCGATGTCCAGTCTTCGCCCGTCGCCCATCGCGCCGACCGTCGATTTCGATCGCGGCGGCGTCCAACATGGTTTCCTGCGCCTGCCCCATAGCCGCGACGACTCGGCCTGGGGCTCGGTGATGATCCCGATCTGCGTCATCCGCAACGGCAAGGGGCCGACGGCGCTGCTGACCGGCGGCAATCATGGCGACGAGTATGAAGGGCCGCTGGCGCTCTACGAACTCGCCAGGACGCTCGATCCCGACCAGGTCAGCGGCACGGTGATCATCGTGCCGGCGATGAACTATCCGGCCTTTCGGGCCGGCACGCGCACCTCGCCGATCGACAAGGGCAACATGAACCGCAGCTTTCCCGGCCGGCCCGACGGCACGGTGACGCAGAAGATCGCCGATTATTTCCAACGCGAGCTGCTTCCCCGCGCCGACATCGTCTTCGACTTCCATTCCGGTGGCAAAACGCTGGATTTCGTGCCGTTCTGCGCCGCCCATACCTTGCCCGACAAGGCGCTGGAGCAGAAAGCCTTTGCCGCGGTGGCGGCATTCTCGGCACCGTTCTCGATGCGCATGACCGAGATCGACGCAATCGGCATGTATGACACGGCGGCCGAAGAAATGGGCAAGGTCTTCGTCACCACCGAGCTCGGCGGCGGCGGCACTTCGCGAGCCGAGACGGTGCGGATCGCCCGGCGCGGCATCCTCAACGTGTTGCGTCATGCCGGTATCGTCGCCGGGGCGGTCGAGACCGGCAAAACCCAGTGGCTGGACATGCCCTCGGGAGATTGCTTCTGCTTCGCCGAGGACGACGGCATGATCGAAACCATGGTCGATCTCGGCGAGCCCGTCGAAGCGGGCGTGGTTCTGGCGCGTATCCATTCCACCGGCCGCACCGGCGTTGCTCCGCAGGATATCCGGGCGAAAATGTCGGGCATGCTGGCGGCGCGGCATTTTCCTGGCCTGGTCAAGGCTGGCGACTGCGCCGCGGTGGTCGCCGTGAAGGTCGATTGACTGATGTGATTTCCCCGCCCGGACCATGCCGGGACGCCGCTGCCAGCGGACCGGTTCGCTGCTGCTTGGTCTGGAGCGAATCACCGCCTGCCACCGGTTCGCGGAATTGCGCGGAGTTTCAGCTCTGCGCCGGCTTGCGTTCGACGATGTAGATGTGGTCGGCCGCCAGCACCACCTCGCCACGCTGGTTGATTACCTCGCAGCGCTCGATCACCCGCCCCGAGGTGGGCCGCTTGGGGTCGTCCTCCTTGGCCGCGATGGTGGTGCGCGTGCGGATCGTGTCGCCGATGAACACCGGCTTGATGAAGCGCAGCCGGTCATAGCCATAGGAAAAGGCGACAGGGTTGATCACGTTCGCCGTCAGCCCGATGCCGACCGACAACACCAGCGTGCCATGCGCGATGCGCTGGCCGAACGGCGTCGTCTTCATGAACTCGGCGTCCATGTGGTGCGGGAAGAAATCGCCGGTGTGTCCGGCATGGACGATGAAGTCGGTCTCGGTGATCGTGCGGCCGCTGGTCAGCCGCGTCGAGCCGATCTCGTAGTCTTCGAAATAGGTGATCTGTTCCATGTCCTGCCTTACGGCTTTTCGGCCAGCGGCGTCGCCGGCGCCGCGCTCGATTTATAGGCGGCTTCCACCAGCGCCATGGTGGTCCAGGCGTCTTCGACCGAACTGACCAGCTTGTCGTCCTCTCCGCAAGCAAAGCGCTGGACATTGGCCATGCGCCCGACAAAGGCGTCGGGAAACCATTCGCCGGCCAAAGGCACGGCTATCCAATCGGTCCCGCCTTTCGGATAGATCTCCAGAATGTCCGGTTCGCCACGGGGATAGTCGAGGTTGAGGCCGAGCTTGAGATAAGCGGCACCTTCCGTGCCGCAGATGCGGAACTCGCAGGCCTGGTGCCGGCGCCCGAACTTGTGGTCGTGATTGATCGACAGCGCGCAACGCACCGTGTCGCCATAGTCGAGAATGGCGCTGGTGCGCGTCTGCGCCACCTTGTGGTTGGGATGGCCGAGTGTCTTGGCGTGGACGCCCCTGGGGTCGCCGAGCAATTGCCGGATCAGATCGAGATAATGGATCGAATGCATGGCGATCTCGACGCGCGGCGCCTTGAGCAGGAATTCCCACAATTGCCACGGCGTCGCCAGCGCCAGCCAGGCGTCGAAGTCGACGACCTCGCCGAGCCAGCCCTTGGCGATCGCGTCCTTCAGCGCCAGCATCATCGGCGCGAAGCGCAACTGGAAATTCACGGCCGCTTTGAGGTTCTTGGCGCGACATATCTCGAGGATTTCGGTTGCCTCGCCGAGATAGTTGCCCATCGGCTTTTGGATCAGCGCGAACGCACCGTCGGGCAGAGCCTTCAGGATCTCGGCGTGCCGCCCCGGTGGCGTTGCCAGATCGAAGATCGCGTCCTTCACTTCAGCGGCCTCTTCCACCGAGCGGAACGCCGTCACGCTCCATCTATCGGCCAGGGCCTGCGCCTTGGCCTGGTCCGGATCGTAGAGGCCTGCGATCGGAAATTCCGCCTTCCGGTAGGCCGGAAAATGCGCGTCGCCGACGATAGATCCGGCACCGAAGGTGACGATCGGTCGGGGTTTTGAGGGTTTTGGCCAGGACTGGATGAGCGAGGCGGGGTCGAAACCGGCCTCAGTCATGGTGGAAGACTTCGTCCATCGAAGCCCACCACTCACCTTCCTTGCGGGTTGCAAGCGGCTCTTGGCAGGGCACGCAGACGGACCACCATTCCTGCGTCTTCGGGTCGGCCGCCATCTTGGCCATATCGGCCGCGTAGTCGGTGCCGTGATATTCGTAATAGGAAAACAACAGGTTCTCCGGTCGCTTCAGGTAGATCGAATAATTCTTGATGTTGCAGGCCGAGATCATGGTCAGCACATCCGGCCAGACGGCGGCATGGAGGCGGACATATTCCTCGACCTTTTCCGGCTTCAGCCCCAGAACCATTCCCATCCGCTGCATGTTCGTTCCCCTATTTCGTGATCGCCGTGGTGAATTCGGCGATGCTCATGGCCTTGACCGCGTCCCAGTCCCAATCGATGCCGATACCGGGCTCGTCGGGCGCCAGCGCATGCCCATCCTCGATGCGCATGTGCCTGCCGGTCAACTGGTCGAGTTGCGGAATGTACTCGACATACCTGCCGTTCTGAACAGCACAGGTCAGGCTGACATGCAATTCCATCAGGAAATGCGGGCAAACCGGAATGTCGAAAGCCTCCGCCGCATGGGCGATCTTGAGCCAGGGGGTGATGCCGCCGATGCGGCCGACATCGACCTGCACGACCGAGCAGGCGCCTTTCTGCATGTATTCGCGGAAGTGGCGCATGGAATAGAGCGATTCGCCAACCGCGATCGGCGTCGGCGTCGAGCTCGACAACCTGATATGTCCGTCGATGTCGTCGGCCGGCAGCGGCTCCTCGATCCATGCGAGATCGAGTTCGCGCAACCTCGCCGCACGCCGGATCGCCTCGTCCACCGAGAAGCCCTGATTGGCGTCGGTCATGATCTCGTAGCCGTCGCCGACCGCCTTTCGCACCGCCGACAGGCGCGCGAGATCCTCAGACCCATGCGGCCTGCCGATCTTCACCTTCGAGCCACGAAATCCCTTCGCCTTGGCGGCCAGCGCATCGTCGACCAGCGCCTGCGTATCGATATGCAGCCAGCCGCCTTCGGTCGTGTAGAGCGGGCAGCGGTCCTTGGCGCCGCCGGCGAGCTTCCACAGCGGCAGGTTCTTTTTCTTCGCCCTGAGGTCCCATAGTGCGATGTCGATTGCCGCGATGGCGATCGCCGTGATCGCACCTATCGTGGTGGCATGGGTGGCGAATTCGAGATCGTGCCAGATCGCCTCGATCATATCAGGATCGCGGCCGATCAGGCGCGGTACCAGGTGGTCGGACAAGAGCCGCATCACCGACGAACCGCCGGTGCCGATCGTGTAGCTGTAACCGGTGCCGACCGCGCCGTCGGAATCGGTGAGCGTCACGATAGGCGTTTCCTGGCTGACGAAGCTCTGGATGGCGTCTGTGCGCTTGACCTTTGGCACAAGGTCCACCATCCGCAGTTCGATTTTCTCGATCCTTGCCATGTCGGTCAGCTCCGCAATGTCTTTCCGGTCTCGCTGGCAAACAGATGCGCCTGCGACAGGTCGAGGCTCATGGCGACGCGCTCGCCGGATCGCAGCGGGCGGGGGTTCAGCATGCGCGAGACCCAATCGCTGCCGTTGAACTCGACGAACACCAGCGTCTCGTTGCCGAGCGGTTCGGTGACGGTGATCGGCAATTCGATCTGGTGCACGTCGGCGGAACTTCCCGAACTGATGCCATGGCCGGTCGGGTAGATGTCGTCGGGTCGCAGCCCGAACACGACCTTGTCGCCGATGGCGACATTGGCCTTGAACTGGCTGGGCAGCGGCAGCTTGGCGCCGCTGGCGAAAGCCAGCTGGCCGTCGTCTATCGTGGCCTCATGCAGGTTCATAGGCGGCGAGCCGATGAAGCCGGCGACGAAGCGTGTCGCCGGGCGCCGGAAAACCTCGTCTGGTGTGCCGACCTGTTCGATGTAGCCGTCGCGCATGATGACGATGCGGTCGGCAAGCGTCATCGCCTCGACCTGGTCGTGGGTGACGTAGATCACCGTCGATTGGACCTTGGCATGCAGCTTCTTGATCTCGGTGCGCATCTGCGTGCGAAGCTTGGCATCGAGATTGGAAAGCGGCTCGTCGAACAGGAAGACATCGGGGTCGCGCACGATGGCGCGGCCCATGGCGACGCGCTGGCGTTGCCCGCCGGAGAGTTGCGACGGGCGGCGGTCGAGCAAAGTATCGAGCCCGAGGATGGCTGAAGCCTCGGCGACACGGCGGTCCATATCCTCCTTGGCGGCACCGGCGATCTTCAGGGAGAAGCCGAGATTTTCGCGCACCGTCATATGCGGGTAGAGCGCATAGGACTGGAACACCATCGAGATGTTGCGCGAGCGTGGCGGCAGGTCGTTGACGACGCGCCCGCCGATCTCGATCGAGCCGGCGCTGATCTCTTCCAGCCCGGCGATCATGCGCAGCGTCGTCGATTTGCCGCAGCCTGACGGGCCGACCAGCGCGATGAATTCGCGGTCGGTGATGTCGAGGTCGATGCCATGCACGATCTGGATATTGCCGTAGCGCTTGGTCAGCTTTTTGAGGGAAACCGTTGCCATTGGATCAGCCTTTCACCGCGCCGGAGGTTAGGCCGCCGACAAGGTGTTTCTGGACGATGAAAGTGAGGGTGAGCGCCGGGATGATCATCACAACGGCGAGCGCGCACATGCCGCGCCAGTCGATGGTGAACTCGGCCGTGTAGTCGAGCAGGCCGACCGGCAGCGTCTTGGCGCTCACCGAGCGGGTCAGTTGGGAAGCCAGCGCGAACTCGTTCCAGCAGGTCAGGAAGGCGAAGATCGCCGCCGACGCAATGCCCGGTCCGGCGAGTGGGAATTCCACCTGCCAGAAGGCCTGCCAGCGCGTGCAGCCGTCGATCTGCGCTGCTTCCGCGAGGTCCTTCGGCACCTGGCGAAAGAAGCCGTCGATCAGCCAGATGGTGAACGGCACGTTGAGTGCGACATAGGCGAGGATCAGCCCGAAATGCGTGTCGATGATGCCGAGCCGCACATAGAGGAAGAACAGTGGCAGCGACAGCGCGATGCCCGGCACCGTGCGCGTCAGCATCAGGCCGAGGAAGACGCTCGACTTGCCGCGGAAGCGGTAGCGCGCGAAGGCATAGCCACCGGCCATGCCGATGGCGACCGCGATAACCGTCGAGGTCACCGAGATGATCAGCGAGTTGCGGAAATACTCGATGACCGGAATGCCGCCCTTGCCGATGCCTGAGAACATCGCGACATAGGCATCGAACGAAATGTCCTGCGGGATCCACACAGGCGGCTTCGCCATGATCTCGACCGTCGGTCGCAGCGACGACAGAACGATCCAGAGGCCGGGCAGGCAGATCGTCAGCATCGCCAGAAACAGGCCGATACGATAGACGATATCAAGCAGCCGGCGCTTGAGGCGGGCGGAAGAATTCTCCTCCATCTTCACCACTCGGCACCGGTCTGCGTGCGCGCCGCGGCGAGCTTGTTGAAGAAGTAGACTGTGAAGGCGATCGACAGCAGGATCGAGAAATAGGCCATGGCGTTGGCCATTCCCATGCGTCCGTCGCTATAGGCGGTGCGCGCCACCAGCGTCCAAAGCAGTTCGGTGCGGCCGGCCGGCCCGCCATCGGTCATGATCTTGACGATGTCATAGGCGCGCGCCACGTCGAGCGAGCGGATGGTCATGGCGATGTAGGCGAAGGGCATGACGAACGGCCACGTCACATAGCGGAATGTCTGCCACGGCGTGCAGCCATCGACGCGAGCCGCCTCGATCGGTTCCTTGGGCATGGCGAGCAGCCCGGCCAGGATCAGGATGGCGAAGATCGCCGTCGACGACCAGATCTCGGCGACTGAAATTGCGACGAAGGCGAGATGGCCTTCGATCAGCCACGGGATGGCGTCGCTGGTGATGCCGAGCGACTGCAGCGCGTTGTTCACCAGACCGATATTATCGTTGAACATGAACTTGAACTGGAAGCCGACGAGGATCGGCGAGAACATCATCGGAAACATCATCAGCGTGCGCAGGATGCGCTGGCCGCGTGTCGCCTTCTCGACCAGCATGGCGAGGCCGAGGCCAAGCAGCATTTCAAGATTGAGCGCGATCGTCAGCAGCAGAACCGTGCGCCCGAACGCCCACCAGAAATCGATATTGGCCAGGATCGAAAGATAGTTCCGCAAGCCGATGAAGACGAAAAACGTCTCGGGCTTGGTCAGCCGGAAGGGCGTGAAGCTGGAATAGAGCGAGAGAAGCAACGGCACCACCACGACCGCCGCCAGCACGATGAACGCCGGAAGCAGCAGCAGGAATGGTGCGGATGGCTTGAAGCCCTTCATCGGGGTCCTTTGGTATCTGGCATGCAATTTTGGGCCGGGGCCCGACCGGTGAATGGACAGCACCGGCAAGACGCGATCGCCTCCCCCATTCACAGTGGGGGAGGCGGTCTTGAGAACAATGCTTAGAGTTTGCCGGCGTCCTGCAGGATCTGCGTCGCCTTGGCGGCGGCTTCATCCAGTGCCTGCTTGGAGGTCTTGTCGCCGAGGATAGCGGCCTGCAACTCGGGATAGACGGCGTTCGAGATCTCGATCCACTCAGGCGTCTGCGGCACGGCAAAGGCGTGCTTGGCTTCTTCCTGGAAAGCCGACAGAACCTCCTTCTTGTAAGGATCGTTCGCGGCCTGCTGCAGGTCCCAGTCCCAGACCGCGGTGCGCGTCGGCAGCGGGCCGGCGGCGGCCTCGAGCTTCTGGCTGTCCTCATTGGTCAGCCACCATACGAGCGACGCGGCTGCCTCCTTGTTCGGGCAATTCTCGGTCACCGAGAAACCATGGAAGCCCGACCAGCCGGTGCGCACTCCAGCGGAGCCTTTCGGCGCGACCTTGACGCCGACATTGCCGGCGACCTTCGACGACTTCGGATCGTTGAAGAATCCGGCCCAGCCCGGCCAGTCCAGATTGATGGCGACGGTGCCCGAGGCAAAGCCCTGGCCGAGATCGTCCCAGAGGTAGTTGGTGGTTCCGGCCGGCACGGCCTTGGCCTTGTAAAGGTTGACGAACCAGTCGAGCGCCCGGATGCCGGCATCGGAATTGAAGACCGGCTTGCCGTCCTTGTCGAGATATTCGCCGCCCTCGGCGACCACCATTTCATAGAAGCGGCCGTTGATCGCCTCTTCCTTGCCGGCGAACTGGGTGCCGTAGAAATTGGGCGGGTTGGCGAAGAACTCGGCCTGGTCGGTGACTTCCTTCCAGGTGTCCGGCGGCACCAGGTCGTAGCCGTATTTGGCCTTGAACTTGGTCTTGTTGTCGGCGTTTTCGTACAGGCTCTTCTGGTAGTAGAGCGCCGAAACGTCGAACTGCGCACGCGGCAGCATTTCCAGCTTGCCGTCGATGGTTGCCGCCTTGATCGTCGACGGCACGAAGCCGTCGATCTCCGACTTCGGCAGGAGCTTGCTGAGATCGGTGTAAAGGCCGGTGTACTGCGGCGCGAAGGAGGAATGGTTCCAGCCGACGCACCAGTTGGTGCTGCCCGAGGCGATGTCGGACTTGAGCTCCTTGTCGATATCGAAGCCGTTCTTCTTGGTCAGGATATTGACCTTGGCGCCGGTCGCCTTCTCCCACTCCGGGATGCGCTCGTAGAGCTTTTCATATTGCTGGCCGCCGATCAGCTTTACGTCGACGGTCACGCCTTCGAACTTGCCGGGCAGGTCGCCGGCGAGAGCAGCACCCGCGCCAAATGCGAGTGCCAATGCGCCGGCGGACACGCCGGAAAGCAGTCTGTTCATTGATATCCTCCCTTGGTGCGCCTCAGCGGCGACCGCAACTCGTCTGATGACAAGAAGTCCTACATTCATATACAAACAAAACATTCATGGATACGTCAAGGCGAAATTTGTTTCCGCCAGCCACGTTCCTGCGTATATGAAGAGCTGAATTCACTGGAGGGACGAGCCATGGAAGACAGCGAAGACGAGCGCTACCGCGCGCCGGCGCTCGACAAGGGGCTCGACATCCTCGAGCTGCTGGCTGGCGTCGATGGCGGCCTGACGCAGGCGGAAATCGCCAAGAAACTCGACCGCAGCCCCAATGAATTTTATCGCATGCTGGACCGGCTGGTGCGGCGTGGCTACGTCACGCGACTGGACGGCGACCGCTATTCGCTGACGCTCAAGCTGTTTGGCCTGGCACAATTGCACGCGCCGGTGCGGCGGCTGGTTTCCTATGCGACGCCGCTGATGCGCGAGTTGGCCGAGATCTCGCAGCAAGCCAACCAACTCGTTGTTTTTGACCGCGGTTCCGCTGTCGTGATCGGCCAGCAGGAGGCGCCGAACTACTGGGGCATTTCGATCCGTGTCGGCTCCCACATTAGCCTGTTCGATACCGGTTCAGGCCACGTCCTGCTCGCCTTCCGTTCGCCGGAAGAGCGGCAGATGATGATCTCGGAGCATGTCCGTAGCACCGACAAGACCGCGCAGCCGGCCGAGTTCTTCGCCCGTCTCGACCAGATTCGCGACCGCGGCTACGAGATGATGGCTTCCATGCAGACCGCAGGCGTCTTCAACCTCTCCGCCCCGGTGCGCGGTTCCGACGGCAAGGCCATCGCGGCGCTGTCGATCCCCTACATCACCGTGGTCAACGCGCCGTCCGCGCCCGATATCACCCGGACCATCGAGTTGTTGCTGGCAACCTGCGAAAAGCTGTCGCACCTGGCCGGGTCGGCCGTCGGTTCATCGGCATGAATTCTTATTTGAATGAAGAATTCCCCCGTGAGATGATCTGAGAAAGCCAGAGGAGGAGCATCGCCATGATCATCGACACCCATTTGCATCTCATCGATCGCTCGGTGCTGCGCTATCCCTGGCTTGCCGGCGAGCCGGCACTGAACCGCGATTTCTCCTATGAAGAATACGCCACGGAGGCCCAGCGTGTCGGCGTCGGCTGCGTGCTGCATATGGAGGTGGATGTCGACCCGGCCGATATCGAGGCGGAAACCACCCGTGTCGAGGGCCTGTCGCGGCAAGCAGGCAGCATGCTCGCCGGGGCGATTGCATCTTGCCGTCCCGAGGAGGCGGATTTCCCTGCCTATCTTGAACGCCAGCGGGCAAATCCCTTCGTCAAAGGCTTTCGCCGTGTCCTCCACGTCGTGCCGGACGATATTTCGGAAGGGGCATTGTTCCGTGACAACATTAAGCGGCTTGGCGGCACCGGCCTGACCTTCGACCTCGTCGTACTGCCGCATCAGGTCCCCAAGGCGATGGCGCTCGCCGATCTGGCTCCCGATGTCCAGTTCGTGCTCGACCATTGCGGTGTCCCCGACATCAAGGGCAACGCTGAGCATCCCTGGCGTGAACACATGAGCGAGATCGCGCGGCGTCCGAACGTCATGGCCAAGGTCTCCGGGGTGGTCGCCTATGCGGACTCCGGCAGTTGGACGGTCGAGACACTCCGGCCTTACGTCGAACACACCATCAATTCATTCGGCTGGGACCGTGTTGTCTGGGGCAGCGACTGGCCGGTCTGTACGCTTGGTGGTGGTCTCTCGACCTGGGTGGCGGCGACACATGCGCTGCTTGCCGGCTGCAGCGTCTCGGAACGTGACAAGCTTTTGTCGGGTAACGCCCGCAAGCAGTGGCGGTTGAAGTAACGATCCAGTCCCTCAGGTGGCCGCCTGGATACTGGCCCGGAACAGGCTGATGAGATCGGCGACGACCTGGCCGGCCGGGTCGCCGGAGGTCAGACCGGAATTGATGCGGTCGGACGCCGCCTGCTGGAACGCCATGTAGCCGTCATGGCGCGGCCGCATCCAGGCGTCCTCCAGCGTCGCGCGCGTGTCCCGATAGAAGTTAGCGGTCGCTTCATTGACCGTCTGGTCTTCCCAGGCAGCCGCATGGCCCGGCTGGCCGCCGGCGGCGGCATAGATGCCGCGCTGGACATCGCCGCTGGCGATCCAGTAGGCGAAGTCGATCGCGGCGTCCTTCGCCTTGGAAAAGGCCGAGACCGCAATGCCTGTGCCGCCGAGCGCCGAGCCGATCGGGCCATTGGAACCAATGACCGGAATATCGGCAAAGGCCAGCCTGTTCGCGCGAAAACCCGACGCCGCATAAGAGACATAGCCATAGATCAGCGGCGCACAGACAATGCGGGAGCCGGCCTCGGCCATGCGCTCCGAAACGGCGATCGGGTCCATGTCGAAGCAGGTGGGGTCGACCAGCGCCGCGATCTCTCGCATCCTATCGAAGACTTCGCAGCCCATCTCGACGTCGATAAGATCGCCCGACGGATCGGTCGCGCAGGGATGCCCGAGATTGCCGGCCAGCGTGTAGAATGTCATCAGGCAATGCGGTGGCCGCAGTGGCAGCAACACGCCGCCCTGCCGGGCGACAGCGAGCATCTCGCTCCACGTCGCTGCCGGCGCATCGAGCGCGTCCGGCCGCCAGGCCTGCACCTGCGCCGCCGCGTCGATCGGAAACGCCCATTGCCGGCCCTGCCAGGTGTAACTCGGATAGGATTGGCCGACGCTGCCCGAGGCAAGCGCGGCGCGCTGCGCCTCGCGGCCGGTGACGTCGAGAGGCTCAAGACAGCGCTCCGCCGTGATCTGGCCGACATGCGGATGGTCGATGACGATCAAATCATAGGCGCGCGCCAACTCCTCGACCGGATAGGATTCGAAATCCTGCAGCGAACGCTTGTCCCACTCGATCGGAACGCCGGTCTTCTGCTCCCACAGAGATGAACACGCGATCATCGGATCATAGCCGCGCGGGTGGCTCCAGGTCATGCCCTTGAGCGTGCTCACAGGCCGAATTCCTCGCGGATTTTCGTACTGTGCTCGCCGATGCGCGGCGCCGCGCGGTCAACCTTAGCTCTGATCCCATCAACCCTGAGGGGTGAACTGGTGGTCAGGATCGAGACGTCATCCTCACGCGTCACCGTCTGCAGCATGTCGAGCGACTGGAAACCCTGGCTTGCCAGCATCTCCGGCCAGTTCAACACCTTGGCGCACCAGATGTCGGCCGGCTCCAGGATTTCGAGCCATTCGTCGATGGTCTTGGTGGCGATCCTCCGGGCGATGATCGCCTTGATATCGTCGCGCGCGGTGAACCAGGATGCCGGCTTGTCGCAATAGGGGGCCAACTCGCTGAGCGACAAGAGTTCGGCGAGCTTGGGGATAGGCGTCATGGCGATGGCGAGATATCCGTCCTTGGCCGGATAGACGCCATAAGGCGCGGAGAGATAGGCATGCGCGCTGCGGAAACTTGAGCGCCTGGGCAGGCGACGACCGTCATTGAGATGCGTGGTCAGCACCTCGAACTGGAAGTCGACCAGCGCTTCCAAAAGGCTGGTCTCTATATGGCTTCCCTGACCGGTGATGCCGCGCCGCACCAGTGCTGCCAGGATGCCTTGCGCGCAGGCCGCACCCGCCAGCATGTCGCCGATGGCGAGCCCGAACGGCACCGGCCCCTGGTCTTCGTCGCCATTCAACCACATCACGCCGGAGCGCGATTGCGCCAGAAGATCCTGGCCCGGGCGCTTCACCCACGGACCCTCCTCGCCATAGCCGCTGATCGAGGCATAGACCAGGCGCGGGTTGATCTGGCGGACGGCCTCGTAGTCGAGGCCAAGGCGTTCGATGACGCCGGGCCGGAAATTCTGGATCAGCACATCGGCCTTGGCCAGCAGCCCGCGCAATACCTTGAGGTCCGCCTCCTTCTTCAAATCGATGGCGAGGCTTTCCTTGGCCCGGTTGATGGCATGGAAGATCGTCGAATCGCCGCCGATCTCGGTGTCGCTGAGATAAAGCCGGCGCGACAGATCGCCTCCGTCAGGACGCTCGACCTTGATGACGCGGGCGCCGAGATCGAGCAGCCTGAGCGAGCAGTACGGCCCAGACAGGAATTGGCTCATGTCGACGACGACGAGGCCGGCCAGCGGCAATTCGGCTGCTGCCGGCATCTCTATTTCTCCGTCTTGCCGACGAAATCGGCAGGGTTGCGGTACTTCACCGTCTGCAGATGCTCGCAATAGAGCACCAGCTCGCCTTCGCCCTTGAACACCTCATAGCTGGCGCGGATCAGCCCCATCTCCTTGTAGCGGGGCTTCTTGTCGAGGTTGGAACGGATCGAATAGATGGTATCGCCGATGAAGACGGGCTTTATGAAGCGGAGCTTGTCATAGCCGTAGGAGAAGGCGTTGACGCAGTTGGTGGCGACCAGCCCCAGCCCAGCCGAGAAGACGAAGGCGCCGGCGATCAGCCTCTTGCCGAAAATGCCCTCGCTCTCGGCAAACATCTGGTCCTGCACGTAAGGGTGGACGTCGAGCACCAGCGTGTTGAAGAGATGGCTGTCGCCTTCCGCCATGGTGCGTCGCAACGAACGGATTCTCTGGCCAACCGGCCAGTCCTCGTAGAACCAGTTCTCGGCGTTCCACACCGGCAGGGCGGCATGATCGGCAGGCATATTCTTGGGGTACGTCGAGGCAATGCCGACGGTGGGTGCGAAATCATTCATGGCTCAATCCACCGGTCTCGCGAGAGCGCCAGATGATCATTCGACCACGCATCGAAGCGCCTGATGGCACGATGTCTCCTCCTCGCCAATCTTCTTTTGTAAATACTATTTTCACATATGAGGTTATGTTGCAAGCGAGGACAGGCGAAATTTGGCCGGTTTTGCGCGTGGAAGCGCGGCCAGGGCAGGAGCAAATCATGCGCGGTGCCTGGAATGGTCTGTCTGGTGTTTGTCGGCAGCCTGAACCGGGAGACGCCTTATTTTCACGGTGCCGGCGGTGCTGTCTCCGCCATCGAGATCAGCACGCCGATGTGCGTCAAGATCGTGGCTTGATCGCCAATGAACTCGCCAGGCTCAAGCCTCCTGTATCGCCGAGAGCTTCCAGTTCGAGCCGTTCTGACGCGTGAACGTCCACAACTCGGTCGTCTCGGTGGGGTGGCCCTCGTCGCCCTCGACGACCTTGCCGCTCGCCCGTTCGCGCATCACGTCGCGAGACTCGTAGCGCAACGCGGCCGTGGCGTAGTCGCGGTCATCCTCGCGCCAGCTTTCCGCGATGTCGGCCTGCAGCAGGGTGACGTCGGACACTTCGTTCCTGAGACCTTTCTGGGCATTGTCGGCCAGCTCTTCCGACAGATAGGACACCATCTCGGGTGTCACCGACCGGCGCAATGCCGCGTGGTCTTCGCGGCCGAATGCTTCTTGGACATCAGTCAACAGCTGCTGGAATGCGTCGAGGTCGGCCTGGGCCAACGTGATCTCTTCGGATCGGGTGGTCTCATGGCCTCCGCCCGATCCGCCGCCAAACCCGGGAATTGTGAAGGAGCCAGCGCCGCTCGTGTTCTGCTGTGCCGTTGCGCGGTTCTCGAACCGTGAGGCCTGGGCATTGCCCATGCCGGCGAGCGCGGGCGCCGGGCCACGCGCGGATTGTGACCGGAAGAACCTGATGGCCAGCATGATCGCGCCACCGATGAGCAGGGCCTGGAGCAGGAATCCGAACATTCCGGCGAGGCCGCCGAAACCTTGGCCAAGGAGCAGCCCGATCAGGCCGCCGATCAGCAGGCCGCGCATCATCGTTCCACCGAAGCCGCTCATGAAGCCGGGCCTCTGCGGGCCGGCCTGTGGTTGCCGGGCAGCATTGTTCACGCCGGTATTGGGTGTCATCGAACGCTCGACCGGCGCGGTCGGCGCGGGCGCGGTCCGGGTCGGCGGTGCCGATTGGAACGTGCGCGTGCCACGGCTGCCGAAGCTGCCGCCGCGCCGCGCCTCGGCATGATCGATCGCGACCATGGAGAAGGCGAGGAACAGGCCGGCAAAGAGGGTAGTGAATCGGCTTGTGCGGGAAATCATCTGATAGAACCTTATCGATGTCGTTTCGGAAAATTTCAGCAAGGCGCTGGCCCCGGGTCGCGGGCGTCATAAGGGTCAGTCGAACAGCTCTTCGAAGAATGACTTCTTTCGCTTCGGATAGCGTTGGCCATGCGAGCGGGAATAGTCGTCATCGCGGTCCCGGCTGTGTTGCGGCTGCGCAAATGGGGCGGGCTGCGCTTGCGGCGCGGGCGACGCATCCCTGCCGGAACGTTCGATGATCTTGTCGAGTTCGCCACGATCAAGCCAGACGCCGCGGCACTGCGGACAGTAGTCGATCTCGATCCCCTGGCGTTCGCTCATCACGAGGGCGACGCGGCAGGAGGGGCAGACCATACCAAGGAGAGATGACGTCATCAGGGGCTCCTAACCAGAAAGGAATGAGCCCGCTCGACCGAAAGGAATGGAAACGGGCCCGTTGAAGCGGTCCGACATCACGGTCGCCAGAAGCGACAGTCAGAGGGGCCCGGCCCGCATTCGGGATTTAGGAATGCGGGGCGGCCCCTTCAAGGGGCAATATTGCCGGCGAGAATGATTGCTGCTCAAACCGTGACGACGATCTTGCCGAACTGTTCGTTCGATTCGAGATAGCGATGCGCCTCGACGATCTGGTCGAATGGAAACGTTCTGTGGATGATCGGTCTCAGCGTGCCGTCCCCAAGCCCTTCGAGGATGAACGCCTTGGCAGCCTCCAACTTCTCAGGATTGCCGGTGATCTCGTGGACGAGATAGCCGCGCAACGTCAGCGTCTTGCCCAGTACCGCAGGCAACGGAAACGGCGTCGGGTCGCTGCTGAGGCCGCCATATTCGATCAGAATGCCGCCCTTCGACATGGCTGCGGTCAGCGGTTCGAAGATCGGGCCGCCGACTGCATCGAGCACGACGCGCACGCCATCCTGCCCAGCGATCCCACTCAGCCGCATGGCAAGATCTTCGTCGGCGAGGACCACGACTTCAGCCGCTCCGGCGTCAAGCAGGGTCTGTCTTTTTGCGGATGTCCGCGTCACCGCGATCGCTGTCGCGCCAACCCTGTTGGCGATCTGGATCGCGGCAAGTCCGACGCTGCTCGAGGCCGCGGTGATGACAACGGCATCTCTACTGCTCAAGCTGGCGATGTCGATCAGGGCGCCGTAGGCAGTGAGATACTGCATCCAAACCGCCGCCGCGGTTTGCCAGTCGAGGGACCGTGGGTGTTTGACGATGAGCCCGGCGGGGAAAGTGACAAGCTCACCGTAGGCCGGCCAGCGAACCATCGATTGCGGCGGGACGACACTGACCGCGTCGCCGGGCGCCAGCTCCGTCACGCCTTCGCCAATCGCCTCGATGACGCCTGCCGCTTCCAGCCCGAGACCGGACGGGAGCACGGGTGTCTCGATATAGCTGCCGGCGCGCAGCAGCGCCTCGGCGCGGTTGAGGCCGAATGCCCTGACGCGGATTTGAACTTCATCCTGGCCCGGTGGGGGCAGGTCGACCTCCTCGATGCGCAGGACCTCGGGACCACCATGCTGGTGGAAGCGGACTACACGGGTCATTCGGCCAACTCCAATTATCTGAACCGAATGAGCTATGACGCGAGGGCTTTCGGCGATAAATGGCTGTTCTGGTTATGCACTAGAAACCAGGAGTTTCGAATATGGATAGGCTCGAGAGCATGGCCGTGTTCGTCAGGGCGGTTGATCTCGGCTCGTTCGCAGCGGCGGCCACTGCGCTCGATCTGTCTGGACCGATGGTCGGCAAGCATGTCCGATTTCTTGAGGGCAGACTTGGCGTGCGTCTCATCAACCGGACCACGCGCCGGCAGAGCCTGACCGATTTCGGCCGCGCCTACTATGAGCGGTGCCGCCTGGTGCTGGCCGAGGCCGAGGCCGCCGACGCGCTCGCCGCCGACCAGCTCTCGGAACCGCGCGGAAAATTGCGCGTCACCATGCCTGCGCATTTCGGCCGCCACTGCGTGACCCCCGTATTGCTGCAACTGGCGCGGCGGTATCCGATGCTGGAGCTCGACCTCTCGCTCAGCGACCGCTTTGCCGATCTTGCCGAGGATGGCTACGACCTCGCCATACGGACCGGTGAGCTGGACGATAAGGCCGGCGTGATCGCGCGCCGTGTTGCACGCCAGGACATGGTCGTCTGTGCCGCGCCTTCCTATCTGGAAATTCATGGCGAACCACGGCGGATCGAAGATCTCGCCGATCATCAGGCGATTGTCTATCGCCGGCTCGGCATGATCGTTCAGCCCTGGCTGTTCGCGCGCCAAGGACAAGCCGCGCTCGAGGTCATCCCAAACGGCCGGCTGCGGTTCGACGATCTCGATGCCATCGCCGATGCCGCTGTCGGCGGCATGGGGCTGGCGTGGTTGCCTTACTGGCTGGCTCGCCAGCGCATCCAGGTCGGCGCGCTGGTCGAGCTGTTGCCGGACCAGCCACGCTATCCCTACGACTGTCATGCACTCTGGCTGCAGACGCCGCATCTGCCGCTCAAGGTCCGGCTGGCCGTCGACGCATTGGCGGCCGCCTTGCCGAAAATGATGGCGTGATTGCCAGCATACGACTTGCGCTCTTTGAGGCGTCGCGTTCCGGTGCCATATGAAGATGGCTGATGGAATGCGCGCATCGCAGGAGAGACGGTTCATGACCAAGGGTTCGGATCTGTTCGTGGCGGCCCTCGAGAATGAAGGGGTCGATCGGATCTTCGGCATTCCGGGCGAAGAAAATCTCGACATCGTCGAATCCATCCGCCGCTCGTCGATCCAGCTGATCCTGACCCGCCACGAGCAGGCGGCCGCCTTCATGGCCGCCACCTATGGCAGGCTCACCGGCAAGGCAGGAGTGTGCATCACCACGCTCGGCCCCGGCGCGCTCAACCTGACGACCGGCTCGGCCTACGCGCTGCTCGGTGCGATGCCTATGATCATGATCACCGGCCAGAAGGGCATCCTGTCGTCCAGGCAGGCGCGCTTCCAGATCGTTGACATCGTTGCGGCGATGAAGCCACTGACCAAGCTGTCGCGCCAGATCGTCTCGCCGAAGATGATCCCGTCGCTGGTGCGCGAAGCCTTCCGCGTCGCACAGGAAGAGCGCCCCGGCCCGGTGCACCTGGAACTGCCGGAAGACATCGCGGCGGCGGAGTGCGAACCGATCGCGTTGGTGCCGACGCATCCGGTCGAGTTGCCCCTGGCCAGCGCTGGCGCGCTCGATCGCGCCGCCCGCATGATCCTCGAGGCCAAGCGCCCGCTGCTGATGTTCGGCGCCGCGGCGTCACGGCCGCGCGTGACCCCCGACGTCGCCCAGTTCGTGCTGCGCACGCAGATTCCCTATTTCACCACGCAGATGGGCAAGGGCACCGTGCCCGGCGGCACCGAGCTTTACATGGGAACGGCGGCGCTTTCGGAGCGCGACTATGTCCACGAGGCCATCGAACAGGCCGATCTGATCATCACCATTGGCCACGACACGGTCGAGAAGCCGCCGTTCATCATGGGCGCGAAGGGACCGAAGGTTATTCATGTCGGCTACCAGTCGGCTGATGTCGAGCAGGTCTATTTCCCGCAAGCCGAGATCGTCGGCGATCTCGGCCCGTCGCTGGCGCTGCTGGCCGACCGCATCGAAGGCAAGATCCCCAACGCGCAGGCGCTGCTGCCGCTGCGCGAAGGCATTTTGAGCCGCATCGCCGCGCGCGCCACCGAAGACCGCTTCACGCCGCAGCGCATCGTGCACGACGTGCGCGCCGTGATGCCGGCCGACGGCATCCTCGCGCTGGACAACGGCATGTACAAGATCTGGTTCGCGCGCAACTACCGCACGCGCATGGCAAACACGCTGTTGCTCGACAACGCGCTGGCCACCATGGGCGCCGGGTTGCCG
This sequence comes from Mesorhizobium sp. B2-5-4, assembly GCF_006441095.1. NCBI lineage: Bacteria > Pseudomonadati > Pseudomonadota > Alphaproteobacteria > Hyphomicrobiales > Phyllobacteriaceae > Mesorhizobium > Mesorhizobium sp. B2-5-4. The sequence continues at coordinate 122,851 of NZ_VFUR01000012.1, read as the reverse complement.
TCGGCGATGATGGCGGCGCTGCTCTATCCCCAGCGTCGTGTCATGGCCATCTGCGGCGATGGCGGCTTCATGATGAACAGCCAGGAACTGGAGACGGCTGTCAGGCTCAAGCTGAACCTCGTCGTCCTGCTGCTGGAAGACCATGCGTATGGCATGATCCGCTGGAAGCAGGCGGTCGACGAATTCCCGGATTTTGGCATGACCTTCGGCAATCCCGACTTCGTTAGATACGCCGAGGCCTATGGCGCCAAAGGGACCAGGGTTGGCGCGATCGCCGAGTTGCGGCCGACGCTGGAACAGGCCTTCACCGGCGGCGGCGTGCATCTCGTCGTCGTACCCATCGACTATTCCGAAAACACCAGGGTGCTTGTCGACGAATTGCGCGAACGGCTGCCGGCGCCGCAGGCGACCTGACGGAGACGCTATCTCAGAGCTTGCCTGCTCGTCGCGGTGCGACGTTCTCGCTCTGGGCGCCCCGTTCCACATCGAGCAGCGGAATCTGCGGCGCCGCATCGCGCGGCAAGGTTCCCTTTATCCGGGGATCGTCGATGATCTCAAACCCGGTCGCGAAGGGCACGAACCCGCATGCGCCGTAGAAGCCGATGACGCTGTGATGATCGAAGCTGCTGGTGTGCAACCAGATGCGGCTCGGGTTCAGGCGCCAAGCCAGGTCGAGCGCGCCGGCCATCAGCCGCTTGCCGAAACCGCGGCCGGTCAGGGACGGGAACAGGCCGAAATAGGTGATCTCGATCTCGTTGCTGTCGGCAACGAAGAATTCGACCATGCCGATGTGGGCGCCGGTTTCATCGTGGCCATAATAGAGGTGCTGACGCGGGTCGGCGAAGTGAGCCATTATCTCGGCGTCGGACATTTCGGACACGCGGTCCCACAGCCAGGGAGCGCCGATTTCGCGGAAGATCGCCCGATACGAGGTGCAGTCGGGCGTCGTGATCCGTTTTATGGCGAGCGGCCGCGCCAGACCGAGCAGGGGAGCGCGCGCCTCCATCCAGGTCACCGCATTGGCGAGCTTGCCGGCCGGCAGGCGCCGGTAGCCGACGGTGAGATCGGTGATTTCAGCCGGCAATGTGCCTTCGGTGACCTGCATCTGTCCTCGATCTTCCGCCGCGCAGCCTTGCCGGCGCTTCAAGCTGATGCCAACTCTGCTGCCGCCTGCCAAGAGCTCCAGCGGTGGGCCATGATTTTGGCCGCCTGCCTTCTTGCGCTTCCGAGAAATGGCATATGAGATATGATACATCATTTCTGGGAAGGCGGAATATCATGCCTGAGCGAATTGCGGACGAGGCCATCTTGCGGGCGGTCGACGATGGCTTCGACTGCCAGCTCGCTTTCCTGGCCGATCTCGTGCGCTTTCCCTCCCAACGCGGTGAGGAACATGCCGCGCAATCCTTCATGGCGGCTGCCTATGAAGCCAATGGCTATGCGGTCGACATGTGGCGTGTCGATGTCGATGCGATTCGCGACCTGCCTGGCTTCTCACCCATGGCGGTGTCCTACGATGACGCCTTCAACGTGGTCGCCACCCACACGCCGAGAAACGCCACCGGCCGCTCGCTGATCCTGAACGGTCATATCGATGTGGTGCCGACGGGACCGCTCGATCGCTGGGTGCGCGACCCCTACGATCCCGCGATCGAGGACGGCTGGATGCATGGCCGCGGCGCCGGCGACATGAAGGCCGGCCTGTCGGCTTGTCTCTATGCCCTGGCCGCCTTGCGGGGCCTCGGTTACCAGCCGGCGGCGAAAGTATTCCTGCAGTCGGTCGTCGAGGAGGAGTGCACCGGCAACGGCGCGCTTGCTTGCCTGCAGCGCGGCTACCGCGCCGACGCCGCTTTCATTCCAGAACCGCTGGAGCCAAGGCTGATGCGGGCGCAGGTCGGGCCGATCTGGTTCAGGGTCGAGGTCGACGGCGATCCGCAGCACGCGTCGGGCGCTTTCTCGGCCGGCGCCAATGCCATCGAGAAGGCCTTCCTCATCATACAGGCTCTAAAGCAGCTCGAAATCGTCTGGAACGCGAGAAAAGTCGATGACAAGCATTTCTGCGATCACCCGCACCCGATCCGCTTCAACCTCGGCAAGATCGAGGGCGGCGAATGGACATCGAGCGTTCCGGCGCGCTGTGTCTTCGAGATGCGTGTCGCGACCTATCCCGGCCAGAAGCTGGAGGACGCCAGAGCCGAACTCGAGGCCTGCATCGCCGATGCGGCGCGCGCCGATCCGTTCCTGGCCAATCGCCCGCCCAGGATGACCTATAACGGCTTCATGGCCGAGGGCTATGTGCTGGAAGGTGCCGACGAGATGGAAGCCGTGCTGCGGCGCAGCCATACCGCCGTGTGGGGCGAGCCGCTGACAGAGCATGTCACCTCAGCCACCACCGATGCGCGCTTCTTCGGCCTCTATGCCGACACGCCGACGATCGTCTACGGCCCGATCTGCCGCATGCCGCATGGCTATGACGAGGCCGTCGATCTCGACTCCGTCCGCAAGGTCACCCAGACCATCGCGCTCTTCATCGCCGACTGGTGTGGTCTTGAGCCCATCGATCCCGAGGTCAGGCTATGAACGCGGCCGTATCGGATGCCTTCGGCGAGACGCTCGCCGAAGATGCGCCTGACGTTTCGATCGCCGACGCGTTGGCCCTATTGCGCCGCCACTACGGAATTATCGGCAGCGCGCGTGCGTTGCCAGGCGAACGCGACCACAATTTCCATATCCAGACCGAAGGCGAGGGCGAGTTCGTCCTGAAGGTCTCGCATCCGGCGGAAGAGGCCGGCTTCACCGATTTCCAGAACAAGGCGCTCGACCATATTCTGACAGTCGACCCGGCCTTGCCGGTTCCCTCGGTGCGCAAGAGCCTTGAAGGCGAAGCACAGTTTATGGTCAGCGTCGGCGGATCGGCGCCGCGCATCGTCCGGCTGGTCACCTATCTGCCCGGCCAGTTGCTTTCGCGCTCGCCCACGTCGGCGGCGCAGGATCGCAATCTCGGCATCTTCCTCGCCCGGCTTGGCCGGGCACTGCGCGGCTTCTTCCATCCGGCCGCCGGCAGCGACCTTTTGTGGGACATCCGCAAGGTCGCCAAGACACGGCCCATGCTGGCGCATATCACCGACGCCGGCCATCGCGCCATGGTCGAGCGTGTCATCAACGCTTTTGAAGAACATGCAGCGCCGGTCATCCCCGGGCTGCGCGCGCAGATCGTCCACAACGACATGAACTCCTACAATGTGGTGATGGATGCCTCGCGGCCGGAAATGGTCAGCGGCATCCTCGATTTCGGCGACATGATCCACTCGCCGCTGATCTGCGATCTCGCCATCGGTGCCGTCTATCGTTGGCCAGCTGAAGGCCATCCGCTGGCGCCTGCGGCACGCTTCGTCGCCGGTTACCAGTCCGTGCAGCCGCTCGAGATTGAAGAGCTTGGCATCCTCTTCCACCTCATTCGTGCCCGCCTCGCACTCATCGCCAATATAGCCAGCTGGCAGGCCGAGCGGTTTCCGGCCAAACGTGACTATGTCCTGCGCCTCATCACCGAGGTCTGGGCCTCGCTCGAACGGCTGGACGGTCTCTCATCCGCTGAAGCCCGCCGCTATTTTCTCGACCATTCCAAGCCGGAGTAGATGCCGTGTCCCAGCCCTCGCTCGCAAGTGTTTCTGCCGATGCCGAGCGCGCGCTGCTCGAACGCCGCGCCAGGTTGCTCGGGCCGACCTATCGCGCCTTCTACCGCAACCCGATCCATCTGGTGCGTGGCAGCGGTGTCTGGCTCTACGATGCGCAGGGCCGAAAATTCCTCGATGCCTACAACAACGTCGTCTCGGTCGGACACTGCCATCCGCGCGTCGTCGAGGCATTGTCGGCGCAGGCAGCCACGCTCAACACGCACACGCGTTATCTCAGCGAGATCATCCTCGACTACGCGGAAAAGCTTCTCGGCACGCTTCCGTCCCATCTCGGCCACGCCATGTTCACCTGCACCGGCAGCGAGGCCAACGACCTCGCCATCCGTATCGCCCAGCATTCGAGCGGCGGCACCGGCGTGATCATCACCGACTTCGCCTATCACGGCGCCACCATCGCCACCGCGCAGCTGTCGCCGGCGGCGGTCGGCGCCAAGGGCGTACCCGCGCATCATCGAGCCGTGGCAGCGCCGGACACGTTCCGCGACGGCGGCCGCGCCGCGCGTGATTTCGCCAGGAATGTCGCCGCCGCCATTGACGATATGCGCGCGCAAAACATCCGCCCGGCGGCGCTGCTGCTCGATTCGGCCTTTTCCAGCGATGGCATTTTCTTCCCCGATGGTTCTGTCATCCGCGAGGCGGCCGATCACGTCAGGAAAGCCGGCGGCATCGTCATTGCCGACGAGGTCCAGTCCGGTTTCGGCCGGCTTGGCCAGGGCATGTGGGGCTTCGCCAATTATGGCCTCGAGCCTGATATCGTCACGTTGGGCAAGCCGATCGGCGACGGGCATCCGATGGGTGCGGTGATCGTGCGGCCGCAGCTGGTGAGCTCGTTCGGTTCGAACACCGGCTACTTCAACACCTTCGGTGGCAATCCGGTCGCGGCCGCCGTCGGCATCGCAGTGCTCGAGGTGATCGAGGGCGAGGGGCTGATCGAGAACGCGCGGACAGTCGGTGCCTATACGAGGAACCTGCTTCGCGCCTTGCAAAGCCGGCACGGCATGGTCGCCAATGTCAGGGACAATGGCCTCTATTTCGGCGTCGAGCTGACGGCGGAGGATGGGGCCACTGCCGCTGCCAAGACCTCTTCCGTCGTCGAAGCCATGCGCGAGGACGGCGTGCTGATTTCGTCCTGTGGCCCACACGGCAATGTGCTGAAGATCAGGCCGCCGCTGCCCTTTTCCAGGGACAATGCCGAGCAACTGGCCGAGACGCTCGATCGCGCGCTGTCGAAATGGTGAGCCGAGCGGTCCGCGCATGTTGAAGCTCGAGCATCAAACCCTCAATGACCGCGCCTACGGCGCGCTCAAGCAGGAATTGATTTCAGGTGGTTTCAGCCCGGGCCAGACACTGGTCATCCGCAAGCTCGCCGAAACCTTTGGCATTTCGACCACACCGATCCGCGAGGCGCTGCAAAGGCTGGTTGCCGAGCGGCTTCTGGAAATGCAGAACAACCGCTCGATCATCGTGCCGTTGCTCTCCGCGCCCGCTTTCGCGGAACTGACGCGCATCCGCATCGCCGTCGAGGGGCTGGCGGGCGAGATGGCTACGTCACGGATGACTGAAAGCGGGCTGGCCGACATACAAGCCGCGCTCGCCGGCATGCAGCGGGCCGTCGAGGCGCAGGACGCCACGACCTATCTTTCCCTGAACGAAGCCTTCCATTTCGCTATCTATGAGCATGCCGGCGCGCCCATCCTCTTGAACATGATCCGCGATCTCTGGGGTCGGGTCGGGCCCTATCTCAAGCTCCTGATGCGGGCCGATCGCTACATCCCGCAGTCCAATGACGCACACCGCGCGATCGTCGCCGCGCTGGAACAGCGCAACGGTCCAGCCGTTCGGGCTTCCCTCGAGCAGGACATTGTCGCGGCGGCCGCTATCCTCTCCGAAAACCTTTGCACGGCGGACTGATCGCACGGCAGGCTCGGTCGGCCTATGCCGTCTCGTCCATCCGGTCGCGCAGCATGCTCCAGCCAAGCAGCATGTTGGGTGCGTGCCGCAGCAGGGCATGGAACGGGATCTGCGCCGGCGGTGCAAAGGGCAGCGGCAAATCACGCGCGTCGGTTCCAGCGGCCCAGTCGGCCAGCACCTTGCCCATCGCCGTGGTCATGGCGATGCCGCGTCCATTGCAGGCGCGGCCGGCAATCAGCCCCGGGCCGAGATCCAGGAGGTGCGGCAGGAAATCCGGTTCGACCGCCGCGATTCCCGACCAGCTGTAGGCAAGCGGCGGCAAATCGGGCAGGTCGAGGTGGCTGGCAAGCCGCCGCAAGATTGTTTGCGGCACGCGCGTATCGGCGCCAGTGCCAAGAATATGCATGCCGCCGCTGATCAGCCGGTTATCGGCGTCGAAGCGAAAGGTGAAGAGATTGCGCCTGGTATCGCCGACGCCTTGCCCCCCGGGAAGCAGTCGCGTGCGGATTTCGAGCGGTAGCGGCGCGGTCGCGATCTGGAAAACCTTCAGCGGAATATAGGTTCGCCGCAGCAACGGACTGAGCGACCCGCCATAGGCGTTGGTGGCGATCAATACCTTGGCCGCGCGCACCAAGCCCAACCCTGTTTTAAGCACCCAGCCATCGGCCCCGCGATCGATCGAGGTGACCGGCGTGTGTTCGAAAATCTTCGCGCCAGTCTTCTCCGCCGCATCGGCCAGTCCGCGCGCATAGGCGACCGGATTGAGCACGCCGCCGGAACGATCCATCCAGGCACCGACATAGCCGCGCGCGCCGGTCAGCGCTTCGACCTCCTGCCGATCCAGGGTGACGGCAGGCCGTCCGCGCCGCGCCCATTGGTCCGCACGTGATTTGGCCTTCTGCAAGGCGCCGGGCGAGTGCGCCGGCTGGATCCATCCGTTCTGCACAGCGTGGCAGTCGATGCCGTGCCGCCGGATCAGGCCGAAAACGAGGTCGGCACTGCCGGCGGCGAAATTGATGAGGCGTTCACCGCGCTCGGGGCCGAGATGCGCAAGGATGTTGTCCGGATCCATCCTGGCGAAGTTCGGCACGACGAAACCCGCGTTCCTGCCGGTCGCGCCCCAGGCGATGATCTCGGCTTCGAGCACAGCGACGGAGATGCCTTTTTCAGCGGCGTGCAGCGCGGTCGACAGACCGGAAAATCCACCGCCGACGATGGCCAGATCGACATCGAGCCTGCCTTGCAGCGTCGGCCGTTCCCGGCGATCGCGGTTGATCGCATACCAGAGCGAAGTGCCATTCGCACCCAGCCGGACCGGAGCATTCATGAGCCGGAACTGCTTTTGTCCGTAGCGATCCGCTTACGCTTGCCAAAGCGCGGCCGCCTCGGCCTGTCGCCGAACAATCCGTTCGGCCGGATCAGCAGGATCACACAAAGCATGACGCCGATGGCGACGATCTGCAGCGAGGCAGCGCGTGCCTGCTGCTCGGGCGGGAAGAACACGCTGGTCAGCGTGCCCGATCCCGCCCATATCCCCCAGACCAGGACACTGCCGATGACGGCGCCAAGATTGCTGCCCGAGCCGCCGACGATCAGCATCACCCAGACCTGAAAGGTGAGGATCGGCAGATAATTGTCCGGCGCGATGAAGCCGGTGAAGTGCGCCTGCAGCGCGCCGGCCAGCGCCATTATGGCGCCGCCGACGGCAAACGCCTGGACGCGATAGAAGCGCGCGCTCTTGCCGAGTGAAATCGCCGCCCGCTCGTCCTCCCGCAGCGCCTTCAGCACGCGACCCCACGGGCTTCGAGACAAATGCTCCAAAGCGAGATAGGCAATCAGCGTCACGGCACAAACGACAGCAAGGTTCGACAGGTTGAACAGCAGCGGCGTTTCGGCCAGGCCGCCGAAGGGACGCGGGATGAAGCCAATGCCGAACGGTCCGCCGGTCAGCTTCTGCGCGTTGAGCGCGACCAGCTGTACGACGACGGCCACGCCGAAGGTGGTGATCGCCAGATAGTCGGATCTAAGACGCAGCGTCGCCATGCCGGTAAGCGCGGCGGCAATGCCGCCGACGGTCATGGCGCCCGCCCAGCCGGCGAGGATGGGCAGGCCGAAGCCGCCGAGGCGCGCGGGATCGTCCGGTGTCGTCAGCAGTGTCGAGGTGTAGGCGCCGATGGCGACAAAACCGGCGAGGCCGACGTTGAACAGGCCGGTCAGGCCCCATTGCAGATTGAGCCCCAGCGTGACCAGCGAGAAGATCAGCGCCGTGGTCAGGAAGAACGCGCCGTAGCCGATGAGATCGATCATCTTTCCCGAACTCCGAAAAGGCCGATCGGCCGCACGAACAGCACCGCCATCAGGATGATGAAGGAGACGGCGGCGCGCCATTCGGCGCCAATCAGTTGCACCGCGCCGGCTTCGGCGAGCCCGATGATCAGGCCGCCGAGCACCGCGCCTGGGATGCTGCCGATGCCGCCGAGGATAGCGGCGGCGAACATGGGCAGCAGCATGTCGAAGCCCATGAACGGGCGGATCTGCACCAGAATGCCGATCATCACGCCAGCCACGCAGGCGAGCGCGCCGCCGATGATCCAGGCGACGCGCACCACCTTGGCGACGTCGATGCCGACGATGCGGGCCAGTGCCGCGTTCTGGCTCAAGGCCTGCATCGAGCGGCCGGTCTGCGTACGCGTCATCAACAGATGCACGCCGAGCACGAGCACGGCGGTCAGCAGCAACAGGGCGATCTGGTCGGGCGTGATGCGGATGCCGAAGCCGACCGGCATGGCGATCTGGATCGCCCGGCTGAAATAGGTCGGCCGTGAGGTGAAGGTGAATTCGAGCAGGCTGCGCAGCGCCATCGAGGCGCCGAAACTCGCCATCACAACGATGATCGCCTGGCCTTGCGAGCGCAGCCGCGAAAACAGGACCTTGTCGAGCAGCAGCGCCAGCAAGGCGGTGAAGGCCATGCCGACGACCAATGCAACAAGGAGCGGCCAGCCGAAGGACAGCGGCCCGATCGGCGCTACCTTGCCGGATATCGCACCGATGGCACTGACCATGGCCAGCGTCGCATAGCTGCCCCAGGCCATGAAGTCGCCATGCGCGAAGTTCGAGAAGCGCAGGATCGAATAGGTGAGCGTGACGCCGATGGCGCCGAGGCCGATCATCGAGCCGGTCAGCAGTCCGTCGACGATGAATTGCAGGCTCATGCCGCGCCTCCCTGCTGATGCTGGGGGCGCTGGCCAAGATAGAGCTCGGCCACGACAGGATCATTCCACAATTCGGAGGCGATGCCCTCGTGCCGGTCCTTGCCCTCGACCAGCACATAGGCGCGGTCGCCAATGGCAAGCGCTGCCTTGGCGTTTTGCTCGACCAAAAGAATAGTAACGCCGGATTTGCGGATGCCGGCCAGCATCTCGAATACCATCGCGACGAATTTCGGCGACAAGCCAGCCGACGGCTCGTCCAGCACCAGCACCTTGGGATGGATGATTAGCGCCCGCGCCACGGCAAGCATCTGCCGCTGTCCCCCGGACAGATTGCCGGCGGCGGTGCGCCGCTGGCGGACGAGGTCGGGGAAGGCGGCGTACATTTCCTCGATGCGGACACGGACTTCGCGCCGCTCGAGAATGCCGCAGGCAACCCTGAGATTGTCCTCCACCGACATCAGCGGAAAGATGTTCTCGGTCTGCGGCACGAAGGCAAGGCCAAGCCGCACCATGGTGTGGGCGGGCGCGGCGGTGATGTCCCTGCCGTCCAGCAGCACCGTGCCGCCGGTGATCGGGACAAGGCCGGCGATTGCCTTGATGAAGCTCGACTTGCCGGCGCCATTGGGGCCGAGCACGACGACGATCTCGCCTCTGCCGACGGTGATGGAGGCGCCGCGCACGATCGGTACGCCGGGTTCATAACCGGCTTCGAGATCGCGGACATCGAGGACGGTCTCGCTCATGCGGTACCTCCGAGATAGGCCTCGATGACGCGCGGGTCTCGGGCGACTTCTTCCGCGGTGCCTTCGCTCAGCAACTGGCCGCTCGCCATGACCAGGACGCGATGGCAGAGCCGCGTCACCATGTCGATATTGTGCTCGATCAGCAGGAAGGTGATGCCGCGCGCGTTGATGTCGCGGATGCGGTCGATGATGACTTCGAGCAGCGTCGCGTTGACGCCGGCCGCGGGTTCGTCGAGCAGGATGATCGCCGGATCGGCCATCATCACCCGGGCGAGTTCGAGCAGCTTGCGCTGGCCACCGGAAAGCACGCGCGCCGGCTCATGCGCGAGATGGCTGAGGGTGACGAGTTCCAGCAGTTCGAGCGCCTTTGTCCGGGCAGCTCTTTCCTGCGCCGCCACCCGCCACGGCGTAATGAAGTTGGCGAGCAGCCTTTCGCCGGCCTGGCCCTGTGCCGCCAGCATGATGTTTTCGATCAGCGTCAGATTGGGCAGCGGGCGGGGGATCTGGAAGGTGCGGCCAAGGCCACGGCCGATGCGCAGGTGAGCGGCTTCGCCCGAGACGCGCGTGCCGTCGAGAAGGATATCGCCGCTGGTGGGCAGGATGCTGCCGGCCAGCAGATCGAACATCGTCGTCTTGCCGGCGCCGTTGGGTCCGATCAGGCCAAGGATTTCGCCCGCTTTGACATCGAATGAGACATCATTGACGGCGACAAGGCCGCCGAACCGCCTGACGACGTGGCTTGCCGTCAGAACCGGCGGACGGGTCTCCTTCCCCTGCCTTTCCGCTGCCTCGCTCATCAAACCCTCTGGCCGAAGACGGTCGTCGCCGTCTCCTGATTATGATTTGTGATCACACTTGCTTTGATCACGCTATTCGGCTTTAATTTCATCCGCAAGCCGAAAACCCGCCGAGAACGGAATTCCATGCAAAAGGCTGCCATCGAAAAAAACAACGAGGCGATTGCGGCCCAACTCGCGCCGGTCGGTCGCGAAACGGTGCAGGATCGCGTCTATTCCGAGCTGCGTCGGGCCTTGATCGGCGGTCTGTTCGAGCCGAGCCAGGTGCTGACGATCCGCGGTCTGGCCGATGCGCTGGTCACCTCGACCATGCCGGTGCGCGAGGCGCTTGGTCGGCTGATCACGGAAAAGGCGCTGGAGGCGCTGCCCAACCGTTCGGTGCGGGTACCGCCAATCACGCTGGAACGTCTCGACGATCTTTTGCGGGCCCGCATGCTGATCGAGGGCGAGGCGATCGCGCTGGCCGCCGCTCGCATGGGGCCGCGCCAGATCGCCACCATCGAAACCATTCTCGGCGAATGGGACGAGATGCGGGCGCTGAAACACAAGAAGGATGTCGACCGCGAAGTGACGCTCAACCAGAGCTTTCACTTCGAGATCTACCGCTCCTGCGGCTCGGCCGTGCTGATCCCGATGATCGAGAGCCTGTGGCTGCAATCAGGTCCTTGCATCCGCGTCGCCATCTACGCCTTCTCGGAAGCCGGCGAGGTCGACACCGCCCAGTATCACCGCCGCATCGTTGAGGCGCTGGCCACGCAGGACGCACGCGCGGCGCGCGAAGCGCTTGTCGCCGACATCAGCCGGCCCTTCACCTTCCTACGCAGCAAACTGCAATCCGCCGCCGCGAAAGGCCAGATATGACCTCCATCAGGATCAGCGAGCCGCGCTCGAAGCTTTCCATCACGGCGCTGCTGTTGCCGGGGAAGGCGCCGGAAAACGCTGCCTTTCTCACGGCCTATCTCGCCACGCCACGTGTCGTCCCCGCCATTCACGCCATGTGGACGGGACCTGAGATTTCCTGCCCCGTTCCATCAGCCGATCTCGAGGGGCGGGCCTATGCCCAACCGCTGCCGGCCGAGAACGCGACGCTGACGCCGCAGCCGGGCGACATCGTGTTGTCCTACGTTCCGCCGCGCATGTGGGGCGGCAATCCCAATGCCATCTTCGACATCGGCCTGTTCTACGGGCAGGGCGCGCGTCTGCTGTTCCCGATCGGCTGGCTGGCCGGAAGCGTGGTGGCGCAGGTATCTTCTGGGGAGCGCGATCAGTTCGCCGCCGCCTGTGGGATAATCCGGCGCAACGGCGCCTGCGATATCACCTTCAGCCTGGTGGAGACCTCAAATGGCTGACGACAGTTTCGAGCTCTTCGATCTCCGCGTCGAGGCGGTTATCCCGCAGGGCAAGCCGATCTATTGCGGCGCCAAGGCCGGCGACTATTTCGAACTCAAGGGCGAGATGCTGTCGATGCCGGCGGGGCAGGGCTTCTCGATCTATTCGATCTCGGCGGTGCTGCCGCTGCTGGCGGCGAAGCAGCGCGCGACCCACCCGAATGACTGGATGACCTCGGACGCCGAGATCGCCTGTCCCGATCCCAACTGCGCCAGCCGGCTAAGGATCGTCAGGACCGGTAAGCGGCGGTTCAGCCATGCCGAAACCACGGCCGTGCCGCTGCCGAAGGAGAATGACCTGACATGACCGCCAAGGCCTTCGAGCTCAGCCCCGGCTATACCGTTTCGCGTGTCATACGAGGTGGCTGGCAACTGGCCGGCGGCCATGGCGCCATCGATCGTAGCCAAGCCGTGACCGACCTCATCGCCACCTTCGACGCCGGCATCTGGACCTATGACTGCGCCGATATCTACACCGGCGTCGAGGAGCTGATCGGCGCCGCGCGCCTGCGGCTGGCCAATGAGCGCGGCCTCGATGCAGCGGCCAAAATGAAGGTGCACACCAAACTGGTGCCCGATCTCGAACGGCTCGCTACGATCAGCCGTGACTACATCAGGGGCATCGTCGACCAGTCGCTTCGCAGGCTGAAGACCGAGCTGCTCGACCTCGTGCAGTTCCATTGGTGGGATTATGCGCAGCCGCGCTATGTCGAGGCGATGGGTTGGCTCAACGAGCTTCGGCTCGAGGGCAAGCTGCGCAATCTCGGTACCACCAATTTCGACACGCCCCGGCTTGCCGAAATCCTGGCAGCCGGCATACCGCTGGTTAGCCAGCAGCTGCAATATTCGGTGCTCGATCAGCGCCCGGCGCACAGCCTCGCCGCACTTGCACAGGAAAACGGCGTGAGCTTCCTCTGCTACGGTTCGGTGGCCGGCGGCTTCCTCAGCGACAGATGGCTCGATGTCGCCGAACCCGCCGTGCCGCTCGAAAACCGCTCGCTGGTCAAATACAAGCTGATCATCGACGATTTCGGCGGCTGGGACCTGTTCCAGCAACTGCTTCGCGCATTGAAGGCGGTCGGCGACCGCCACGCCGTCGACATTGCCACGATCGCCAGCGCCTGGGTGCTGGAGCAGCCGCAAGTGGCGGCGGTCATCGTCGGTGCCCGCAACCAGGCGCATGCGCTGGCCAACGCCAGAATCATGGATGTCGTACTCGACGCCGATGACCGTGCGCGGATTGCCGCCGCCATAGCGCGGGGCAACGGTCTTGAGGGAGACGTCTACACGCTGGAGCGCGACCGGCACGGCCGCCATGGCTCGATCATGCACTACAATCTCAACGCGGGCCGGATATGAAAACCATGGACGACAAGTTGTTTTCGCAGGCCAGCGCCGAAGTCGTCGACCTGCATCGCTTTTTCGTCGACTGGTTCGTTGCCGCACGCGCTGACCAGGTGGATTTCGGCCGCTTCGAAGCCGTCATGGGCGAAGGCCTGACCATGATCGCACCAGGCGGCCAGATCCTCGACCGCGATGCCGTGATCGACCATGTGCGCTCCAGCCGCGCCACCTGCGACAACGGCTTCGCCATCTCGATCGAGGACATCCGGCCCGGCTGGCAGGCAGCCGGTACGATCGTCGTCCTCTATGTCGAGGCGCAGCTGCGCGCGGGCAAGCACAGCCGCCGCCAGTCGAGCGCGGTCTTCACCACCAGTTCATCGGCGCCCAACGGCGTCCAATGGCGGCATCTGCATGAAACCTGGCTGCAGGTGCCGGAACACTGAGACTTTCCAGACGTCAAATCAGTTCGTGTAACTCAAGGGGAACAACAATGAGAAAGACGATACTCCAGCTCACTACCGCTCTTGCTCTCGTCACGATTGCCAGTGCCGCACAGGCCGCCGACTGCAAGATCACCGTCGGCCTCGTCATGGAACTGACCGGCCCGGCCGGCGAATACGGCCAGGCCGGCGCCAAGTCGGTCGAGATGGCCTTCCGCGACATCAACGAAGCCGGCGGGGTACGCGGCTGCGATCTCGTTACCGACACGCGCGACAGCCAGAGCCAGGGCAACATCGCGGTCGACGCCGCCACCCAACTGGTTCAGGTCAAGAAAGTGCCTGTTATCATCGGTGGCATCATCTCCTCGGTGTCGATCCCGATCCTGACCTCGGTGACCGCGCCGGCCAAGATCGTCCAGGTCTCGCCGGCCTCATCCTCGCCGACGCTGACGACACTCGGTCGCGACGGCAAGACCAACGGCATCTTCTTCCGCACCATCACCTCGGACGCGCTGCAGGGCGTGGCCGCTGCCAAATACGCCGTCGACAAGGGTTTTAAGAAGCTGGCCATCATCCACGTCAACAACGACTTCGGCGTCAACATGGTGGCCGAATTCTCGCGTGCCTACAAAGCGCTCGGCGGCACCATCGTCTCCGACACGCCCTATAACGAGAAGCAGTCGAGCTATGCCTCGGAAGTCACCGCGGCGATGGCCGGCGAGCCGGATGGGCTGTACTTGGTCAGCACGCCCGTCGACGGCGCCACCATTGCCCGCACCTGGATCTCGCAGGGCGGCGTGCAGAAATTCCTGCTCAATGACGGCATGAACAGCCCTGATTTCATCGAGTCGGTTGGCGCCGATTATCTGAAGGACGCCTATGGCACGTCCTCTGGCACCAGCCCGACCGCCTCGACGGAGTATTTCACCAAGAACTACAAGGCGTTTTCCGGGATCGAACCGACAAACCCCGCGGCCGACCGCTCCTATGATGCCGGTGCCATTGTCGGGCTCGCCATCGCGATTGCTGGCTCCGAGGACCCGGCCAAGATCAAGGACGCGATGTACAAGGCGGTCGATCCGGCCGGCACGCCGATCTATGCCGGCAAGGAAGAATTCGCCAAGGCGCTCGGCCTAATCAAGGACGGCAAGCCGATCCGCTATGAAGGCGTTATCGGTCCGGTCGCCTTCGACAAGTTTGGCGACATCACCGGTCCGTTCCGGCTGTGGAAAATTGCCGACGGCAAAGTGACCACCGACGGCGAAATGACCACCGACGACGTCAACGCGCTGCAGGCCAAGCTTCAGTAAACCGCGCGGTCCTTCCGGCATCAATCTCAGCTCTCGCGATTGATGCCGGTATCGCCTAAGGCAGGCCGATATCGCTTGCACGGCATGCTATCACGAATAGGATCGGCGGGCTGCAATCTGGGAATGGCGAGCGTATTGGATAAGGATATTCATCGGGCCACCCGGTCGTTGGATGCTGACGATGCGCCTTGTCGCGCAGGCGCCTGAGCCCGATGTCGCCTGAGACACAACAGCTTCTCTCCGCGCTTGGCGACAGGCTGGGCGCGGGCGGCGTGCTCGCCGGCTCCGACGTCGACCAGCGCTACCGCGACGATCCCGACGGCAAGCTCGGCGCGCTTACCGAAGCCGTGCTGCGCCCGCTCGACACCGAGGGTGTCGCGGCAGCACTCGCCGCGTGCAACGCTCTTCGCCAGCCGGTCGTCATCCAGGGCGGCCGCACCGGGCTGGCCGGTGGCGCGCGCGTTCAACCGGGCGAGATCGTGCTGTCCCTGGAGCGCATGACCGGCCTTGCCGCGCCGGATCGTCAAGCCGCCACGATCGTTGTCGAAGCCGGCGCAACGTTGCAGGCCGTGCAGGAGGCTGCCGATGGCGCCGGTCTGATGTTCGGCGTCGATATCGGCGCGCGCGGCTCGGCCACGGTCGGCGGCAACATCGCCACCAATGCCGGCGGCATCCGCGTGCTGCGCTACGGCATGTACCGCGCACAGGTGCTGGGACTGGAGGCCGTGCTTGCCGACGGCAGCGTTCTGACGTCGCTCAAAGGCTTGCCCAAGGACAATTCCGGCTACGACCTCGGCCAGCTCTTCATCGGCGCGGAGGGGACGCTCGGCGTCGTCACCCGCGCCGCGCTCAAACTGCACCCGAAGCCCGCATCCGAAGTGAACGCCTTCTGCGCGCTGCCTTCGCTCGATGCGGCGATCGCGTTGCTTGCGCTGCTCCGGCAAAAGCTCGGCCCGTTGTTATCAGCCTATGAGGTCAACTTCGCGCCGCTCTATGACATCATGGTCGCCAGCATGACCATGCCGGCGCCGTTGCCTCCCGGCTCACCCGTCTATGTGCTGGCCGAAATCCAGGGCAGCGAGCCCGAACGCGACGGCGAGCGCTTCGCCGAGGTGCTGATGCAGGCGGTCGAGGACGGCGTCGTCGACGATGTGGTCGTCTCGCAGTCACCGCGCGAGTTCCGCGCGCTCTGGGATGTGCGCGAGGATGCCAACCGCGTCCTGTTTTCGATGAAAGGCCTGATCGGCGTCGACATCAGCATCTCGCTGGCGCGCATGGCAACCTTCCTGCAGGAAGCCGATGCCGCCATCCATGCCGTCGATCCCGGCGCCGACATCTATGTCTTCGGCCATCTCGGCGACGGCAACCTGCACTATCAGGTCCTGACGATGGATCCGGCGTCGGCCTACGGTATCATCTATCGCGGCGTGGCGGCGGCCGGAGGCGGCGTGTCGGCCGAGCACGGCATAGGCCTCGACAAGAAGCAGTGGCTGCATCTGGTGCGCAGCGACGCCGAGATCGCCACGATGCGGCGGCTGAAGGCGGCGCTCGATCCGAACAACATTCTCAATCCAGGTCGCGTCTTCGATCTCAACCCAGCTGCATCTGCCGGATGATCATCCTGGCTTAAACCTCAGTTCCGTTCAGTCGCCATCTGCTTGGGAATGAGAAAACGGGCGGCGAGCACGCAGAGCAGGACGGTGAACATCAGGATCAGCGCCACCAGCGCGTTGATGTCGGGCGAGAAGCCAAGCCGCATCATCGCCCACAGCCTGACCGGCAGCGTGCTTTGCGTTCCGGTGACCAGGATGGTGATCATGGTTTCGTCGAACGACAGCGCGAAGGCCAGGATGGCGCCGCCGACCATGGCGCTCGACAGGTTCGGCAGGATGATGCGCCAGAAGGTCTGCCAGCCGCTGGCGCCGAGATCGTAGGATGCTTCGACGAGCGTGCGGCTCATCGACTGCAGCCGCATCAGCACGGTGCGATAGACGATCGCCAGCACGAAGACGGTGTGGCCGATGACGACGGTCAGCAGCGAGCGCTCGAGGCCGATCTCGCGGAAGAAGATCAGCAGCGCCAGGCCGCTGATGATCGGTGGCATCAGGAATGGCAGGAAGACGATGAACTGCAGAACCGAACGTCCCGAGCGGCGGCCGTGATAGTAGAGCGCCAGCAGCGTTCCACTGACCACCGACAGCACGACGGTACAGACGCCGACGATCAACGTGGTGCGCAGGGCGGCCAGGATGTCATGGTTCCCCGCCAGCGCCACATAGGTCGCAAGGGTGGGTGACGACCAGTCGACATCGCCATGTGAAATGGTGAAGAACGACGACACGATCGGCACGAAGAGCGGGCTGTAGAGCAGCACCGCGACCAGCGCCGTGATCGCGGCCAGGAAGATGGTGGACGGCCGGGGTAGCGCGCTCATACCGACGTTCCCCGGCTGCGTCCGAACCGTTCGCCCATGAGAATGGCGGCGATCACCACGATCGCAAGCGCCACCGACAGCGCCGCGCCGAACGGCCAGTTATAGGCCGTGCCGAACTGGCTGTAGAGGATGCGGCCGAAGGTGAAGCCGCTGATCCCGCCGACCATCTGCGGCGTCAGGAAATCGCCGATCGCCAGCACGAAGACGAAGCTCGCCGCCGAGGCGACGCCGGGCAGGCTGAGCGGCAAGGTGATGCGCAGGAACGTCTGCAGGCCACTCGCGCCAAGGTCGTCCGAGGCACGCAGCAAGGTCTGCGGGATCCGCTCCAGCGACAGGAAGATCGGCAGGATGGCGAACGGGATCAAAAGCAGGCTCAGCGTCAAAAGGATGGCGTTCATGTTGAACACGAAAAGCGTCGACGGCTGATCCAGGATGCCGAGCGCCACCAGCGCCTTGTTGAGGAAGCCGTTGAGGCCGAGGATGCTGCGGATTGCGTAGATCTTGATGACGTAGCTCATCAGCAGTGGCACCAGCAGCAGCATCAGCAAGGCATAGCGCCACCGTCCCTTCAGCGTCGTCAGGAAATAGGCCGCGGGGTAGGCGAGCAGGATGCAGATCACCGCCACCGACACGCACAGCACGATGGTGTTCCAGAACACCGGCAGAAAGATCGGGTCGGTGACGAACCTGACATAGTTGCCGAGTGTCGGCGCGTAGACGATCGTGCCCTGGTCGACGCTGAAGAAACTGTAGACCAGGAAGATTGCCAGCGGCAGGAGGACGAAGATCACCGGCAGCGCGAAGGCCAGCACTGTGACCAACTGTGACAATCGCCGTTCCGCCGCGTGTGTCGAGCCGGCTCCGCTCATGCCAGCACCAGATGGCCTTCATGCGGCGCAAAGCAGAGCGAGACCGTCTCGCCTGACTTGAGCGCGCTGCCGTCGATCCGGCTCGGCATGCGCAACCGCAGGCGTTGCGCTGCATCGTCCGCCCCCGCCATGATCGTGGCGACTGTCGACGAGCCGGCAAAGGCCAGCTCGGCGATGCGGCCGGAAAAGCGGTTGTCGCCATCATTGGCATCCGCAAGACGCAAGGCTTCAGGACGGAACGCCGCGAAGGCGTTGGCGCCGTCGGGGGCGGCCTTCAGATGCGGCTGGTCGTCGATCGAGCAGACCAGGCGTCCAAGGGCCGTCTCGATCGGACGCTGCCCGCCCTGCACGGGACCGAGCCTTCCGGCCACCAGATTGTTCTCACCAAAGAAGCGCGCCACGAACTCGCAATTCGGCTTGTAGTAGAGCTCGTGCGGCGTGCCGAGCTGACGGATATGGCCGGCCTGCATGACGCAGATCCGATCGGCCATGCCGATCGCTTCCTCCTGGTCATGAGTGACGAACAGGAAGGTGGTCTTGATCTCGCGCTGGATGGATTTCAGGAATTCCTGCATCTGCCGGCGCAATTCGAGATCGAGTGCCGCGAGCGGCTCGTCGAGCAGGATCAGGCGCGGCTGGCAGATCAGCGCCCGGGCGAGCGCGACGCGCTGGCGCTGGCCGCCCGAAAGCTGCGCCGGGAAGCGCTCGGCAAAGCGGCCGAGCTGTACCAGCTCGAGGGCTTCTCCGACACGGCGCGCGATCTCCTTGCGCTTGAGATGGCGCACCGAAAGCCCATAGCCGACATTGCCGGAAACCGTCATGTGCGGGAACAGCGCATAGTCCTGGAACACGGTGTTGAACGGCCGCCGGTTGATCGGCATGCGGCTGATGTCCTGGCCGTCCAGCTGGATCTCGCCCGAGCTCAACGGCTCCAGCCCGCCGATCAGCCGCAGGACCGTGGTCTTGCCCGAGCCTGACGGTCCAAGAACGGTGAGGAACTCACCGTCCCGGATCGACAGGTCGATATCGTGCAGCACGGGAACCGTGCCGTAGGATTTCGAGACGGACCGCAGCGTCAAGAGGTCGGTGTTCTGGCTCATGGGATATTCTCGCATACGCTTCGGCGGTCCGGAACGTCCGGACCGCCGGGTCCTTCGAGGTCAGGTGCGGAAGGGATCAGGGCGTCGCCTTGACCTCGTTCCACATGTCCGAACGCTTGAGCGGGTCCTCGACATTGTTGAGCCAGACCAGCTTGTCATTGCCGCCGGCGCTGCTCGTCTCGACCACGGTGTTGCCGAATCCGGTACGCTCGGAAAGCTCGCCGCCGATCTTCTTGCTCAGCATGAAGTCGATCCACTTCTCGGCCGCCGCATTGTCGCGGACGCCCTTGGAGATCACCCAATTGTCGAGCCAGGCAAGCGCCCCTTCGCTCGGATTGACGTAGGCGACATGAGCGCCGATCTTCTGCAGCGCCTTGACCTGCTGCTGGCCGTAATTGGCCCAGATCAGCGCAACGTCATTGTTCTGGTAGATCTGCTGGGCCTCGTCGGCGGTGGTGTAGAAGCTCAGCACATTGCGCTTGAGTTCGACCAGCTTGGCCTTGACCGCCGCCATCTGCTCCTCATTGAGGTTGAACGGATCCTTGTAGCCGAGCGTCAGCGCGGTGAACGAGAAATTGTGCTCACCATTGTCATAGGCGAGGATCTTGCCCTTGTAGGCCGGATCCCACAGGACCGACATCGAGGTCGGCGCCGGCTTGACCTTGTCGGTGTCGTAGATCAGCCCGATGGAATCGAAGCAGAACGGAATGCCGTAGACCTTGCCGTCCTTGGTGTCGCCGCTGACCTGGGACAGATCGCGGAAGCGCGGCAGCACGTCCTTCTGGTTCGCCAGCTTGGTGATGTCGATCGGCGATACCAGATCGGCCTTGATGTAGCGCTGCAGCTGGGCGGTGTTGACGGCGAAGACATCGAAGTCCTGCCCTTCGCTACCTTTGATCTTGGCCCAGATCTCGTCATCGCTGCCGATGAAGACGACATCGACGCCGATGCCGGTGGCGGCGGTGAAGTCCTTCACCCAGTCCGGGTCGGCATAGCCGTCCCAGGCCAGCACGCGCAGGTTCGCGGCGAGCGCCGCCGATGTCATCAGGCCGATGCCGAGCCCGATGGTCGCTAGTCTCATAAACGCTTTCTTCAGTCCCATTTTAATCTCCCATTGTCGTTCTGGTGGACCGTAATTTCCGGGGCTGTCGCCGTCACAGCCGGGTGACGGCGACCAGTCCCTCGTCCGGCACCGACACCATCCGGTTGCGCAGCGGCTTGCCGAATGCCTGTGCCTGGATTTCATATTCGTCGCCGGAAGCCGTCTTGACGCCGGAGGCGTAGCTCATCACCGCGGCACCGAAGAAATAGGCGTGCAGGTCGCCCGCCCTGCGGTGCATCGGGTAGCGGAAATGGAAATGTTCGAGATTGGCGATCGAGTGCGACATGTGCGCTTCACCCGACAGGAACTCCTGTTCCCAGATAACAGTGCCGTCGCGCAGAATGCGGGAATGGCCGCGCACTTCTTCGGGCAGGTCGCCGATCAAAAGTTCCGGGCCGATCGAGCAGGAGCGGAGTTTTGAGTGGGCGAGATAGAGGTAGTTCTCGGCCTCCGTCACATGGTCGGAATATTCATTACCCAGCGCATAGCCGATGCGGTAGGGGCGGCCGTCCGGCCCATTGAGGTAGAGCCCGACGATCTCGGCCTCTTCTGCGCCAGCTTTCGCGAATGCGGGCATCGGCAGATCGGCGCCGGGCGGCACGACACAGGTGCCGACACCCTTGAAGAACCATTCGGGCTGGATTCCGATCTTGCCGGCACCGGGCTTGCCGCCCTCCAGGCCCATGCGGAAGATCTTCAGCGAGTCCGATTCCTCGGCGTCCTCGCCGTGGGTCAGCACGTGCATCTTGTCGCGCGCGGCGGCACTTCCGGTGTGGGTCAGGCCGGTGCCGGTGACCAGGAACCGCGCCGGTTCCGGGTGGTCGACGGGAGCGAGCACGCAACCTTCGCGCAGCAGTTCGCCATAGTCGACCGTGGCCGCACCTGTCCGCTTCTCGATCAGCGACGCGATGGACGCGCCCTCGGCGATCGCCGCTTCGGCGAGTTCCAGCACGGTGCTGGTCTTGTCGAGTGGATGCAGGCGATTGCCGTCATCGGAGACGCGGCCGACCCGCCTGCCGCCATCGATCGTTGTGTACTGAACCAGACGCATGAAATACCCTTCTTCCCTTGAGACTGTACCGGTCACACCCAGCCCGCATCGACGATGAACTGCTGGCTCGTGCACATGCGGCTGTCGTCGGCGGCAAGGAACAGTGCCATGCGCGCGATATCGGAAGGCTGCAGCCGGTCGGGCAGGCACTGCCGCTCCGCGATCTGGCGTTCGCCGGCCGGGTTCAGCCACAGCCGCATCTGGCGCTCTGTCATGACCCAGCCAGGCACCATGCAATTGACGCGGATGCGCTCGGGGCCGAGTTCGCGGGCAAGCGCCCGCGTCATACCATAGACAGCGGCCTTCGCGGTGACATAGGCCGGACAATCGGGATCGCCGACCATCCAGGTGATGGAGCCGAAATTGATGATCGAGCCGCCGCCATGCGCGCTCATCTGCGGACGCACCGCCTGGGCCGCGAAGAACTGATGGCGCAGATTGACCGCCATGCGGTCATCCCAATATGCCACAGTCACATCCTTGGTCTGATGGCGGTCGTCATTACCGGCATTGTTGCACAGCGCCTGGATCGGGCCGTTGTGCCGCGCCGCCTGCGCGGTGGCGGCCTGCAGATCTTCGACATTGCGCAGGTCGCAGGGAATGAACAGTGGGGCGGGATGTCCTTCGGTTGCGATCGCATCGACCAGACGTCGTGAAGGCTCCTGCGCCAGGTCGACGAAGGCGACGCGGCTGCCTTGGGCGCAGAAATGGCGCACCAGGCTCTCGCCGATGCCACTGCCGCCCCCGGTTATGAACACGCTGCGGCCCTTGAGGCTGGGGTAAGTCGCGTAGCTGCCGATCTGATCCGTCATCACGCGCCTCTCTAATGGGAATGCCGGGGGATGCCGGCGTCGCGCCGACCGACGAGAAAGTCGAAATCGCAACCCTTGTCGGCCTGCAGCACGCGCTCGACATAGAGGCTCTGGTAGCCACCCTGCGGCGGGGCCGGGGGCTTCCAGTCGCGGCGGCGGATCGCCAGTTCCTCATCCGAGACCAGCAGCTCCAACCGGCGGCCGGCAACATCGAGCTCGATGAGATCGCCGTCGCGCACCAGCGCCAGCGTGCCGCCTGCCGCCGCCTCGGGCGCCACATGCAGCACCACCGTGCCGTAAGCCGTGCCGCTCATGCGCGCGTCCGAAATGCGCACCATGTCGGAGACGCCTTCCCTGAGCAGCTTGGCCGGCAGCGGCATGTTGCCGACCTCGGCCATCCCGGGATAACCGCGCGGTCCGCAATTCTTAAGCACCATCACCGAAGACGCATCGATATCCAGCTCCGGATCGTCGATGCGGGCGTAGTAATGCTCGATGTTCTCGAAGACGACGGCCTTGCCGCGATGCTGCATCAGCTCAGGCGTTGCCGCCGACGGCTTGATGACCGCCCCATTGGGCGCCAGATTGCCGCGCAGGATCGAGATGCCTCCCTCCTTGGTCAGCGGCTCGCTCAGCGGCCGGATGACTTCACGGTTGTAGTTTGGCGCGCCATCGATCAGTTCACCGATGGTCTTGGCGCTGACGGTCATGGCGTCGCGATGAAGAAGCCCCACTTCATCAAGCGACGCCATGACCGCCGCTAGCCCCCCGGCATAGTAGAAATCTTCCATCAGGAACCGGCCCGACGGCATCAGGTCGACGATGGTCGGAACGTCGCGGCCAAGGCGGTCCCAGTCATCGAGGCCGAGATCGACACCGACCCGGTTGGCGATGGCGATCAGATGCAGCACCGCATTGGTCGAGCCGCCGATCGCGCCGTTGACGCGAATGGCGTTTTCGAAGGCCTCCCTGGTCAAGATCTGCGAAATCGTCACGTCCCGGTGGACTAGGTCGACGATCTGCCGTCCGGCCAGTTGGGCGAGCACGCCACGGCGCGAATCAACCGCCGGGATCGCCGCATTGTCCGGCATGCCGATGCCGAGCGCCTCCACCATGCTGGCCATCGTCGAGGCTGTGCCCATCGTCATGCAACTGCCCGCCGACCGGCTCTGGCCCTGCTCGGCCGCGAGGAAGTCGGAGATCGGCATGCGGCCGGCCTTGACCTCCTCGGCGAATTTCCAGACATGCGTCCCCGAGCCGATATCCTGTCCGCGGAACTTGCCGTTGAGCATTGGCCCACCAGAGACGGCGATGGTCGGCAGATTGCACGAGGCAGCCCCCATCAGCAGCGCCGGCGTGGTCTTGTCGCAGCCGACCAGCAGGATGACGCCGTCAATCGGATTGCCACGGATGGATTCCTCGACATCCATGCTGGCCAGGTTGCGGAACAGCATGGCCGTGGGGCGCATGTTGCTTTCGCCCAGCGACATCACGGGGAACTCCAGCGGCAGGCCGCCGGCTTCATAGACACCACGCTTGACGTGATCGGCCAGCGCCCGCAGGTGGGCATTGCACGGGGTCAGTTCCGACCAGGTGTTGCAGATGCCGATCACCGGGCGGCCGTCGAAAGCATCTGCCGGGATGCCCTGGTTCTTCATCCAGCTGCGATGCATGAAGGCGTTCTTGCCTTGCCCGCCGAACCAGGCTTCGGACCGCAGTTTGCGCTTGGTCTCGGTCACGATTGCAGGCCCCGATCGTTGCGGCGTTTGTTGCGGTTCTCGACGCTGCGGCGCACGTCATCCTCGGCATTGTCGATGAGCACCAGCAGCGCCTTTTGCGCGCCCGCGGCGTCGCCGGCGGCGATCTTCTCGGCCACTTCCCGGTGCAGCGGCAAGGAGTGGCGCTGGCCCTCAGGATTGTCGTTGGAGAGGCGAAAGCTCATTACCAATGCGGTCTCGACCAGCGCCGCCAGCGAGCCGATCAGCTCGTTGCCGGTCATGCGCAGAATGGTCTGGTGGAACAGAAGGTCAGGCTTGGCGAAGCGGTCGCCGTCGTCGCTGACTGCTTCCATTTCGGTGAGCGCGGCATGGATCTCGGCGACCTGCACCGGTGTGGCGCGCTGGGCGGCAAGGGCCGCCGACATCGGCTCGATGGCGCGGCGCAATTCGAACAATGCCCGGACATCGTCGGCGCTGACACCGCCAGCATAGCGCCATGACAGGACGTCGGGATCGAGGAAATTCCAGTCCGCGCGCGGACGCACCCGTGTGCCGGTCTTCGGCCGCGATTCCACCAGCCCCTTGCCGGCCAGCACCTTGATCGCCTCGCGCAGCACCGTGCGGCTGACCCCCAGCATCTCGCTGGAATCATCGGCATTCGGCAGGGCTTCGCCGGGCAGGAAATCGCCTTGCACGATGCGCAAGCCGATCTGCTCGACCACCGTCGCGTGCAGCGCGGTGGAACCGCTGGAAACCGCCACGGCAACCCGTGACGTGCGCGCAGTGCTGAATGATTTTCTATTCTTCATACTATTCATATGATATGTCTTATAGCCATGGCGGTTGGAGTCAAGGGATTGGGGAGTGCCGATGACAAAGAAATCCGCAGCCGTTGCCGCGCAACGCACGGAGCTGGTCTCGATCACTGACGGCATCGCGACGGTCGAAATTGCTCCGGCAGCCGGCGGAGCACTGGCGTCGTATCGGTGGTGGCAAAATGGTTCAGCCGTGGATTGGCTACGCCCGGCCGATCCAGCGGCGATCAGCCGTCGCGATGCCGGCGCCATGGCTTGCTTTCCGCTTGTGCCCTATTCCAATCGGATCAGGGGTGGCCGCTTCGAATTCGCGGGGCGCCCCATTCGACTCCCGACGGGTCCGGACGATCCACATCATGAGCACGGCCATGGCTGGCGTCACCCGTGGACGGTCGTGAGCCATGAAGCGAGCATGGTCGTCCTGCGCTATCGCCACGCCGCCGATTCCTGGCCATGGAGCTATGAAGCCGAGCAGAAGATCTCTCTGGCAGGCGGCAGGCTTTGCATGACCATTGCGGTGCGCAACCTGTCGGACGCGCCGATGCCGGTCGGCTTCGGCCTCCATCCCTGCTTTCCGGCGACACCGTGGACGCATGTCCAGGCCCGGGTATCAGGCATGTGGGAAACCGATACGGAGGTCCTGCCCATCCGGCATGTCCCGCCGCCTGCAGGCGCCGATCCATCCATCGGCTTTGACGTATCGGAAGTGGACTTCGACACGGTCTTCACCGGGTGGGCGCGCCACGCCCGGATTTCTTGGCCCGAACGTGGACGGCAGCTGGATATCGAGGCGGAGGCGCCGCTCGATTTCCTCGTCCTCTACACCCCGCCCGGCGAGCCGTTCTTTTGCGCCGAGCCGGTCAGCAACATCACCGACGCCTTCAACCGGATGGACCACGAGGATGTCAGCACCGGCTGCATCGTGCTGGCGCCCGGCCAAAGGCGATCCGCCAGCGTTCGCTTCACGCCGTCATTGGCGGTTTGATCTTCCTTGTCAGCCGCAAGACGACGCCGGAGCCCTTGATGCCGCCAAATGGCATCTGTGCTTCATCTCCGACCGCCGCTCGCGACCTCGCCGGCTGAAATGATCACACCGCATGGCTCTGCCGCATGAAGGCGCGGCCGAATGATTCCGAGACCGTCTCGATCTCGGTGGCCGGCGCGGTCATGCCGTTGGTGCAAAATATCATTTTGCCGAACCAAATGCCTTGTGCAATGTGGAAATGGAGGATCGAAATCGTGCCATTCGTCACCCTTGGCGGCGTCACGCTGCATCACCGGTATGTCGAGGCGAACGGCAGGACGCCACCGCTGGTCTTCATCAATTCGCTCGGCACCGACTTCCGCATCTGGGACGAGGTCGTTGCGCTTCTGGCCGGCGAGATGCCTCTGCTCGTCTATGACAAGCGAGGTCACGGGCTTTCCGACAATGGCACCGGCGTACGCTCGATTGACGACCATTCCGACGATCTGAGCGCCCTCATCGACCATTTCGGTTTCAACGAGGTTGTCCTGGTCGGCCTGTCGGTTGGCGGCATGGTCGCGCAACGCCTCTACGCCCGCCGGCCCGAAATCGTCCACGCCCTGGTCCTCAGCGATACGGCCCACAAGATCGGCACTGCCGAGAGCTGGAACAGCCGCATTGCGACCATCGAGCGCGACGGCATCGAGGCGATCGCCGATGGCGTGATGAAAGTGTGGTTCACGCCGGATTTCCATGCCGCGCGCGCCGCCGATCTTGCCGGCTGCCGCAACATGCTGATCAGACAGGCACTGCCCGGCTATATCGGAACCTGCATGGCGGTCCGCGATGCCGACTTCACCGACGCGGCATGCCGCATCATCGTGCCGACGCTCTGCACCGTCGGCGACCAGGATGGCTCCACGCCTCCCGATCTCGTCCGTTCGCTGGCCGCTCTGATCCCCGGCGCGCGTTTCGAGATCATCCGCGACGCCGGACATATTCCTTGCGTCGAACAACCTGAAGCGCTGGTCGCGCTGATCCGAGATTTCATCGCATCGCTTGCCCCTGGAGCACAAACCCATGGATGAAAGCCCGGCAACGCAGCCAGATATCGTGCCGACCTTGCGGTGCGCCGTGCTAAAACCGGTATCCACTTTTTGGGATCATGCTTTAGCTATCCCTTGATGGCCGAGCCGACGATGGAATCGACGAAGAAGCGCTGCAGGAAGACGAACAGGATGAGCGGCGGCAGTACGGCCAGCGTCGCGCCGGCCATCACCAGCCCGGTGTTGACAGCGCCCCGGTTGTAGCTCAACAGCCGGCTGAGGCTGATGACGATCGGATAGGCATCGGCATTGCCCTGCAGCACGGTCAGCGGCCACAGATAGCTGTTCCAGTGATAGACGAAGGCGAAGAGGGCCAGTGCGGCGATCGCCGGAGCGACGCTGGGCGCGACGATCTTGTAGAGGATCAGCAGCTCCGAGGCGCCGTCCATGCGCGCGGCGTCGATCAGATCGTCGGGCACGCCTGCAATGAACTGGCGCATCAGGAAGATGCCGAAGGCATTGGCGAGGTTAGGCACGATGATGCCGGCGAGGCTGGCATTGAGGCCGATCGAGCCGACGAGCCGGTAGAGCGGGATCAGCGTCACGATCGGCGGCAGGAACATTGTTGCGATCAGCACCGAAAACAAAAGCGAGCGGGCAGGGAAGTGGTATTTGGCGAAGGCGTAACCGGCCATCATGGAGGTGATGAGGATACCGGCCGTGGTGATCGATGCGATGACCAAGGAATTCCACATCGAGCGGCCGACATTGACCACGCCGGAGACCTTTTCATAGGCATCGAGGCTCGGCGTATGCGGGATCCAGACCGGCGGCACCTGCATGCTCTCGGCCGGGGTTTTCAGGCTGGACAGCACCATCCACACCAGCGGGAAGGCGGATGCAACGGCGACGAGCAGCATCAGCGTGGCCAGCAGCGCCTTGCGGCCGGAGGGGCGTCTACGCGCAAACCAGCTCGACGATCCCGCGCTCATTCCTGGTCCTTCCGGTTGGCGAGTGCGAAGAGTGCGCAGACGACGACGATCAGCGACAGCATCAGCATGACAGCCATGGCTGAACCCAGCCCGCCCTGCGCGCGTTCGATACCAACGCGGCGGATGTGATAGGTCAAGACATTGGTCGAGCCGACTGGCCCGCCCTGTGTGATCAGCGCCACGGGCTCGAACACCTGCACAGCGTTGATGATGGAGATGACGGCGCTGAACAAAAGCGTGCGCCGCATCAGCGGCAAGGTGATGAAGCGGAACTGCTCGAAGCGATTGGCGCCGTCGAGCTTCGCCGCCTCGTAGAGGCTGCCGGGTATCTGCGTCAGGCCGGCGATCGCCAGCACGGTGAAATAACCGACCTGCTGCCAGACGTTGAGGAAGACGATCGAGATCAGCGCCGAGCGCGGCGACGACAAGAAGGGTTGCGGTCCGACGCCGACCAGGCCAAGCATCTGGTTGAGCGGCCCCTCGCTCGGCGAATAGAGCTTCGACCAGACCAGCGCCACCGCGATCATCGGCACCATATAGGTGGAGAACAGCACCGTCCTCAGCTCCGTGCCGCCAGCGACATCGTGCTGGTAAACCATCAGGCCGAAGGCTACCGAGAGCGGCAGGATCAGGATGACGGATAGTGCGGTATAAATAGCGGTGTTGGTCAACGCGCACTTGAAGTCGCGTCCGACCGAGGTCGGCCCAAAGATCTCGCGGAAATTGTCGAGGCCGATGAAGCTCGCACTGGAAAACGGCGTTTGCGTCGACCAGTCCTGGAAGGACAGCCAGACGGTGAGCAGCATCGGCAGCAGGATGAATATGCCGATCAGCGTCACGGCGGGCGTAAGCATGATGCCCGCCGAGGCACGGTACCTCTGGATCATTACGTTCTGATCATTACTTGGCTCTGATGACTACTTGGCGGCGCGTTCCAGGATCGAAGTGGCGTCGGCCTGCGCCGTCGCCTGCGCATCCTTGGCCGAGACCTGGCCATACTGCAACGCCTCGATCGTCTGCTGTAGGGATTCCGAGAATTCCTGTCCGCCCGGCACCACCGGGAAGGGTTTTGCATCGGCGAGCACGCTGACATAGCCGGACAGGAATTCCGAGCCGAGCTTGTCCTTGTGCGCTTCGATGTCGGAGGTGCGCGACGGCAGGATGCCCATCGACATCAAGATATCGGACATCGCCGAAGCGCCGCTCTTGCCGGATTTCGGATTGTTGAGCCAGGCGAGGAATTCCCATGCCGCCTTCTGCTCGGCCTGGCCCGCATTGGCATTGACCACGGTCATCCAGGAATAGGAAATCGAATGTGGCTGGTCGCCGCTCGGGCCGACCGGGATAGGTGCCGTGGCGATGTCGGTGAACTTGTCGCCCATGCCGGTCTTCAGCGCGCTCTCCCACCAGTTGGCCATGATGATCATGCCGGTCTTGCCGGAGACGAAATTGTCGAGGAATGGCCCGGTGGTGTTGGCGTCGGCCGTCGCCATCGCCGGCACGCTGGCGCCGGACTTCACGAGGTCTTCATAAAGCTGGAACGTCTCGCCGGCCTGCTTGCTGTCCAGCACTGGCTTGCCGTCCTTGATCAGCTCGCCGCCGTTGGAAACCAGCAGCGAGGCGAAGGGATGGACGACGCCGGCCGCCCATGAATTGATCATGCCGAACCCCTGCTGGCCGGCATCCTTGTTGGTCAGCTTTTTCGCCGCATCCTTGAACTCGTCCCAGGTCTTTGGTGGAGCGGCGATGCCCGCCTGCTTGAACAGCGCCTTGTTGTAGTTCAGCGCATAGACGTCGATTTCGTTGGGAATTCCGTAGAGCTTGCCGCCGACCGAAGCGGCACTGACGACGCCCGCCGGCCAGGCGCCCTTGACTTCGCTCGCCACCGCCTCAGGGGCAGGCGCGACCAGCTTGTCGCGGGCGAGTTCCGGCAGCCAGAGATCGTAGATACCGCCGATCGTCGGGCCGTCCGCGTTACCGCCTTGGGAGCGAAGCGTGGTCAGGAGATCTCCAAACGGAACGGCGCGCACGGTGACGCTGACATCCGGATTGGTCTTGGCATAGCCGTTGGCCGCCGCCTCCAGCAACGCCACCGTCTCGGGCGACCAGTGCGTCAGGTAGGAGATGTTGACCGATTGCGCCCAGCCGGTGGTCGGCAGGATGGCAAGGCCCGCGGCCAGTGCCAGTTTCGACATCCAGGCAAACGACATCCTCACCCTCCATTTGAGCATAGCGACCACGATGACGTTATGACAACATGAAGCGGTGGCGCAAGGCCCTGTTTGCGAAAAAGCTGCTTGCAGAATCGACGCGAGATCTTCTTGTGCTCCTGGAATATTAATTTTATCTGTTCAGAACAGCAAGTTAAACAGATTTTGTGGGTCGGGAACTCGACGGTTCTGCCCTATTGAGAAAAGGCCGCCTCTTGCGAACAACGCTATGTCGTTATAATGACTTGATCGAACGAATGACTCTCTTGCGGCATCGAAGCGCCGCGAGACGCCAAAGACAGGGAAGAAACGGGAGAACTGGCAATGAGCATGCTTTCAATTCACCGGCGCGCCGCGCTTGGGCTGATCGGCGGCCTTGCCGCCGCTTGCGCGGGTACCTTCATCACCCTGCCGGCGTGGGCCGACAGCACGGTGACGCTGTGGAGTTGGCGCACCGAGGACGAGGCCGCGATGCGTCGCATCTTCGATGCCTTCGAGGCCAAGAACCCGGGCATCAAGGTCGACATTCAGTTCACGCCGGACGCCGATTACCAGAACCGGCTGAGCACCGCGCTGCGCGGTGGTCGCGGGCCCGATATTGCCCAGCTAAAAGCCTATGGCGAGTTGCAGCCCTTCGTCGATGCCGGCTATCTCGACGCGCTCGACGACGGCGTGCCGGAATTGAAGAACATGCCGGATGCCGCCCTTGGCGGCGCGCGCGGGCGCACCGACGGCAAGCTCTACGGCGTGCCTTATTCGGTGCCGATGATGGGCGTGTTCTACAATCAGGATATCTTTGCCGCGCAAGGCATCGAGATCCCCAAGACCTACAAGGATTTCGTCGCCGCCTGCGGCAAGCTGAAGGCGGCCGGCATTACCCCGATCGCAACCGGCGGCGCCAATGGCTCCGCTTGGGAGCTGGAGATCGGCGTCGGCGTCATTGGCCCGACCGTCTACGGCCCTGATTTCTACGACGAGATGATGACCGGCAAGGCGACCTTCGACGATCCGCGCTATGTCGCGGCGCTGAAGCGCTTCGCCGAGCTGAAGCCCTATTTCCCGGACGGCTTCGCCGGCATCGACTACACCACGGCCACGCAGCAGTTCATCGGCGGCAAGGCGGCGATGTTCCTCGGTGGGTCCTTTGAGAACGGCAGCTTTAAGGCGCAGAACCCGAAGCTGAAATTCTCGATCTTCCCGTTCCCAGCCGACGATGCCGGGGCAAAGCTCTACACGTCGGCCTTCTCGGACGGCTCCTATGGTCTCGTCTCCGAGAGTCAAAACAAGGAGGCCGCGATCAAGGTGCTGGGCTTCATGGCTTCGGCCGAATTCGCGCAGATGTTCGCCGATGAGCTCGGTTGGCCGCCGGCCCGCACCGACGTCACCGTGAAGGATCCGGTGCTGGCGCAGATGATGGAAATGTCGAAGAACTCGACGCCCTATCTGACGCTGGTCGGCTTCCGCTGGCAGTCGCCGACGGCGTCCTCTGTGTTGCAGTCGGAGATCATCGACATGGTCGAGGGCAACATCGCGCCGGAGAAGCTGGCCGCCGATATGCAGGCCGCCGTCGCCACCTGGTTCAAGCCGAAGCAGTGAGGAGCCAGGCCGGTCGCATCGCGGCCGGCCTCTCGCCGGACAGAACAACGCATGACCAATTTTCACCGCCCAAGCAGCCTGAAACGCACGCAGCAGCGCATGGCCGTGCTTTTCATCTTGCCGGCGCTGGCCGTCTACACGCTCTTCGTCCTCTATCCGCTGGCGATGTCGCTGTGGGGCAGCTTCTTCATCTGGAAGGGCCTGCGCATGATCGAATTCGCCGGCCTGTCGAATTTTTCGCGCCTGTTTGTCTTTCCCAGCGGTGCGCGGCTCTATGGCGCGCTGTGGCACAATACCGCCTGGTTTTTCGGCATCATGCTCTTCCAGAATGGCATCGGCCTTTTGTTCGCCTGGCTGCTGTTCCTGCGCGACAGGGGAGCGGCCTTCTTCCAGTCGGTGTTTTTCTTTCCGGCGGTTCTGAGCCCCGTCATCGTCGGGGCGCTGTGGCGCCTGCTTCTGGCGCCGGGCGGCGTCGTCGAATGGGCGCTGAACGGGCTCGGCCTCCATCAGGGCAGCCTCACCGTGCTCGGCAACAGCCACACCGCGCTTGGAGTGCTGATCGCCGTCGACGCCTGGAACTGGATGGGCCTGCCGGTGCTGATCTACACGGCGGGCCTGCGGCAGATTTCCGGCCAGATCTTCGAGGCGGCGAAGCTCGACGGCGCCGGCAATGCGCGCATGCTGTTTTCCGTCGCGCTGCCGCTTTTGATGCCGGCGCTCGGCACGCTGACGACGCTGTCGTTCATCAACACCTTCAACCAGTTCGACATCGTCTATGTGATGCAAGGCGTGCAGGGCAATCCGAGCTATTCGACCGACACGCTGGTGACCTATTTCTACCGGCTGGCCTTCGGCGCCGAGGGCGCTGTCGGTATCACTGATATAGGTCTGGCGCTGGCCTTGGGCACCGTGCTGTTCCTGATCCTCAGCATCGGCACGCTGCTGATGCTGCGCTTCTTCGATCGCCGCACGGTGCAGCTATGAGCGTGCCGGCGATCCCATACAGGACGTTTCCGCCAAGACTGGCGCGGCTGCCGGGTTGGACCGTGCTGGCCATTTGGACAGCGGCGGTTCTGCTGCCGCTCTACATTCTCGTCGTCTCCTGCTTCAAGACCACGGCCGAAATCTACGACAACAGGCTCGGCCTGCCGCAAAGTTGGGCTTTCGACAATTTCGTCCGGGCGTGGACGCGCGCCGATCTCGGCCACAATTTCATCAACAGCCTGATCGTCACCGCCGGCGCGGTCATTCTCACCATCGTCGTCTCGGCGATGGCTGCCTATCCGCTCAGCCGCTACAAGCTCGGCTGGAACGCCATCATGCTCGGCCTGTTCCTGTCGGGCATCATGCTGCCGATCAGATTGGCCTCTGTCGAGTTGTTCACCTTGATGCGCAACCTCGGCCTGTTGGACTCCCTGACGGGCCTGATCCTCGTCTATTCGGCGATCCGCATTCCCTTCGCGGTCTTCATCTTCGCCAACTTCATGCGCGTGCTGCCCTCCGAACTCGATGAGGCGGCGCGCATGGACGGCGCCGGCGAGGTCCGCATCCTGTTCCAGATCATCCTGCCGATGGTGAAGCCGGCGGTCTCGATCGTCGCCATCTTCACGGTGATCGCCGTGTGGAACGACTTCTTCTTCCCGCTGATCTTCATTTTCGACGACCGCTACAAGACTGTGCCGCTGGCGATCAGCGTCTTCATCGGCCAATTCCGCACCGACTGGGGCCTGGTGTTCGCCTCGCTGGCAATCTCCATGGCGCCCATCCTGATCATGTATTGTCTGCTCGCCCGCCAGATTCGCGAGGGCGTCGGTGCCGGGGGAGGCATGAAATGATCGAGGACAGGATCTACGCCGCAAGCTCCATCCTCGTTGTCGGCGCGCACGCCTTCGATGCCGAGGTGATCGCCGGGCCGCTGGCCGCCGCCGCCGTCAAGCGCGGTGCCACGGTGACCTTCCTGCACCTGACCATGGGCGAGCAGGGGCATCCCTGTCTCATCCCCGCGCATTATTGCGTGCAGAAGGAAGAGGAAGCGGGCAGGGCGGCTGAGCGGCTTGGTGTCAAGGTACGCAGCCTCGGCCTGCGCGACGCCTTCCTGCCGTCGGACGACGAGACGGCGCTCGAGGTATGCGACATCATTCGCGAACTCAAACCAGAGATCGTCATTACCCATTGGCACGGCAGCTGGCACAAGGACCATCGCGCCGCCGCGCATCTGACGCAGACCGGCATCTTCTACGCTGCCCTGCCGACCGTTGCCAGCGACCACGCGGCGCACACGCCGCAACTGCTCCTGTTCGGCGAGAACTGGGAGGACGATGACGGTTTTCGGCCCGAGCATCTCGTCGATGTCAGCGATGGCTTCGAGGCCTGGAGCGAGGCGGTCGAGGAATACGAGCTGGCGCGGGGCCTCAGCAGCTTTCCCTATGTCGATTACTACAGCGCGCTCTACCGGCTGCGCGGCTGCCTGCGCGGTACGCGTTACGCACAAGGCTTCGCGACGGCGTCGCATTCGTGGAATGCCGGCAGCGGCCTGTTCGCGCCGCCGTTCGGCAAAGGGCCTGGCCGATGACGCGGGTTCTGGCCATCGATCTCGGCGGCACCAATCTGCGCGCCGCCGTCTTCACCGGCGACATCGGTGCGCTGGACATGCCGAGCCGCGAGCCGGCGCCGGCCAGTCTTGATGCGTTCGTCGCCCGCGTCCAGGCCCTGCGCGCCGAGGCTGGGGCGATCGAGGCGTTCGGCATCGCGGTGCCCGGGCTTGTCGAAGGTGCCGTCTGCCGCTGGATCCCGAACCTGCCGTTTCTCGACGGCGTCGACATCCAGGCCTTGTTTCCAGGCCTGCCCGTGGCGCTCGGCAACGACGCGCAGATCGCGCTGTTGGCGGAAGTCGTCGAGGGCGCGGCCAAGGGCATGTCGGATGCGATCCTGCTCGCCATCGGCACCGGCATCGGCTCGGCGGTGCTGGCCAACGGCCGCATAGTTGCCGGCGCGCATGGCGGCGCCTGTTCGTTCGGCTGGGCCTGCGCCGACATCAAGGATCATGGCGAGGAGCGCAGTGGCTGGCTGGAGCGCGTCGCCTCGGGCCGGGCACTCGATGCGCTTGCCGCCCAGATTGGCCTCGCCGATGGCCGCCAGCTGATCGCCGCCGCCCAAGGCGGGGAACTCGCCGCGCAGACCTTGCTGGAAGTGCCGGCGCGGCGGCTCGGCACCGCGCTTGCCGGCGCTGTGGCGCTGCTCGATCCGCAGGCGGTTCTGATTTCGGGAGGACTGGCCGAGGCGCTGGACGTGATCCGACCACCGCTGCTTGCCGCGCTGCGGCGCCAGTTGCCGTCGCATCTGCGTGGCATCGAGGTTCGGTCCGGCCGGTTCGGCCCGGGCGCCGGCCTTATCGGCGCGGCATTGGCTGGTCGCGCGGGGAAAGAGTGGAGACAGGTGCGATGAGCCAAGCGAGTTTTCAGCAGCCGGACCGCAGACGGCCGGAGCCGCTCTGGTATCAGGTCGAGGAGGCGATCCGCGCCATCGTCAAGAGCGGCGAATGGGCGACCGGCGACCAGATCCCGGCCGAAGACCGGCTGTGTGCCCTGTTCGGTGTCAGCCGCATCACTTTGCGCCACGCCCTGCGCAATCTGGAGGAAGGCGGCCTGCTCAGGCGCGAGCATGGCCGCGGCACCTTCGTGCGCTCCACCACGCTGGTGGCCGGCACCCGCGAGCTGACCAGCTTCACCCAGGAAATGGGCAATATGGGTGTGGTCGCCGGCTCGCGCCTGCTCGACTGCGGCCTGACATCAGCCAATGCGGCTGCCGCCGGCGCGCTGGAGATCGAGGAGGGCGATCCGGTGGTGCGCATCAGGCGTCTCAGGTTGGGCAACAACGAGCCGATCGGCATCCAGACGGCGCAGCTTTCGGCCGCGCGCGTGCCGGGCTTCCTCGACGCCGGCCTGCTGCAGGGTTCGCTCTACGAGGCGCTGGAGCGTCACTACGGCATTGTGCCGGCGGCCGCGCGGGAAAATTACCGCGTCGGCGCGGTTGGGGCGGCGGATGCCGAACTGCTCGACCTGCCCGCCGGCAGCCCCGCCTTCATCGTCGAGCGCATCACGACCGATGAGCGCGGCCCGTTCGAATTCACCATCTCCATCATGCGCGGCGACCGCTACGAAATCCGCTCGACGCTGCGCGCCGGGCGCGTCCCGTCCAATCCGCGAAGCTGATCCACCCTCCCGAGCAGACCTTTAAACAGGAGTACCCACGTGTCCGATCTCTACATCCACCGTCTCGCCGCTCTCATCGACAAGGCAGCGAAAACCAATGAAGAGGCCTTCGGCCAGGCCGCCAGCCGCTTTGCCGACTCGTTGGAAGGCGGCGGGCTGGTCCATCTCTACGGTTCGGGCCATTCGGTGCTGCCTGTGCAGGAAGTGTTCCCGCGCTACGGCAGCTATGTCGGCTTCAATCCGCTGACCGACCCGCGCGTTATGTGGCACAACGTGCTCGGCGCCGGCGGGGTGCGCGAGCTTCTGTGGCTGGAGCGAGCTGAAAAGTATGCCGAGAAATTCCTCGACCACCAGCCGCTCAACAAGGGCGATTCGATCATCATCTTCGGCCACAGCGGCCGCAATTCGTCCGGCATCGACACCGCTCTCTATGCCAGGAAGCGCGGCATCTTCGTCGTCGCGGTGACCAGCAAGAACAATCTCGACAAGCCGGCGACGCATTCCTCCGGCAAGCGGCTGGCCGACGCGGCGGATCTCGTCATCGACACCTGCTCGCCGATCGAGGACGCCATTGTACCGGTCGAAGGTTGGAGCCGTCCGGTGTCGGGCTCATCGACGGTGCTCGCCATGATCCTGGCGCATGAGTTGATCGCGCGCACGGCCGAGCAACTCGCCAAGCGCGGCATCGAACTGCCGGTCTTCGCCTCGCCGACGATCGCCGGCGTGACGTTGCATGATACCGACGTCATCTACGGTGTCTACCGCGAACGCATGCTGGAAGCGCAGAAGAAACACCTGCCGACCTTCCAGGCGACGATGCGCGGCGAATAAGCTTGCGTCCGGGAAGGGCGCTGCCGGCGCTTTCCCGGTGGACTGCCGTCCGGCACTACACCGACACGCCGGAAAAGCTGGCGCCGCACATCATTGGTTTTTCCAGGTGCAACGCCGAGGCGTGGTCAGGGTCGATCAGCCAGTTGCTCTGGCATAGATGTCGAGAACATCCGTCACGCCTGCGATGAGGAGTTCCCTGGCCTTTGGCGCGACGGACCCGCTCGCCACCGCGCCGTCGAGACGGCCGAGATACTGGCTGATCAGGGGTGAGGGGATGTCGCGCTCGCCCAGCGCTTGCATCAGCGCGTTCACGGCCTGCCGCGCCGCCTGCGCGGGCCAGTAGTAGCGGATACGGTCGCTGTAGGAGAAATGTCGCTCGATCCACTGCTCGGCCTCGGAGCCGTGATGGTAATTCTTCCAGTTGTCGGGCGCTGCCAGCATGACGCGCTCCATCGCCGCCGGCAGGCTTTCCCGAGCCGGGTCGGGAGCAAGAATGTCAGCGATGTGGCTCAAACCGTAGAGCGCTTCGCGCAGCGCGAAGGTCAGCCATGGCCCGACCTTGAGGATGGCAAAACCGTCATCGACCAAAGCGCTCAGCGCGGCGACCGGCTGGTAGTCGGTCGAGTGGGCCTCGAAGACGAATTGCGGCAGGTCGCGCAGCCTGCCGGCGA
This sequence comes from Mesorhizobium sp. B2-5-4, assembly GCF_006441095.1. NCBI lineage: Bacteria > Pseudomonadati > Pseudomonadota > Alphaproteobacteria > Hyphomicrobiales > Phyllobacteriaceae > Mesorhizobium > Mesorhizobium sp. B2-5-4. The sequence continues at coordinate 85,589 of NZ_VFUR01000012.1, read as the reverse complement.
GCGCCCGGGCGCGTTCCGGCCGGTAGGCGATCACCTCCGCATTGCCGAATTCCACGCCCGGCTGCACTACGACGCCGATCGCCCGCGAGAAGGCCTGGTCGAGGTCGCGCTGGCTGAAGGCATCGCGGTGGATGCGCACCGTCTCGCGGGCCGCCTCCGGTGTCGTCACCGCCAGATGGTCCATCGCTTCCAGGGCGCCGCCCGGCACCGGCACTTCAGTGCCGATGACATAGACAGGCCTGGCGCCGCCTGTTCGTTCAATCGCGGCCTCCGCCACCTCGGCCAGTTCGGCGGCGCGCGCGGCGATCGTGGCGTCGGGCGGTGCCGCGCCTTCGCCGGCGCAGCCCATGCTGGCGTCGAGGTGGATCTTGGTGAAGCCGGCCTCGGCATAGGCATCCACCATGCGCGATGCCTTCTCCATGGCTTCAGGCGCCGGCAGGTGCTTCCAGGGATTGGGGCCGAGATGATCGCCGCCGAGCACCAGCCTGTCCAGGGGAAAGCCGGCCTTGCCGGCGATGGCCTCGACGAAGCGGCGGAAATCGCCTGGTGTCATGCCGGTATAGCCGCCTTCGTGGTTGACCTGGTTGCAGGTGGCCTCGATCAGGACGTCGGCGTTGCGCGCCTTGCCGTGGCGCAGCGCCGCTTCGATGACCAGCGGATGGGCCGAGCAGATCGAGGCGATGCCACAGCGTTCGCCGGCCGCACGGCGCGACGCTATGGCGGCCAGCCTGTCGGTCGCCTGGCTCATGCCGGTGCTCCCGTCCTGCTGGTCGCGATGAACGCCTCGACCTCGGCCAGCGAGGCGATGCCTTCCATCGGTCCCTTCTTCGTGACCGCCAGTGCGCCGCAGCCATTGGCGATCTCGAGCGCTCTCTTAGGTCCCTCTCCACGCAGCCAGAAGGAGACGAAGGCTGCCGCAAAACAGTCTCCGGCGCCGGTCGGGTCGATTTCGTCGACAACGAAGCCGGGTGAAGCGATGCGCCCTGACCGGTCGTAGTGAACGGCGCCCTGCGCGCCCTTCTTGACGACCACGGTGGAGATGCCGCGGTCCAGCATTTCGCGCGCCGCGCTCTCCTCGTCGGTTGCCTCGGCGAAGGTGAAGAGTTCCGGCCCGCTCGGCAGGAACACATCGGTTTTCGACAGCACGAAATGCAAGGCGTCGCGCATGCCCGGCAGATCGAGCATCTCCTTGCGGATGTTGGGGTCGAAGGAGACCGTGCCGCCGCGCCTCTTGACGGCTTCGATCCCGTTGCGGGCAACCTCGATCACTTCGGGCGAGAACAGCGATGTGCCCATGACGTGAAAATGGTCGGCGCCGGCCAGCAGCGCGCGCGCTTCCGCGCCCATCTCGATCAGCCCGGCGGCGCTCTGCTTGATGTTGTAGACGAAGTGCCGGCTGCCATCGGTCTCATAGGTGACGAAGGCGGTTCCGGTCGCAGCACCCTGATGGACGGTGATGGCGGAGATGTCGGCACCGTCGGCGCGCAGGCGCTCGATGTTCAAATGGCCGAAATCGTCGTCGCCCACCGCTGCGATCAGCCCGGCCGGCTGGCCGAGCCGCGCCGCCTGATCGATAAAGATGGCGGGAGCGCCTGACGGAAACGGACCGACCAGCGGGCCGGCAGCGCGAAAACTCTGGCCGATCCGCTCGGCCATGATCTCGACCAGGATCTCGCCGGCGCAAACCAGTTTCTTCATGTCCTCACCATCTGCCGGACGGACGGCGTCCGATTGCCATGCGTTATCCGCATGTCCGTGCGGGTTTAAAACCTAAGTTGCCATTTTTAAAGCGTCAATAAATAATTTGACGTGCGCAATGCTTTTGCGTTGTAGTGGAAACATGGAAATTTGACTGAATAAGTTCGGTCAAGCAATGCTGCCTCAGCGCAATGGTCGCAAGACTGATTCTGGCCGGTGCGCGAAGGCTGGCATTGAGGGCAAGGAGCCTGAAATATCGATGGCGGAAAAGACGCACCGGACAATGGATGATTTCGCCAGGGCGTCCGGCGTGTCCCGGCCGACCCTGTCGAAGTACTTTGACGATCCGGCCAGCGTGAAGCCGGCGACACGAGCGCGCATCGAGGCGGCGCTTCGTTCGTCCGACTACCAGCCGAATGTTTTTGCCCGCAATCTCAATCGCAAGCGCACCCGCAATGTCGGCATCGTGGTGCCGGCGATCACAGATCCGTTCTACGCGGAGATGGTCAGCCGCATCGAACTGCGCTGCCGCGACGAAGGGTTTTGGCCGATCGTCATCTCCTCGCACGGTTCGCCGAAGCTGGAGGCGGAATCGGTTAGGACGCTGATGTCGCTGAAGGTCGCCGGCGCCATCGTCGCGCCCTTGGGATTGGTCTCCGAGCCCGGCGTCTTCGAGCGGATGAGCGAGGACATCCCGATCGTCTATTTCGACACCTATATCGAAGGCGACACGCCGTTCGTCGGCAATGACAACCACCAGAGCACCTCGACGATCGTGGATTATCTCTGCCGGTCCGGCGAACCGCCGGTCTATGTCGACATCCCGCACGTCAACCACAATTCGAGCGAACGGCTGCAGAGCTATATCGACACGATGCACGCCGCCGGCCTGGAGCCCACCGTTCTCAAGGCGGCGGGCGACTATAGCTGGGACTTCGAGCGCATCGGTCACGAATGGATGGACAGGACGCTCGAGAAAGGCGGCCTGCCGGCCCGCACGCTGCTCTGCGCCAATGACCGTCTCGCCTTTGGCGTGATGTCGGCTGCCTTTTCGCGCGGGCTGAAGATCGGCCGCCGCGCTGATAGCGATTTCCGTGTCGCCGCTCATGACGATCATCCGCTGAGCCGCTACACCTGTCCCGCGCTGACCACGATGGCGCAGGACTTCGCCGCCATGGCCGGTCGCAGCGTCGAGATCCTGCTGGCGCTTTTGGACGAGACTGACCCGCCCGGCCAGGATCTGGCGCGCAACGTCAAGCTTGGTGCGACCCTGGTGATGCGTCAGTCGGCCTGAACACCCGTCTGCCGCTGAAGCCAGGCCGCCGCCTCGCTCACCGTTTGCCGCGCGGCCAGGATGTGCCGACCCATCGAGACGAAGCCGTGGATCTGACCTGGCCAGTGCCGCAACACCAGCGGCACTCTTTCGGCCCGCAGGCGCTCGGCATAGGCCGTGCCTTCGTCGGCAAGGATGTCGTGGCCGGCGATCACGACGAAGGCCGGCGGTGCGCCGGCAAGGCTGGGGGCCAGCAGCGGCGATACGCGCCAATCCGCGATGTCGTCCGGCGTTCGCACATAATGGTCGCGGAACCAGGCCATGGCGGCGGCGGTGAGCCCGAAGCCGTCGCCGAAACGCCGATAGCTGTCCGCCGCCTGGCGGGCATCGGTGTTGGGATAGGTCAGGATCTGGGCGGCAAGCGGCGGCGCCAGCCCGTCGCGGGCAAGCAACGCCAGAACGGCGGCAAGGTTGCCGCCGGCGCTATCGCCGGCAACGGCAATGCGGGTCGGGTCGATGCCGAGTTCGCCAGCGTTCCCGGCCATGAAGCGGAGCGCCGCCGCGCAATCCTCCAGCCCGGCGGGAAACGTGTGCTCCGGCGCCAGCCGGTAATCGGGACAGACGACGACGGCGTTGCCGAGATTGGCCAGCCAGCGGCAGATTTCGTCATGCGAATCGAGATTGCCGATGACCCAGCCGCCGCCATGCAGGTAAAGCACGGCGCGCGCCCCGGTCCGCGGCGCGCCGATACCGCGATGGATGCGGATCGTGACCGGGCCGTTCGGCCCGTCGATCTGCTGCTGTCCGGTTGCCGCGACCGGCTCGTGCTCGCCCTGCTGAGTTGGGAAGGAAGCGATGTAGGCGGCCCGTGCCGCCGCCACGCTGCCATTCTCGAACGGTTCGCCGCCGGCGGCACGACCGATTTCGAGGGCACGCAATGCATCCGGATCGAGTGTCATCGTCATCTCCGCTGGAGGTCAGGCGAGCAGGCCGCGTGCCTCGTCTTCGCTAAGCAGGGCCGGCTGGACGACGTCACCTGTGATCGCAACCGAGCTTTTCGTCTCGCCCGAATGCAGGATCGCTTCCATGATCTCCAGCACATGCAGGGCCAGATTGCCGGAAGCGCGGGGTGTCGCACCGGTCTGCAGCGAGCGTACCAGATCGGCGACGCCGAGCATGCGGTAATTGGCGCGGTCGGGCGCTGCGTAAGGCCAGTTGCGGGCACCGTAGAGTTCGCCTTCGCTGGCGAAGTCCTTCCAGGCGGCGCCGCGTTCCGACAGCGATACGGTGCCGCCGAACGTGTCCGGGTCGGGCAGGCGCAATGAGCCCTCGGTGCCGTGCAGTTCGATGGGATGGTTGGAATGCCTGAAGACGTCCCATGATGCGCCGAAGGTGACGGTCGCGCCGGAGCGGAATTCGAGCAGCGACAGCACATTGGTCGGCGTGCCGACCTTGAATTTGGTGTTCTTGAACGGCCCTTCGGCCGATATCAGCCGTTCCTCCTGGCCCTTCGTCGCCATCGCCATGACGCGGGTGACCGGCCCGAGCAGATTGACCAGCATGGTGAGATAGTAGGGTCCCATGTCGAATACGGGGCCGCCGCCCGGCTGATAGTAGAATTGCGGATTGGGATGCCAGTGTTCCATGCCACGTCCCATCATGAAGGCGGTGCCGGTGACCGGGCGCCCGATGGCGCCTTCATCCATCAGGCGGCGCGCTTTGCGTCCGGCCGCACCAAGGAAGGTATCGGGAGCCGAGCCGAGCAGCAGGCCACGCTTGGCCGCCTCGGTCACCAGCCGGCGCCCGTCGCTGGCCGAGATTGCCAGCGGCTTTTCGGTGAAGACATGCTTTCCCGCCGAAAGGGCGGAGAACGAAATGTCGAAATGCGCCGCCGGAATGGTGAGGTTAAGGACGAGGTCGATCTCGGGGTCGGCCAGCAGCGCATCGACGCCGAGTGCCCGAATGCCGTATTCCTTGGCCCGTAACGCCGCCATCTCGGCCGAAATATCGGCACAGGCGCGCAATTCGATGCCGCCGAAAAGTGCGGCGTTGCGCAGGTAAGTCATCGAGATGTTGCCGCATCCAATGACGCCGATGCCGAGTTTGGCCTGTGATTTTGCCTGCATTTCTGTCGTACCCTCCCAATACGGTCCCGCTACCCGATCCGTCGCAATGGTGCCGGATCGCTTTCAAAATCGCTATACAACATTTTAAATATTGACGCGCGTAAAATTTTTATAGAACATGCGGAAATGGCTGGCGACATCGGGAGGCTGCCAGCCTTGGGAGGAGAAAATGACAGACAGAAAAAACGGCCTGGCGGCCGATGCGAATCCGTGGGTCATCGGGTCTTTCGGTTGCGGCCAGGGGACCGCGACGGGTTCAGGCATAGATCACCTTGGCCCCAATTTTATCCAGCTGGCTGCGTATTGGACCGGGCAGGCTATCATCGGTGATCACCACATGGACGCTCGACAGCGAAAATGCCTTGGAGGTCCCGCTGACGCCCCATTTGCTCGAATCCGCAAGGAGGACAACGCGCCGTGCCATACGCACCAGGTTTCGCTTCGTTCGCGCCATGTCTTCGTTCACGTCGACCACATCCAGTGACGAGTCGATCGCATGCGCTCCAACGAAGACCTGATGCGCCACCAAGCCGCCGAGAGCCGTATCGGCATCGGTAATCAGCGTGCTCACCGTGTCTGGATAGACCCGGCCACCGATCATGTGCACATCGAGCCCGGGCCGATGCATCAGATGCTGCACGATATTCATCGCCGTGGCCGCGACCACGACGTTGTTGAGCGGCGGTAACTGCATGGCAACTTGCATCAATGTCGAGCCGCCGTCGAAGATGACCGATTGGTTGTCCTCGAACAGCTCTACCGCTGCCCGGGCGATGCGTTTCTTCGCATCGAGGTTCGTTTGCATCCGCCGCGCGAACGCGGCCGTGGTCGAATCCGTGGTCCGGGTCACCGCCCCTCCACGGGTCTTGGTCAGTAGTCCCTTGTGGTCCAGTATCTCGAGGTCGGAACGCACCGTGACTTCCGACACGCCAAAATCGTCCGACAAGTCCTTCGTGCGAACCTGTCCGCTGCGTTGCACCTCACTCAGGATCGATTGGCGTCTCTGCTCTGACAACATTGCCCTGTCCTCGCCTCCATGCACCGAGCAACCGCCCTGGCCTCGGCTCACCTTACCAAAAATACGCAAATTCGAAAGCTTTCGAAAGATTGCATTTATCGTTTCTTTCGCAAACACTGTTTCCAGGATTTTGAAACCAAACGATTGGGACATTTTGCACTCATGAGCCTAGGAACCAAAGTGCGCCTTGCGCGCCTCTTCTCGCATCCATCGGGAAACCTTTTTGGCGGCGCGGTCGACCACTTTGTCGGCTATGGCGACGTGCGCAAAGGAGGTCTTGCCGATCTGCCGGGCGCGCTCGCTCGCGTCATGGTGGGCAAACCCGACTACGTCAGCATTCAGCCAGGCACCGCGCGCCACCTGTGGCCGCAATACGCGGGCAAGGCTTCCCTGGTGATCCAGGCCGGCTGCTTCACCCCGGACGATCGCGTCAGTGAACTGATTGCAACGCCCGAGGATGCGGTGCGCGCTGGCGCCGATGCGTTGGCCGTGGCCATTCCGGTACGCGGCGCGACCGAGGGCAAATACATACGCTGGCTGACCGATTCGGTGAATGCGGCGGCCCGCTACGGCATGCCGGTAGTCGCGCATATCTACCCTCGCGATTTCACCGATGGCGCAAAAATCGTCTTCACCCCCGACGAGATCGCCTATGCGGCGCGCATCGGCTACGAATCCGGCGTCGACGTGATCAAGATCGGTTACACGGGCGATTTCGAGTCGTTCCGAGAGACCGTTCGGACCTGCCCGGTGCCGGTTGTGATCGCGGGTGGCCCGAAGACCGATACGCTGCTCGGCGCCCTTCAGCAGACGGCGGACGCCATCCGTGCCGGCGCGCGCGGTGCCGTGGTGGGCCGCAATCTCTGGGGGCATGGCGATCCGGAGAAGGCAGCGATTGCCTTTCGGGGCGTCATCCATGACGGCCTTTCGGCGCAAGATGCCCTGGCGAAGGCAGGTGCCTGAACGATGCCCACCGTCCCTTCAATCCTCGGCTTCGGAGCTATTGCGATCGACGACATCGTCTATGTCGATCAGCCGTTGTCGGCGGGCAAGGGGAAGGTTCTGCAAAGCGCCCGAGCTTTCGGCGGAAATGTCGCCACGGCCCTTGCCGCCGTCGCGCGGCTTGGCGGAACCGCCGGGTTCATCGGATGGCTGGGCAGTGCCGCGGACGACGCCGTGCTGTGCGATCTCGTTGCGAGCGGCGTTGAAACTGCATTCGCGCCGCGCCACCCGCACGCACGCCCGGTGCGCTCGCGGATCACCGTCGGGTCGGATGGGGAGCGGTTCATCGCGTATGACGACGAAGCGATGCTGGGCACCGCGCCGGACTTTCCGGACGAGGTCCTCAGCCGCGCGACAGTCCTGATCGTCGATAGTTACGCGATCCGGACGCTGGATGTCGTGGTTCGGGCTCGCGATCTCGGCCTTGCGATCCTCGGCGATATCGAATGGAGCAGCGGCCCAGCCACCGAGAGATTGATCGCGCTATGCGACCATCTCATTCTTCCCCTCGGCTTTGCGCGGGCTGCCACGGGGTGCCGATCGCCCGCCGAGATTCTCGATGCCTTATGGTTGCCGTCGCGGTCCGCCGTGGTTCTGACGGACGGCGGCAGGGGCGTCTATTATCGCGGACGCGACGAGACAGGGCTCTGGCACCTGCCTCCGCATCGGGTCGCCGTCGTCGATTCGACCGGCGCCGGTGACTGCTTTCATGGCGCCTATGCCCTTGCATTGGAGCGCGGGGCCGACACCGCACGCCGGGTCGCATTCGCCGCCGCGGCGGCGGCCCTTTCGATAACGGGGCGGGGCGGGCGCGAGGCGCTTCCGACCGGCAATCAGGTCACGGAATTCCTGGCATCGGCGAACGCGCCGTCGGCAGTCGAACTGAAATATGCGCAGCTCGATACCGGAACCTGAACTATCGCAGAAAGTATTTCGCAGGTGAACACAAGCCGAGGAGAATTATAAAAAGTCGTGAATTAGACTTGTGGAGGGAGGAAGATGGCAGAAGTCATTCTTGAGAATATCTGCAAAACCTACGGGAACAATTTCAACGCGATCGATCACTTGAACCTATCGGTCGAGGACGGTGAGTTTTTGATTCTCGTCGGGCCATCCGGTTGCGGCAAATCCACCGCGTTGCGGATGATTGCGGGATTGGAGGACATCACCAGCGGCAGCCTTCGGATTGGCGGGATCGACGTCGTCGACATGCCGCCCAAGGACCGCGACATCGCGATGGTCTTCCAGAGCTACGCGCTCTACCCGCATATGACCGTGTTCGAAAACATCGGCTTTTCGATGCGGCTGGCAGGCAAGCCGAAGGCCGAGCGCAAGAAACGCGTGGACGAGATCGCCAAAACCCTTCAACTGACATCGCTGCTGGACAGCAAACCCGCGAACCTTTCAGGCGGACAGCGTCAACGGGTTGCCATGGGTCGCGCCATGGTGCGCGAGCCAGCCGCCTTTCTCATGGACGAACCCCTTTCCAATCTGGACGCGAAACTGCGTGTTCAGATGCGCGCCGAAATCACCAGCCTGCAAAAGCAGCTCGGCGTCACGACCATATATGTGACCCACGACCAAACCGAAGCGATGACGATGGGGGACAGGGTCGCGGTGTTGAAAGGCGGCGTGCTGCAGCAGGTCGACACCCCCAAGAGACTCTATGAATCGCCGGTGAACGCCTTCGTTGCCGGCTTCATCGGTTCTCCTTCGATGAACCTTTTCGAGGCGACCCTGACGGGCGACGACCTGATTTCCGGTACCTTCGCCGTCCGGCTGCAGGATGAGGCCTTCATCCGCAGGCCGGCCTTGAGATCCTATGCGGGACGCAAGGTCGTGTTCGGGATCCGACCGGAGCATCTCTATGACAGCAGCCTCGAATCCGGCCGCAAGTACCAGACGATACCGGCAAAGGTGACCTCGATCGAAGAACTCGGGTCCGAGCACATCGTCCATCTGAACATCGACGCGGTCCGGGTGGACTCCGGCGACCCGGACGCGGTGGAGGATTTCGGCCGGGCGTCGAACGCGGTGGCGAAATTCGAACCGGTCAGCACAGTCCGCTCCGGCTCGGAAATCCAGTTGGCTCTGGATGACGTCAAGCTGCATTTCTTCGATCCCGAGACGCATCTGGCGATCTGAAGATCCGTGGCAAGGCCCGCAGGCGAGGGCGAGGCGTCTGCGTAAGAAGACTTCTGAATAACCAGACGATCGGCGGCATTGTGCGGTCGATCCCCAGAGAAGGAGGAGAATATGACGTTCCGTATAAAACCCGCGATGCTGAAAATAGCCGCGGCCGCATGGTTGCTTGGCGCAACCGGCGCCATGGCGGACACGACGCTGGAATTCACCCAATGGTGGGAGCCCGAATTGCCGGCTGGCTCTCTCAGGGCGATCATGGATGACTTCGAGGCCGCGAATCCCGGAATCAAGGTGACGCTGGTAAGCGGCCCCTACGCGACCACGCGAGACCAGATCTCGGTTGGTGCGGCAACCGGAACGCTCAGCGACGTCGTCGGCCTCGACGGCGCCTGGGTAAACAATCTGAACGCGCAGAACGCGCTGGCCGACATGAACCCGATGATGGACGCAAGCGGCTTCGACAAGAGCCAGGTCGCGGATATCATCAAGGTGGACGGCAAGGCGGTGATGTTCCCGGTCGCTTCGTTCGTCTATCCGGTCTTCGTGAATTTGGACCTCGCCGCCCAGGCGGGCGTGACCAAGCTGCCGTCGACCCGAGCGGAATTTCTCGAAGCCGCCAAGAAGATGACGCACGCCGACAAGAACCAGTACGGCTGGGTGCTGCCGCTGTCGCTGCAAACGCCGTCCGGTGTCCAGAACGACATGATGTCGTGGGTCTGGGCTTCGGGTCAGTCGATGATGGCGAACGGCAAGCCTGACCTCGAGGGCAAACCGGTGGTGGATATGCTCACCTTCGTCAAATCACTCAACGACGCCGGCACCATCTCGCCCGGCATCGCCACCAAGACCGAGCAGGAAAAAGTCGAGGAATTCGTCAACGACCGCGTCGGGATGATGATCGACTCGCTTGCGCATGTGAACCTTATCCGCAAGCGCAATCCCAAGCTGAACTTCGACCTCATCCCGGTCCCGGTCGTGGAAAACTATACCGGAAAGCGCGGCCTTCCCTATGCCTCCTGGGGCATCGGTATCTCCGCGGCCTCGAAACATCAGGAGGAGGCCTGGAAACTCGTCCAGTACTTGATGAGCGAAAAGGTGAACGCCAAGCTCGTTTCGCTTGCAAACGCCTTCCCGGGTAACGTCAACGCCAAGCCTGACTTCGTGACGTCTGACAAGGCTTTCGGCAAGGCTTTCGAGATCTTCAAGACCGGCTATCTCGCCAACGAGTTCACGGGCCTGCCGGTGGCTGAAGACCTGATGACCCAGTTCGACGTGCAGGCTCAAAAGATGCTTGCCGGTGAGCAAAAGCCGGAAGAGGCAGCCGCTGCCGCGCAAAAGGGCTGGATGGCGAAATTCTGATCGGCGTGCTCCGCTCTCGCGGCCCACGGTTGGCCTGCCATTAAGCGGGCCAACCGGCAGATGACGAACCTGAATGGTATTTGAAGCTCTTTTCTCTTGTCGCGAGGTTGCCACCATGACCCGGCAGAAGCGCTCCCATCACAAGCTCAAACGAGCTATGGCGCCCTATCTCTATCTGTCGCCCTCGCTGCTCATAGTCGGGCTCCTGATGCTGTTGCCGATGGTCACGGTGATTGCCTATTCCTTTCAGAACAGCGCGGTGCTGCGTCGTGATCCATCCTTTGCCGGGCTAAAGCACTATCAGGCGATCTTTGACGATCCCGTGTTCTGGGCTTCGCTGTGGCATACGCTCTATTTCACATGCATGAGTGTCGTTTTCCATATGACCATCGGTATGGTCTTTGCACTCATGCTGAACAGCGACCGCATCAATCCGACGCTGCGCAATGTGCTGCGCGTGCTCTACATACTGCCTTGGCTGTTCACCGCGGTGATCATCGCCGTGATCTGGCGTCTCTTGCTTGAGCCGAACGGTGTCGTGAACAGCATTCTCATGCAGATGGGCATCATCGGTTCCAAGATCGAGTGGTTTTCCTCGCCCGAGACCGCGCTGCACGCCGTCACTTTCGCCAATATCTGGGCGGGCTACCCGCTTTTCATGGTCAGCCTGCTCGCGGGTCTGCAAGGCATTCCCAAGGATTTCTACGAGGCCGCCGATATCGATGGGGCGAAGGCCTACCAGAAGCTGATCTTCATCACCATCCCGCAACTGATGCCGATCATCATCAGCATCTCGCTGCTCGACTTCATCTGGACCATGCAGGTCTTCCCGCTGATCTGGATAACCACGGGCGGCGGGCCGATATACGCGACCGAGGTCCTCAGCACTTACACCTACAAGCTTGCGTTTTCGAGCTACAACCTGTCCCAGGCGTCGGCGAGCGCTGTGGTAATCCTGCTGATCTCTCTCGGCCTGACGCTGTTCTATATTCGCTATCAGCGGGCCAGGTAGGACGCCATGAGGAAACGGAACTCTGGCAAAGACAAACTGATCACCGTCGCGCTGCATGTTGCTCTTGCGGCAGGGCTGTTCTTCGCAGCCTTCCCGATCTACTGGATGCTCAGCAGCTCGTTCAAGTCGAATACCGAAATCTTTGCCCTGCCACCAACCATCCTGCCGAAGGCCTTCACGCTGGAAGCGTATGCAGCCATCCTCGGCGACCCGGTAAAGCTGCGCTTCTTCTTCAACAGCTACTTCGTGGCGGGAGCGGTGACCGTGCTGACAGTGCTGATCGCCTTGCTGGCGGCCTACGGGTTCAGCCGCTTCAAGTTCCGCGGCAAGGGCAGCCTGAACACGCTCATCATCAGCACGCAGACGATCCCGCCGATCACACTTTTGATCCCCTTCTTCGGGCTTGTCGTTTCGTACGGCGTCTTCGACACCTATGTGGCGCTGATCCTGACCTACCTGGTGTTTACGTTGCCCTATGCGATCCTGCTGATGACAGGGTACCTGAACACGTTGCCACGCGATCTCGATGAAGCCGTCGCCGTCGACGGCGGCACGAGTTGGACAGCGCTCTGGCGAGTGATCGTGCCGATTTCTCTGCCTGGTATCGTGGCGACGTCGGTCTACACCTTCCTGTTATGCTGGAACGAATTTCTCTTTGCGCTGACGCTGACGAAGTCAACGTCCATGCGCACCGTCCCGATCGGCATACAGCTGTTGATGGGGCAGCACGCCTTCGAATGGAACCAGATGATGGCGATGAGCGTGCTCGGCTCGCTACCGCTCTTGCTCATCTACCTCGTTGCCCAGAGGTTCTTCCTCGCCGGCATGACCGCAGGCTCGGTCAAGTAGGATGTCCATCCAAGGAGAACTGACGGAGCAGGCCCCCGTGTATTGCAATAGATCATTGGACCCTATCTGCTGGCGGGCGATATCGCCGCGGCCTCGGCCGTCGTCCCGTTCCGCTGATCATGCTCGTGCTGTTCTTCCAGCGCCACATCATCGAAAGCCTGACGCAGGGCCGCCTCAAGGAATAGGCGGAATCAAGGAATGAAAGGATGAACGTGAAAGACCTCAAAGTCGGCTGCCAGACCTTCACCTGGGAAATGCTGGGAGACCGGTTCACCGGTGGCCCCGACGATCTGTTGAAGGCGATCGCGGATGGCGGCTACGCCGGCATCGAGATCACCGACACCATGATCGGCGGCTACGCCGGCAAGCCAGCCGAGTTCGCCGCCGCGCTGAAGTCGTCTGGCCTGGCGCTCATTTCCTTCGCCTTCGGTTCGAAGAGCGGCTTTACGCTGAAGGATGAGATCGGCGCCGACCTCGAAACCGCCAGGCGCTGGATCGATTTCGTGGCAGACTTTCCCGATGCGCTGGTGTCGATGGGCTCGGCGACCGTCGTCTCCAACGGGCCGCGCGACGACAAATTCGCTATCGCGGCCGAGCTGTACAACAAGGCCGGCGAGCTCGGCCGCAAGGCCGGTGTCCAGATCGCGGTGCATCCGAGTTCCCATCACAACACGCTGCTGTTCGACCGCGCCGATTACGACGCGATCTTTGCCTTGCTCGACCCCGATCTGGTCGGCTGGGTGCCGGATACCGGTCACATCCTGCGCGGCCACAAGGATATGGCCGATACGCTCACCACCTACCGCGACCGCATCCGCTACATCCACCTCAAGGACGTCGACGCCAAGGGCACGTGGGCGATGCTGGGCAAAGGTGTTTGCGACACGCCACAAGTCATCGAGATCGCCGGTACCGCGCCGAACTTCAACGGCTGGCTGGTGCTGGAAGAAGAATCCGACACCGCGGCCGCCGATCCGGCCGGTGCGGTCAAGACCAACCGCCAGACGATGCGCGGCTACGGGGCCTGAGACGATGATCAAGAAACAGGACAGACGCCTCAGGGTCGGTGTGCTCGGCTGCGGCCCGATCGCGCAGTTCGCGCATCTGGAATCCTGCGTCAAGGCCGGCAATGCCGACCTCCACGCCATCTGCGACGCGGCACCCGATCTGCTCGCCCGCATGGGCGCCACCTATGAACCTAAGAAGATGTATGCCGACTATGACGCCATGCTCGCCGATCCCGAGCTCGAAGCAGTCATCGTCGCCACGTCGGATGCCTATCATGTGCCGATGTCGATCAAGGCGCTCGATGCCGGCAAGCATGTTCTCTGCGAAAAGCCGATCGGCACCTCGGTCGAGGAAGGCGAGGCCCTGGCGGAGGCGGTCAAGCGCTCCGGCAAGGTGCTGCAGGTCGGCCACATGAAGCGTTTCGACCCGGCGCTGGAGGCCGCCCGCGACTTCGTCCGCGACGAGATCGGCGACGTGCTGGCGCTGAAGGCCTGGTATTGCGATTCCACCCACCGCTACACCAACACCGACGCCGTACAGCCGCTGCCCGTCACCAGCAAGCTCGCGAAAAAGCCCGGCGGAAATCCCAAGGCTGATCTCAGGCAATATTTCATGCTGGCGCACGGATCGCATCTGGTTGACACCGCCCGTTTCCTCTGTGGCGACATCGTTGCCGTGCGCGCCCGCCTCAACGAGCGCTTCGGCGCCCATTGCTGGTTTGTTGAGACCGAATTCGCCAGCGGCGCGCTCGGCCATCTCGACCTGACCGTCGCCGTGCGCATGGACTGGCACGAAGGGTTTCAGCTTTATGGCGAGAATGGTTCGGTCATCGCCAAGACGTTCAACCCCTGGTATTTCCGCGCCAGCGAGGTCGACATCTTCCACGAGAAGGACGCGACCTCGCGAAAACCGCTCGGCGCCGACGGCCATTTCTTCCGTCGCCAGCTCGAGGGCCTTGCCGACACGGTTCTGGACGGCGCGCCGATGCGCGGCGCCAATGTCGAGGACGGCATCGCCTCGATCCGCGCCATGGTGGCGATTGCCCGTTCTGTCGAGACTGGCGAACGGGTTGAACTTGCCTCGGTTTCGGGTGCCCTCTGATGCGCCTCGGCATCTTCGCCAAGACTTTTCCGGGCACCGATCCGGCCGCCGTCTTGGCCAAGGTCAAGCAGGCCGGATACGAGACGACGCAGTTCAATCTCGCCTGCGCCGGCCTGCCGTCGATGCCGGACGTCGTGCCGGCGGATGCCGTCGCCGCCATCCGCGCCGCCGCGCGATCGTCAGGCGTTTTGCTGGCCGCGCTGTCGGGCACCTACAACATGGCGCATCCCGACAAGGCTGTGCGCGACGACGGACTTCGCCGCCTCGCTATCGTCATCGAAACGGCGGCAGCCCTCGACATCCCGCTGGTGACGCTTTGCACCGGCTCGCGCAACGCAGCCGACCAATGGGCATATCATCCCGACAACGTCACGCCGGCGGCCTGGTCCGACATGGCCGCCGAGATGGAAAAGGCGCTGGCGCTCGCCGAGAACGCCGGCGTCGATCTCGGCATCGAGCCCGAGCAGGCCAACATCGTCACCTCGGCCGGGGATGCGATGCGCCTGATCGCCGCCATGGGCTCCAAACATCTCAAGATAGTGCTCGACCCCGCCAACCTGTTCGAGCATGCAACGCCGGAGGAAGCGCAGGTTATCGTCGCCGCCGCGATCGATGAGGCAGCCGGCCACATCGCCATGGCGCATGCCAAGGACCGTTTCGCCGACGGCCGCTTCGCCACATCAGGCCAGGGCGTCGTCGACTTCCCGGACTTCGTCGCGCGCTTGAAGGGCGTGGGTTTCGATGGCGCGCTCGTCACGCACGGCTTGCCCGCCGATGAAGCTCCTGGCGTCGCAATCTTCCTGCGAAGGCTGCTCTGATGGGTGTCGCGCCGACGATCATGCTGCGCGGCGATGCAGCGCTCCGTGTCTTCGACATGGGGCAGGGCCTTCCCATCGCCTTCCAGCATGGCCTCGGCGGCGATGCCGCCCAGGTGGCGCAGAACTTTCCCGACGGCCCGTCGCGCCGCCGGCTGACCGTCGAATGCCGTGCGCAAGGCGGCGCCAGTGCCGGCAGCGAGCGTCCGTTCTCGATCGCGATGTTCGCCGACGATGTGCTGGCTGCCGCCGATGCGGCGGGAATGGAGCGCTTTATCGCCGGCGGCATCTCGATGGGCGCGGCGATCGCGCTGCGCCTCGCATTGCATCACCCGGATCGCGTCTCTGGCCTCGTGCTGGTGCGTCCGGCCTGGGCTTTCGACGCGGCGCCTCAAAACATGCAGCCTTACGTCGAAGTGGCGGAACTCATCGACCGGCTTCCGCTGGACGAGGCGCGCGATGCCTTCGCGTCCTCCGCGACGGCAACCCGCTTTCGCAGCGAGGCCCCGGACAATCTCGCTTCGTTGCTCGGCTTCTTCGAGCGCGAGAATGCAACCGTCTTCGCCGAGGTAATGCAGTCGATCGCCAATGATGGGCCTGGTGTGACGCGGGCCGAAGCCGCCGGCCTTGCAAGGCCCACGCTGGTCATCGGCAGCGGCATCGATCTCGTCCATCCCGTGGCGACCGCCCGCGAACTGGCGGAAACGATCCCGAACGCGGTCTTCGCCGAGGTGACGCCGAAGGCTATCGACAAGAACAGCCATTTCGCCGAAATCCGTGCCGCCATCGGCAGCTTCCTCGACAGTAATTTCAACAACCAGGAACAATCATGATCTCGAAAGCCCTGTCAGGTCCGGCCGCCATCGCCGCATTGCCGCGCGACCGTCTGATCGCCGAATTCTCATCGTGGTCTGCCAATCTCGCCAATTTCGAGAGCGACCTCAGGCGCATCGAACCCTATGTCGATCTGCACCACATCGATGTCGCGGACGGCCATTTCGCGCCGTCCTTCCTGTTCTTCCCCGATCTCGTCGCCCGCATTGCCAAACTGACGGCCAAGCCCATCCACGTCCATCTGATGGTCGACGGGGCGATCGTCGAGGAACAGACCCGCCAGTTCATCGAGGCTGGCGCCGACATGATCAGCGTCCATGCCGAGAATGGCGAATCGGGTCTGCGCGCGGTGCGGCTGGCGCGTGCACTCGGCGCCGAAGCCGGCGTCGTGTTGAGGCTGGAAACGCCGGTCGAGGCGGTGACGCCTTTCGTTTCCGAGGTGGCTTTCGTCACGCTTCTCGGCACCGCGATCGGGGTCAAGGGCCAGGGCCTGTCGGAGAAAGCCTGCGACAGGCTGGGCGAGGCCCGCGCTATCCTGCGGAACGCCGGCCGCGAGGCGGCTGTGGTGCTCGCCGCCGATGGCGGCATCCGCCACGAAACCGTGCCGCGGCTTCGCGCGGCAGGTGCCGAGACCGTGGTGCTCGGTTCGCTCGCTTTCGGCGACAAGGATCTCGCCGGCCGCATCGGCTGGCTGCATGATTTGAAGGTCGCGGCCTGATGAGCATTGAAGCCGCTCTTGCGATCGACCTTGGCGGCAGCGAGCTTCGTGCCGCTCTGGTTGACCGTGACGGCAAGATACTGGCCTTCGCGGTGGTGCCGACGCAGGCGCAGGCCGGCCCCGATGCAGTGATCGGCCAGATCGAGGCGCTGGCCGCGACCGTCCATGCCGAGGCGCCGGGGCTGTCGATCCTCGGCGTCGGCGTCGGCGCGCCGGGCCCGCTCGATCCGCTGGCCGGCATCGCCGTCGGACCGCCGACGCTGGCCGGCTGGCAGGACGTGCCGCTGGCCGACATCCTCGAGCGGCGGCTCGGCCTGCCGGTAAGGCTGGAGAACGACGCCAATGCGGCCGCACTTGGCGAATGGCGCTTCGGCGCCGGCCATGGCGCGCGCTCACTGGTCTTCGTCACCGTCTCGACCGGGATCGGCGGCGGCGTCGTCGCCGACGGGCGCATCCTGCATGGCCGCCGCGGCCTTGCCGCCGAGATCGGCCACATGACCATCACCAACGAGGGCGAGCGCTGCGTTTGCGGCGTCGTCGGCTGCTTCGAGGCCATCGCCTCGGGAACCGCGCTCGGCCGCCGCGCCAATGCCGCCACGTCAGCCTTCGATGGCTCCACGCTGCGCCGCCTGTCGGCCAACGCTGAGGTGACGGGACGCCACGTGGTCGAGGCCGCGCGGCTGCAGGATGATCTCGCTGTGGCCCTGCTCAAGGAGGAGGCCCGCTGGCTCGGCGTCGGCTTCACCAATCTCTTGCATCTCTATTCGCCCGACGTGCTGGTCGTCGGCGGCGGCATCGCCAATGGCCTCGACCTGATGGCGCCCGTCATCGGGGCGATCATCCGCCAGCGCGCCATGCTCGCCTATCGCGACGTGCCGGTCGTCCAGGCCCAGCTCGGCCGCCACGCCGGGCTGGTTGGTGCCGCCAGCCTTGTCCTGTTCGACGATTTCGGCACGTTGGCGGCTCCCATGCCTGTCGGCCCAAGCACATATCCGGACACGAGAAGGGACTTCAATGGCTGAGCTCAAGCTGCGCGGTCGGATTGCGATGCAGGTCGATCCGTCGCGCTGCCATTTCTTCGGCGCATAGGCGAGTCGCCGCTGGGCAAAGCCGTCTGACATCACGGACATAAGCCGATGGCCGCAAGCTGGGTGCCTGCGGCCATCGTCATTTCACGGAACGGCGGATTACTCGGCGGGAACGATGTCCGCCGGCAGGCTGTCGTCGGCCGTACCAGCCAATGCCCTGGCCAGCTTGGCTTCATCGAGCTCGCCCTCCCAGCGCGCCACGACCAGCGTCGCCACCGCATTGCCGACGAAGTTGGTCAGCGCCCGGCATTCCGACATGAAGCGGTCGACGCCAAGGATCAGCGCCATGCCAGCTACCGGCACCGAAGGAACCACAGAAAGCGTCGCGGCCAAGGTGATGAAGCCGGCCCCGGTGATGCCGGCGGCACCTTTCGAAGAGAGCATGGCGACCAGCAGCAGCAGGATCTGGTCTGATATCGACAGATGGATGTTCGTCGCCTGGGCGATGAACAGCGCCGCCAGCGTCATGTAGATATTGGTGCCGTCGAGATTGAAGGAATAGCCGGTCGGGATGACCAGCCCGACCACCGAGCGCTTGGCGCCGGCCTTTTCCATCTTCTCCATCAGCGAGGGCAGTGCGGCTTCCGACGACGATGTACCCAGCACCAGGAGGAGCTCTTCCTTGATGTAGCGGATCAGGGACAGGATCGAGAAGCCGTTGTAGCGGCAGACCGCACCGAGCACGACGAACACGAACAGGAACGAGGTCGCGTAGAAGGTTCCGACCAGCATGGCGAGGTTGATGACCGAGCCGATGCCGTATTTACCGATGGTGAAGGCCATCGCGCCGAACGCGCCGATCGGCGCTGCCTTCATCAGCACGCCGACCAGCTTGAACATCGGCGCCATCAGCGCCTGCAGGAAGTTGAGCACCGGCGTGCCCTTGTCGCCGACCAGCGCCAGCGCGATGCCGAACAGCACCGAGAAGAACAGCACCTGCAGGATGTCGCCGTCGGCGAAGGCGCCGACGATCGTGCCGGGGATGATGTTCATCAGGAAGCCGGTGACTGACTGGTCATGCGCCTTGGCGGCGTAAGTGTTCACAGTCGATGCGTCGAGCGTTGCCGGGTCGATGTTGAAGCCGGCGCCCGGCTGCACGACATTGGCCACGACAAGGCCGATGATGAGCGCAAGCGTCGAGAAGGTGAGGAAGTATAGCATCGCCTTGCCGGCGACACGGCCGACCTTCTGCAGGTCGCTCATGCCGGCGATGCCGGTTGCGACCGTCAGGAAGATGACCGGGGCGATGATCATCTTGACCAGCTTGATGAAGGCATCGCCGAGCGGCTTCATGCTCTCGCCGATCGACGGATAGTAATGGCCGAGCAGGATCCCGACGGTGATTGCTACGAGCACCTGCACGTAGAGCTGGGCATAGAGGGGCTTGCGCTGCGCGGCGGGCGCGGCGGATTGGTCTGCGATATGCATCGAACTCTCCCTGGCCGGATGGACGGAACCCGCCCTGCGTGACTTCTCCCATCGCGGCGCTCCGGTTGCCCGCCGCTGCTAGGACCTTTGCAAGCGCTGTGCCAGATGGCGAATAGGCCGAAATCCCTAGGTTTCAGCCGTTCCTGCCCTGCTGTCGGCGGAAGCTTGTGCGGATTTCCGCACAGGTCTTGTTTGCCCTGGCGGAATTTCGCATTAGACTGGGGCCAAAGCCGTGCAGGGAAGGGAGAGGGCCGACGCCGCGACAGCGCATCGATAGCGAAGCCCCAGGGTTTGCCGCCCGCGACCTGTTGCGCGAAGCGGTAGTGCGCCTGCGCGGCGGCCGTTGGCTGCTTGCGGCGATCGCGCTCGCGGTGCTGGTGGGAGCGGTCGCCGTTGCCGGGCGCATCGCCGAGGATCAGGCCGCCGGCAACTTGCGCGACGGGGCACTTGCCGCCTTGCCGCTGGCGGCCGGAACCCTGACCGGCGAAATCGAAAAGCAGCGTCTCGTGCCGCTGGTGCTGGCGCGCGACGATGCGGTGCGCGCCGCGCTGCGCCGCGCCGGGAAAGTCGAGGAAACCGCTCTCGACGCCAAGCTGAAGGCCATAGCCGGCGATGCATCGGCCTCGGCCATCTATGTCATCGACACGGCGGGCATGGCGATATCAGCCAGCAATGCCGGCCAGCCGGACAGCTTTGTCGGCATCGACTATAATTTTCGTCACTATTTCACCGATGCGATGGCCAACGGCGCGGCCAGCCAGTATGGCCTCGGCACGATCAGCGGCAAGCCGGGTCTCTACCTCGCCGGCCGTGTCGACGATGGTGGCAAACCGCTTGGCGTCGCGGTTCTGAAGGTCGAACTCGGCGGTGTCGAAGCCAATTGGCGCGCCAGCGGCTTTCGCGTTTTCGTCACCGACGAGCGCGGTGTCGTTCTGGCCACCAGCCAGCCCGATTGGCGCTTCCATGCGCTGGCGCCGCTCTCCGCCGCGGACGCCGCCGCGGCGCATGACCGGCTTCAACTGATCGACGCCGCCTTCGAGCCGCTGCCGATACGGCGTGGCGCCGGTGACGGTCTGGCGACAATCGACGAAGCCGGAAAATCGCGCCGGTTCGTCGAGGTGGTGCAGGACTTGCCCGGTGCTGTCCCCGGCTGGCGCCTGTGGCTGCTGACACCCTCCGATGCCGCCATGACCTCCGCCGCCAACACGGCGCGCCTGACGACACTGCTCGGGCTGCTGCTGATGGGGCTGCTTGCCTATGTGTTCACCCGGCGGCGTCGCACGCGCCGGCTGCGGCAGGAGGCGCTGGCGCGCATGAACACCGAGCTCGAGAGCCGCGTCAGCACCCGGACCGCCGAATTGACGCGATCGAACACGGCCCTTGCCGGCGAAATCGCCGAGCGCGAAAACGCCGAGGCCAAGGTCCGCCGGCTGCGCGACGATCTCGCCCAGGCCAACCGGCTCTCCATCCTCGGCCAGATCGCCGCCGGCGTAGCGCATGAGATCAACCAGCCGGTCGCCGCGATCCGCACCTATGCGGAGAATGCGGGCCGGTTTCTCGAGGCCGGCAAGACCGAACCGACGAGCGCCAATCTGACCTCGATCGTGTCGATGACCGAACGCATCGGCGCCATCACCGGCACGCTGCGCACCTTTGCTCGCCGGCCCGGCGTCGCGGCATCGCCGTTGCCGGTGCGCGAGGCGATCGAGGGCGCGTTGTCGCTTCTGTCCGGCCGCATCCGAGATTCCGGCGTCACCATCGTCAAGCCGCGCGGTAACGCATCGCCATTGGTGATGGCAAGCCGCATCCGGCTGGAGCAGATTCTCGTCAACCTGTTGCAGAATGCGCTGGACGCCATGAAGGACCGGCCCGATCCCCGTATCGAGATCGACCTCGCCGAACGTGGCGACAGGGTGCTGATTTCGGTGCGCGACAATGGTCCCGGCCTCGGGCCGGAAGCCGCCGGCAATCTGTTCATGCCGTTCCAGACCACCAAGGAAAAGGGGCTTGGCCTCGGCCTGGTGATCTCGCAGGAGATCGCCCAGGAATTGGGCGGCACGCTGCGGCTCGACCCCGACACGGCCAGCGGCGCATCCTTCACCATCGACTTGAGGCGGATCGAATGACGCAGGGATCAGGGTTGGTGGCGCTCGTCGACGACGATGCGGACCTGCTTCACGCCACCACGCAACTGCTTGAACTTGCCGGCTTCACGGTGATCGCGCTCGACGCCGCCGAGGCAGCGCTTGGTGTCGTCGACACGGATTTCGATGGTGTGGTCGTCAGCGATATCCGTATGCCCGGCATGAACGGTCTGCAGCTCTTCGACCGCGTCAAGGCTGTTGACCCCGACTTGCCGGTGATCCTGGTCACCGGGCATGGCGATGTCGATCTTGCCGTCGCCGCGCTCAAGGACGGCGTCTATGATTTCATTCCGAAACCCTATGCGGGGGAGCGCCTGGTCGAGGCCCTGACGCGGGCATCGGAGAAGCGGCGGCTGGTGATGGAAAACCGGCGGCTGCGCGAAGCCGCGGCACTTGCCGCCGACGGCATGCCGTTGATCGGCGAGGCGCCCGCCATCCGCCGACTGCGTGAAACCTTGCGCCAGATCGCGGACATGGATGTCGACGTGCTGGTGGAAGGCGAGACGGGAACCGGCAAGGAAGTGGTGGCCGACCTCCTGCACCGGTGGGGCCGCCGCCGCGCAAAGCCCTTCGTCGCATTGAATTGCGGCGCTCTGCCCGAAACCGTCATCGAAAGCGAGCTGTTCGGCCATGAGGCCGGCGCGTTCACCGGCGCGCAGCGGCGGCGGATCGGCCGGATAGAGCACTCCAGCGGCGGTACGCTGTTCCTCGACGAGATCGAATCCATGCCGCCGGCGTCGCAGGTCAAGCTCTTGCGGGTGCTGGAGACGCGCAGCCTCACCCCGCTCGGCTCGAACGAGACGCGGCGCCTCGATCTCAGGGTCGTCGCGGCGACCAAGGTCAACCTCGGCCGGCCCGACCAGCGCGGCGATTTCCGCGAGGACCTCTATTTCCGCCTCAACGTGGTGACGCTGCGCATTCCGCCCTTGCGCGAGCGGCGCGGCGATATCGCGATGCTGTTCGGCCATTTCCTCGGCAAGGCGGCGGAGCGGTTTGGCCGCCCTGTCGCCAAGGTGAACGCCGCCGTGAGCCATCATCTCCAGGCGCACGACTGGCCGGGCAACGTGCGCGAGCTCGCGCATTTCGCCGATCGCGTCGCGCTCGGACTTGGTGCCGATGACGAAACCAGGGCGGTCGCGCGGCTGCCGGAGCCGGCCGCCGCACTGCCCGAGCGGGTCGGGCAATACGAGGCGCAGCTCATCCGCGACGCGCTGCGCGATCATGGCGGCGACGTGCGCGGCGCCATCGACGCGCTCGGCGTGCCGCGCAAGACGTTCTACGACAAGCTCAAGCGCTACGGCATTGCCGCATCCGACTTCCGCCCTCTTGACGCTTCCAACCGCGCAATCCGGAAAGAGCCATGAACACGACACTTGAAACGACGGCAAATCCCGTGCCGGAAGAACTCGCCTTTCTCAGTGAACGGCTGACGGCGTTCAACGATGGCGATGTCGGCGCGTCCGAAAGGAAGGCGCTGGCCGTATTTGTGCGCGACGAGGACGGCGCTGTCGTCGCCGGCATCTCGGGCTACACCGCCTGGGGCTGGCTCTACGTGCAGTGGCTGTGGGTCGACGAAAGGCTGCGCGGCCAGCATATGGCAGGCCAGATGCTGGATGCAGCCGAACGCGAAGCCGTGGCACGCGGCTGCCAAAATGCCTGGATCGACACTTTTAATCCCAACGCCGCCAAGGTCTATCAGCGGCAAGGTTATCAACCTTTTGGGACGCTGGCCGATTTCCCGGTCGGCCGCAGCCGAATTTTCCTGCAGAAGAATCTATCGCCCGCGTGATCAGTCAGCCAGCTTTCCGCCGCGCATCGGTTCCGGTGCGCCGGTCGTGCTCGGGAAACTGATCGGCAGGCCGCGCAGCACGCGCACCGCGAGGAAGGCAAAGCACTCCGCCTCCACCGCGTCGCCGCTCCAGCCGAGGCTTTCGGCCAGCACCACCTCGACGCCGGCGCGGCTGGCGAGCATGGCCATCATCGTCGGGTTGTGACGGCCGCCGCCGCTGACCACCAGCTTCTTCGGCCGGCTTGGCAGAAGGTCGAGCGCCTTGCCGACTGCGGCGGCAGTAAACGCGGTAAGCAGCGCCGCGCCATCCTCGGCGTTCAGGTCGTCGGCCATGGCCGCGCTGAAGTCGAAACGGTCGAGCGATTTCGGATAGGCCTTGGTCAGATAGGGATGCTGCAACAGCTTGGCGAGCCGGGCTTCGTCCACCTTGCCCGCGCGGCCCAGCGCGCCGTCACGGTCCATTTCGCCGAGCCCTTTCGACTTGATGAAATCGTTGAGCGGCGCATTGGCGGGGCCGGTATCGAAGGCGATGACATTGTCGGCGCCGTCCCACCAGGTGATGTTAGCGACGCCGCCGAGATTGAGCACGGCCACCTCGCCGCTGGCGCCGGCGCTGCGCATCAGCGCGGTGTGATAGGCGGCTGCCAGTGGCGCGCCTTGCCCGCCGGCGCGCATGTCGGCCGAACGGAAATCATAGGCGACCTTGGTGCCGAGGATCTCATGCATCAACTCGCCGTCGCCAAGCTGGCGGGTCTGGCCGAACCGTCCGACCTGCGGCGCGCGATGCAGCACGGTCTGGCCGTGAAAGCCGACGACGCCGATATCGGCCATCGTCATGCCGTACCCTTCGACGAGTTCCTTCACCGCCGCCGACTGCGCACGCGTCAGCGCCTCTTCCGCCTTGCTGAAGATCGCCGGTTCCGGCCCGACAAAATTCCAGGCCCTGGCCGCGGTCAGCGTCTCCTCCAGCAGGGAGCGGATCGACGGGGAATAGGGCATCAGCCGGTAGGTGCCAAAATCCTCGATCCGCTCGCCATCGGTCTTGATCAGCGCCACGTCGATGTTGCCGT
This sequence comes from Mesorhizobium sp. B2-5-4, assembly GCF_006441095.1. Taxonomy (NCBI): domain Bacteria; kingdom Pseudomonadati; phylum Pseudomonadota; class Alphaproteobacteria; order Hyphomicrobiales; family Phyllobacteriaceae; genus Mesorhizobium; species Mesorhizobium sp. B2-5-4. The sequence continues at coordinate 61,112 of NZ_VFUR01000012.1, read as the reverse complement.
CAAGCACGGTGCCGGTCATCAGGCCGGCAGCCCAGATTGGTTCCATGGTCTATCCCTAGCCCCTGTTGATGAGATCGCCGACGGCTTGCCGCAGCGAGACGATGCCGCTGTCGAAATGACGTGTCGGATGGATGCGGTTGGTGAGCAAGGTCCACGCCTTGCTCTTGTCGAAGTCTATCCACAGTCCCGTACCGGTAAAGCCGGTATGGCCGATCGTTCCCGGACTGCATAACGCACCCCCGGACCAGCCTTCGTAAGGTCGTTCCCAACCATGGGTTCGGGTGGCCGACAACGGCGCGCGCATCAGCGCGATCGATTGTTCCGATGCGCCGGTTCCGTCCAGCAGTCCCCGGGCGAAGTTGAGCACCGAAGCGGCCGTACCGAACAGGCCTGCGTGACCAGCGCCCTGCAACGCCGAGCAATTGTCGTCGTGGACCTCGCCGGACAGCACGCGGTGGCGCCAGGTGCAATCCTCGGTCGCCGCGGCGGCATCGGGTTCCGTGGACCAGGCAAAGCTCGGGCCGGGCTCCATGGCGCGAATGCTCTTGCCCGAAAGCCGCTCCAGCGCAAAGCCGAGCAGGATGAAGTTGATGTCGGAATAGACGGGGTCGCGCGCCCGCCATTCGCGCTGCAGGATGAAGGCGCGCAGCAGCTCGGGATCGCGTCCGTAGGTGTAGATCGGCTCGACTGCGGGGAAGGGCGTCTGGTGGCCGAGGCACTGTCGGAAGGTCACCTTCCGCTCCCAGGCGTTGGCGTCATATTGGCGAAGGTCGGGAAGCACCGAGATCAGCGGTGCGTCGAGATCGATGATGCCGTCCTGCGCCAGCGCCAGGATACGCGGCGTTGTGAAGATCACCTTGGTCAGCGACGCCAGGTCGAACCAGGTGTTTTCCTGCATCGGCCGCGGCTTCGGCACGAACTGCGCCGAGCCGATTGCGCGGACGATGCGCTCGCCATCGCGGCTGACAATGCCGAGCACGCCGCCAGGGATACGTCTGGCGGTCACTGCCGTTGCCAAGGGCGCGAATGCGCGGTCGAAGAGCTGGGAGAGGCTACTCAATGCCGGCCTCCTTCGGAGAGGTAGCGCTGTCCCGCCGACCTTACATATCCCAGGGCCATCACGCCTCCACCCTCGCCATATGATCCCCTCCAAACCGCTCCCATTTCGCCGGAGCCGGCTCAAACCCCTGCGGGCGCACCAGCGACGGCACCTGGCGCGTGTCGATCTCGAAATGCTCGTGCCGCCGGTTGATGGTCGGAACGGCGGCGATCAGCTTCTTCGTATAGGAATGCCTCGGCTTCGACAGCACGGACCGCGCGTCGCCGATCTCGACGATCTGGCCGGCATAGATGACCGCGATGCGGTGCGCGATCCGCTCGACCACGGCCATATCGTGCGAGATGAACAGATAGGCCAGCGCATATTCGCGCTGCAGGTCGAGCAGCAGCTCCAGCACTTTGGCCTGCACCGAGACATCGAGCGCCGATACCGCTTCGTCGAGAACCACGACGGACGGGTTGAGCATCAGCGCGCGGGCAATGCACAGTCTTTGCCGCTGGCCGCCGGAGAATTCATGCGGGTAGCGCTCCAGGCTGTCCTTGGGCAGGCCGACGCGTTCGAGCAGGCCGGCCATTCTGGCCCGCGTTTGGGCATCCGCCCGCCCGCCGGTGGCGATCACCGGTTCGGCCAGGATGCTTTCGATGGTCAGCCTTGGGTTGAGCGAGGCGTAGGGGTTCTGGAACACCATCTGCACGGGCTTGGCGCCGCGCTCCGACGTGGCCGTTCGCGTGCCGACCGAGAAGCTGCCGCGTGTCGACCGCACCAGCCCCAGCACCGCCTTGGCGGTGGTGGATTTACCCGAGCCGCTCTCGCCGACGATGGCCAGCGTCTCGCCTTGCATCAGGTCGAAATCGACCCCGTCGACGGCATGCACCGCGCCGGTCGCGCGACTGAAGAAGCTGCTCTTGAGCGGAAACCGAACCACGAGCCCATCGACCCTCAAGGCCGTTTGCGTGTTCACGGCCTTGTCGCGCTGTCCGTCCACGCGTGTCGCCCGGCCACTGGCGAAATGCGGCACGTCCTGCAGCAGGTGCTGTGTGTAAGAATGCTGCGGGCGGTCGAGGATCTGGTTCAGTTCGCCCTGTTCCACGGCCTGGCCGTTTTGCATCACCATCACCTTGTCGGCGATGCCGGCGACCAGGCCGATATCGTGGGTGATGAAGATCATCGACATGCCGCTTTCGCGCTTCAGCTCGGCAAGCAGCGCCATGATCTGTGCCTGCACGGTGACGTCGAGCGCCGTCGTCGGCTCGTCGGCGATCAGCAGGCGCGGATTGCAGGCGAGCGCAATCGCGATCATCACCCGCTGCAGCATGCCGCCGGACAACTGGTTGGGCGTGTATTTCAGCCGTCGCGCGGCATCTGGAATGCGCACGCGGTCGAGCGCGTCCCTGGCTGCCGCCGTGGCTTGCGGGCCCGTCAGTCCGCGATGCAGGCGGAACGATTCCTCGATCTGGGTGCCGATGGTCAGCACCGGGTTGAGCGAGGTCATCGGTTCCTGAAAGATCATGCCGATCTCGGCGCCGCGAATGCCGGTCAGTTGCGGTTCAGTCGCGGCTGCCAACTCGAAGACGGTCCCATCGACCCGCTTCAGCTTCATGGAACCGCCGGTAATGCGGCCGCCGCCGAAATCGACGAGCCGGTTGATCGACAGCGCCGTCACCGATTTGCCCGAGCCGCTTTCGCCGACAATGGCCAGCGTCTCGCCGTCGGCGACATCGAAGCTGACCCCGCGCACCACCTCATTGGCCTTGGGATTGCGGCCGAAGCCGACGCGCAGGTCCGAGACCGACAGCAGCGGGGTCATGCCAACACTCTCCGCATCCTGGGGTCGAGGATGTCGCGCAAGGCGTCGCCCAAAAGGTTGAAGCCCAGAATGCTGATCATGATCGCCAGGCCTGGGAAGATCAGCAGCCAGGGTGCCGTTTCCATCAAATTGCGGCTGTCGCTCAGCATCAGGCCGAGCGACGCGGCGGGCGGCTGCGTGCCAAGGCCCAGGAAACTCAGGCCGGCTTCGGTCAGCAGCGCCCAGGCGAGCGCCAGCGTCACCTGCACGGTCAGCGGTGCCACGAGGTTGAGCAGCAGGTGGCGCGTGACGATATAGCTCGTACTGCTGCCGAAGGTGCGCGCGGCATCGACGAATTCGCGTGTCTTGAGCGACAGCGCGGGGCCCCGCACCACGCGCGTGAAAATCGGCGTGTAGACGATGCCGATGGCCACCACGCTGGTCCATGTGCCCGGTCCGGCGACGGTGACGATAAGCAGCGCCAGAAGGATCGCCGGGAAGGCCAGCAGCACGTCCGTGATCCGCATCACCACGCCATCCCAGCGGCGCCCGAGCCAGGCGGCGGCAAGCCCCAGGACCGTTCCGGCAAGGGACGCGAAGGCCACCGAGAAGAAGGCGACCGTAAAGGACTGGCCGATGCCCGCCATCAGGCGGCTGGCGACGTCGCGGCCGAACAGGTCGGTGCCCATCCAGTAGGCGGCGCCGGGCGCGTGCAGCCGGTCGATACGGTATTGCGTGATCGGATTGTGCGGCGTCAGCCCCAGCAGGCCGAGGATGGCGAGCAGCAGATAGACGCACACGATGACGCCGCCGATGCGGCCGCTGCCATGGCCGAAGATGGCACGCAGGATCCGCATCACTGTTCCCCCAGCCGGATGCGCGGATCGAGCGCGACATAGGCGAGGTCGACCAGGAGATTGACGATCATGAAGTTGAAGGCGATGAACAGAACGCTGCCCTGCACCAGCGCGTAGTCGCGCTGCAGGATGGCATCGAGCACCATGCGTCCGAGGCCGGGCAGGGCATAGATTTGCTCGACGATGACGGCGCCGCCCAGGAGGTAGCCGAACTCTATGCCGCTCAGCGTCACCACCGGGATCAGCGCATTGGGCAAAGCGTGCCGCCAGATGACACTGCGCGCCGAAGCGCCCTTGCTGCGGGCCGTGCGGACATAATCGTCGCTCAACACGTCCAGCATCGCCGAGCGCGCGATGCGGGTGACGGACGCCGCGAAGGCGAAGCCGAGCGTGATGGCGGGGAGGATCAGCTGGCTGAGATTGCGCAAGGGATCCTGCCAGAGCGGCGCGAATTCGCCCATCGCCGGCAGCACGCCGAAGCCGGCCGACAGCGTGTAGATGATCAAGAGGCCAAGCACGAAACTCGGCGTCGATTGGCCGATCATGGCGACGATGCGCACCCCAAGGTCGGACGGTTTTTCGTTGTGCGTGGCGGCGTAGATGCCGGCCGGCATGCCGACGAGAAGCGCGATGATCATTGACAGCACTGCCAATTCCAGCGTCAGCGGAAAACGCTCGAGGATGACGTCGAGAACCGGCCTGCCATAGGTGACGGAAATGCCGAAATTGCCGTGCAGGATGCCGCCGATCCAGCGCCAGTATTGAACGAACCAGGGTTGGTCGATGCCGAAGTAGGCGGCGAGCGAATCTCGTTGTGCCGGCGTCAGCAGGCCGGCCTCGGTGCCCAGCATCGCCGTGATCGAATCGCCAGGCACCATCCGGATCGCGACGAAGACCAGGATGGATACGCCAAGCAGGACGAGAGGAAACGTCGCCAGCCGTCGCAAGAGATAGTTCACGCCAGGAAGACCTCTCGTCCCGTTGCCGAATCCGGCGCTATTGGATGGTCACCTTGCTCAGGCTGAACAGCGTGCCGGTCGGCGTCGGCACGAAGCCGGCGATGTTTTTCTGCTGGGCCGTGTAGCTGTAGGAGGTGTAGAGCCAGATCCACGGCGATACCTCGGCGAGGTGCTTCTCGAACGCGGCGAAGATCGCCTTGCGTTTGGCCGGATCGGTCTCGGCGCGGCCCTGCTGCATCAGGCTGTCGAGTGTATCGTCGATATAGTTCGCCACCTTCTGCAGATTGCCAGCCTTGGTCCAGTAGCGGTTGTACATCGTATAGGGGTCGGCCCGGCCGCCATTGAGCGCGATCGCCATGTCGAAATCGCCCTTCAGCCAGGCGTCGACATAGACGTTGAGCTCCATCATCTTGATGTCGAGCTTGACGCCGATCTCGGCGAGCTGCGACTGGATGACCTGGGCTTCCGCCGCCGCCGTCGGCGGCTCGCCGGTGGCGCCGATCACGGTCGCCGAAAAGCCGTCGGCAAAGCCGGCCTCGGCCATCAGCTTCTTGGCTTTTTCGACATCGCGCTTGTAGCAGAACAACTGGCTCGGATCGGTCGCCAGCGCCGGGATGGTCAGCGGCCCGGTGACCTTGCCTTCGCCCAGCGCGGCGGTGTCCAGCACCTCCTGCCGGTCGATGGCGCAGGAGATCGCCTGGCGCACCTTGAGCTCGGTCATCGGCTTGCGCGATGGGTTGAGCTGCAGCACGTTATAGGCAAGCACCGGTACACGGTTCAATTGCAGGTTGGCTTCTTTCGGCACCAGCGTGGCGACGAGCGGGTCGTTGAGCAGGGCGAAATCGATCTGCTTGGTGCGCATGGCGGCGAGGATCGCCGCCTCGTCGGGCAGCACGCTGATCTCGATGCCGTCGACGCCGGTCGCGCCGCCGGCCCAGTCCTTGTTGGCGCTCAGGACTTCCTTGGCGTTTGGGTCCCATTTGTCGAGCTTGAACGGGCCGGAACCGACCGTCTTCGTGCCGATCGATCCGGCCTTGATTTCAGCCGCCGGAACGATGGCCGCGTTGACGTCGCTCATCGCCGTCAGGATTGGCGCGTCGGGCTGCGAGAGGTGGAACACGACGGTCGCCGCATCAGGCGTGTCAATGCTGGCGATCGACAGGAAGTTGGCGCGGGCGGCGGCACCCGTCTTCTCGTCGAGGATGCGCTCGAACGACGCCTTGACGTCGGCGGAGGTTACCGCCGTGCCGTCCTGGAATTTCGCCTTGGGATCGAGCTTGAAGGTCAGCTCCTTGCCGTCTTTCGAGAATTCCCAGGAGGTGGCGATAGCGGGGATGATCTGCAGGCTGGCGTCGAGCCGCACCAGCGGCTCGTAGATGAGCTCCAAAAGCCGCAGCGACGAGAACGCCGTCTGCTTGTGGGGGTCAAGCCCGGTGGCGTCCTGCGACCAGGCCATGTGCAATGTCGCCGCCTGCGCCGAAACCGTGGCGATGCCGAGCATCGCGGCAAGGGTGATGCCCGAAAGCAGCCTTCCTGTAAGATGAACCATTCTCGTCTCCCATTATTGAACTCGATGCCTTGCAGTTTCCGCGGGCCGCTTCCAAGGCACACATGCTTTGGAGTATCGGCCCAGTCTATGCGGCTTGACGCCGTCTTGTCTAAAGCGGCTTCAGCCGTCTTGTCTAAAGCGGCTTTAGCCGTCTTGTCTAAAGCGGCCTCAGGCCGCTTCGTCGCTGATCGCCTTTCGCAGGAACCCTCCGGCCTTGGCCAAAGCGGCCCGCGCCGCTTCGACGTCGAGGCCGGTGATGGTGACCAGGATCGCCAGCTTGACGTCATTGCCGGTCCGGTCGAGCGCCTGCCGCGCCTGCGGCGCGGTGCAGCCGGTCGCCTGCATGACGATCCTGATCGCCCGGACGACCAGCTTCCTGTTCGACGGGTTCAGGTCGACCATCAGGTTCTGGTAGCTCTTGCCGATGCGGATCATCGAAGCCGTGGTCAGCATGTTGAGCACCAGCTTCTGTGCTGTTCCCGATTTCAGCCGCGTCGAGCCGGTGAGCACCTCCGGACCGACGACCGGCGAGATGGCGATCTCGGCGATGCCGGCAATGGCCGAGGCCGGATTGCAGGACAGCGCGACGGTCGTCGCGCCGATCTTCTTGGCATAGGTCAGCCCGCCGATCACATAGGGCGTGCGCCCGCTGACCGCGATGCCGACCACCACGTCGTCAGGTGTGAGCGTGATGTCCTGCAAGGCCTTGGCGCCCATCTTCGGGTCATCCTCGGCGCCTTCCGTTGAGCGCACCAGGGCGTCGGACCCACCGGCGATCAGGCCGACCACCATGCCTTCGGGCACGCCGAATGTGGGCGGGCACTCCGAAGCGTCGAGCACGCCAAGCCTGCCGCTGGTGCCGGCGCCGATATAGACAAGCCGCGCGCCTTTCTGGAAGGCGAGCACGATCCGATCCACCGCGGTGGCGATTTCCGGCAGCACCTTTTCGACGGCCGCCGGGACAAGCCTGTCCTCGTGATTGATCCTGCGCAGCACGTCGATGGTCGGCAGCAAGTCGATGTCGACGGTCCCTGGATTCCGGCCTTCGGAAACCAGCCGGCCCAGCTCAGACATCAACCGTTGCTCGGTCATCCCAATGCTTTCAAAAAATCTGCTGCGCGGTCCGGCATGGCTCGACCGGCAAACGGTGCAACAGACCGTGGTCCGTCACCGCAGGTTCTCCTGTTAACTTTTTAGAATTTGATATTCACATCGTCAATAGAAATTTGGAATATTTTATTCCTACTCTTGCCACCTATCCCTTGCATGCCGATTTCTTGGCAAGAATGATCGCTCCGGACACGGCGTCGCCGTCCGCGGGTTTCAGGCGGCGCCGGACGTCGGGGGAAAGCCAGGGCTCGAGCGGGCTGGCAAGGCCGCCCAGCAGGGTCACGCGCGGCGCACCTTTTTCGAACAGCACCCGCACCAGCGTGTCGATCTGCTCGGCGGCGCTTTGCACGATGCGGCGTCCGGCGGGGTCGCCTTGGTCGGCATGCCGCATCACCATGGGTGCAAGTGCGGCATAGTCCGTGGCGCTGGCGCGGTCCATCCAGGCGACGGCCTCCATCGGGTCGCCGGCGAAGCGCTGCATGAGTTCCGCCAGCAGCGCCGTCCGTTCGTGGCGGCCGTCATGGGCGCGCAGCGCCAGTTGCACGGCTTTCAGTCCGAGGTCGGCGCCGCTGCCCTCGTCGGAGATCGGAAATCCATAGCCGCCGGCGCGCAGGTCGCGGCCCTCGACAAAGCCAAGGCCGATCGAGCCGGTCCCGGCGATGACGATGGCGCCGTCCTGGCCCGAATGCGCGCCAAGGCAGGCGCCGACACCGTCGCTGACGAAGTCGATGCTGGCAAAGGGATGCGCGATTGCCCGCAGCGCCTCCAGCGCGCCTTTGCGGCCGATGCCGGCAAGGCCGATGCCGGCATGGATGCGGACGGTCTCGGCGGGCGCGAAACCTGCTTCATCGATCGCCGCGCCGTAGGCTTTGGCAATGGAGCCCAATGCTGCCTCGATGCCGAGCCGCGTCGTCGCCGGGCCGGACAGGCCTTGTCCCAGCACCATGCCTTGCGCGTCCTCGAGACGGGCGCGGCAACCGGTGCCGCCGCCATCGACGCCGAGAAAATAATCCGTGTCGGTATTCATGCGCCCAGCCGCTCGATGTCGGCGCCGCACAGGCGCAGCTTGCGGTCCAGTTGCTCGTAGCCGCGGTCGAGGTGATAGACCCGGTTGATGATGGTCTCGCCTTCGCTGACCAGCGCCGCCAGCACCAGCGACACCGAAGCGCGCAGGTCGGTGGCCATCACTTGCGCCCCGTGCAGTTTCTCGCCGCCGCGCACCAGCGCCATGGTGCCTTGCAGCTTGATGTTGGCGCCGAGCCGCATCAGTTCGGGTACATGCATGAAGCGGTTCTCGAAGATGGTTTCGCGCAGCAGCGAGGCGCCCTGCGCGCAGCACATCAGCGCCATGAACTGCGCCTGCAGGTCGGTCGGGAACCCCGGATAGGGTTCCGTGGTGAGGTCGGCTGCCTTGAGCGGCCGGTCGCGCGAGACGATCAGTCCCCGGTCGCCCGGCCAGACGCTGACGCCGGTCGCCTCCAGCAATTGCACCACCGAGGCCATGTGTTCGAGCCGGGCATGCGTCAGCTCAAGCTGGCCGCTGGTGATGGCGGCGGCGATGGCATAGGTGCCCGCCTCGATGCGGTCCGGGATGATGTCGTGGCTGGCGGCGCGCCAGTTGGTGTCGCCCGCGATCAGGATGCGGTGCGTGCCTGCGCCCTCGATGCGCGCGCCCATGGCGCTGAGGCAAGCGGCGAGGTCAGCCACTTCCGGTTCGCGCGCCGCGTTCAGGATTTCGGTTTCGCCCTTGGCCGTGGTCGCCGCCATCATGGCGGTTTCCGTCGCCCCGACCGATGGCGACGGGAGCACGATGCGGGTGCCGGTCAATCCGTTCGGCGCCGAGGCGACGATCAGGCCGTTCTCTATGGCGATCCTGGCGCCCAGCGCGGCGAGTGCGGTGACATGCATGTCGACCGGCCGCGCGCCGATCGCGCAGCCGCCTGGCAGCGAAACCCGGGCATGGCCGAACCGCGCCAGCAACGGCGCCAGGACGAGCACCGTCGCCCGCATCTTCCGAACCGTGTCGTAGGACGTCTCCTTGGAAACGGCGGCACTGGTATTAATGATCGCGGCATGGGCGGACCGGGTGATTTCGGCGCCGTGAAGCCGCACCACGCCGAGCATGTTTTGGACCTCGGTCACATCGGGCAGGTTGGTCAGTTCGAGTGGGTAGGGGCTGAGCAGCGCAGCCGCGATCTGCGGCAAAGCGGCATTCTTGGCGCCTGATATGGTGACCGCGCCTTGCAGTCTCTGTCCGCCGACGATCCGCAATCTATCCATGGCTGAAACCTTGAGGGTCACCCCGGCGACCTGCCTGGGAATCCCGGGCGGTGGCCCGGGTCGAGCTGAGAATTAATTCTGCGTTCTTGGCTGTCAATCAAAATTGGAATAATTTATTCCTCGTCTTGCAAGTCTCAAGAGCGAGGGGATTTCCGTGTCTATCTTAAGCAGGATCAATGCCAAGCTCGACGGCATGGCGCCCGGCGATCGCGAGATCGGCCGTTACATCGTCGACAACCCCAACCAGATGCTGCGGCTGTCGACGGCCGCACTTGCGGCCGAGATCGGCCGCAGCCAGTCGAGCGTGGTCAAGTTCAGCCAGAAGCTCGGCTATGCCAGTTATCAGGAACTCAAGCTCGCCGTCAGCGAGGCCAAGGCGCAGGATTGGCAGGTGCCGGCCGGCGTCATCCACGGTTCGATCGAGGTCGGCGATGGCTTTCCGGTCATCTTGAAGAAGCTGATCGGCAGCAAGCTGCTGTCGATGCAGCAGACCGTCGCCGCCAACAGCGAGCGCATCATCTCCAGGACGCTGGAACTGCTGGATGGCGCGCGGCGCATCCATCTGGTTGGCGTCGGCGCTTCCTCGCTGGTGGCGCGCGATTTCTCCTACAAGCTGATGAAGCTCGGCCGCAATGTGCTGCATGACAGCGACAGCCACATCCAGATGGCCAACGCCTCGACGCTCGGGCCTGACGATGTGCTGTTCGCGCTCTCCTATTCCGGCGCCAGCATCGAAACCTTGCGCATCGCCGAGCTTGCAGCCAAGCGCGGCACGACGGTGATCGCCGTCACCGGCCTGCATGAAAATCCGCTGAGCCGGGTCGCCGACATTCGCCTCTACACCATCGCCGACGAGGAGCGCGCGCGCTCCTCCTCCATCACGGCGCGCGACGCGCAACTGACGCTGACCGACCTTTTGTTCATCCTGCTGGTACAGAAGCAGCCGGATGCCAACGACTATGTCCACAACAGCGAGGCGGCGGTCACTGTACTGAAGGCTGAGCGGTCGACGTAAAGGGCCTCAGACGCTTTCGAGATAGGTCTCGATCTCGAAATCGCTGACATTCAGGGCAAACGTATTCAATTCCTGGCGTTTGCAGGCGATGAAGGAGTCGCGCAGGATCGCCGGGAAGATCTCCGCCACATGCGTCCCGCCTTCAAAGGTCGCGATCGCCGACGCCCAGTCCGGTGGCAGCTTGGCCGGGGCAACGCCTTGCCCGTCCTTCCCCGCCGGCTCGCCCGGTGACATGTGCTTCTCGATGCCGATCAGTGCCGCGCCCAGGATGGCGGCAAGCACCAGGTATGGGTTGGCGTCGGCTCCCGAGACGCGATGTTCGATGCGGCGCGCGCCGGTCGGGCCGCCGGGGATGCGGATCGCGACCATGCGGTTCTCGTACCCCCAGGCGACCGCGGTCGGCGCGTAGGATCGTGGGCGCAGCCTCCGGTAGGAATTGAAGTGCGGCGCGAACACCAGCGTGCTTTCGGCCATCGCCGCCAGCAGCCCGCCGACCGCATGACGCACGATGTCGGAGCCCTGGTCGGTGCCGTCGTCGAACACGTTGCGCCCTTCGCCGTCGACCAGGCTGAAATGGACATGGAAGCCGTTGCCGGCGCGGTCGCCATAGGGCTTGGCCATGAAGCAGGCGGCAAAGCCGTGCTTGCGGGCAATGCCCTTTACCGTGCGCTTGAACAACACCGCATCGTCGGCCGCCCGCAAAGCGTCGGCGACATGGTTCAGGTTGATCTCGAACTGGCCGACGCCGTTTTCGGCGATGGCCGTGTCGACGGGAATGCCTTGTGCGCGGCAGGCTTCGTAGATGTCATGGATGAAGGCTTCGAAATCGTCGATCTCGTCGATCGACAGCGCCGCGTCGGAATCGAGACGCCGCCCGGTGACCGGTGAGACTGGTCCGACAGGCCGCTGCGATTGCGGATCGACCAGGTAGAATTCGAGTTCGGTCGCCGCGACCGGAGTGAGGCCGAGCGCCTTGTAGCGATCGAGGATGCGGGCCAGTGCCCGCCGGGGGTCGCCGAGATAGGGTGCACCGCTTTCGTCGGCGAGCCAAAGCGGGACGAGCGCCGTCGGATGCGCCGTCCATTCCACCGGCAGAATGCCGCGTCCCGTCCATTGGCAAAGCCCATCGGCATCGCCGGTCGAGAAGACCAGGCTGTTGCCTTCGATGTCCTCGCCCCAGACATCGAGCCCGATCAGCGAATAGGGCATGCGCAGCTTGCCTTCCAGCGCCTTGCGGGCCTGCTCGACCGGTATGCGCTTTCCCCGCATGATGCCGTTGAGGTCGCACACCGCGGCCCTCAGGCTCTGGATGTCGCTTCGGCTTTCAAGCCAATTCAAAACGTCCGCAATTGCATCGCTCAATTTCCGTTACCTCTGGTTCCCTGCGGGGCCGCGCCTGAGGCGGCCACCCTATTTCACGACAAGACAGCTGATGAGTTCATGAAGGCATCTCCGACATCAGTCGGAAGAGTTTTCTTCATTTTTTCAAATCATTAGCCGGGATGTCGGGAGGCATTTCAGGAACCAATTGCGCGATTTGCGATCGCAACATAGCGACAAGGCAGGGCAAAGCCAAGGGGCATCTGGTGACGGATCCAGGAACGTCGGCCTAGCTCCTCGCTTCCGGGAACATACCCTGCCGCAGGATGTGCGCGGCGCCCTCGTCGATATCGCGAACGATGGCCGCCCGCGCTCGCGCGCAGTCCTGTGCCTCGATCGCCGCGACCGCTTCCTCGTGATAGTCGATGTCCAGAATGGAGGAGAGGTCGTCCTCGAACCCCGTGGCGAGGTTTCTAAGAAACGGGCCGACCTGCATCCATACCGTCTCGATCAGGAAGATCATCTGCTCGTTGCCGCAATGGCGATAGATCGAGAATTTGAAGTCGTGGTTCTTCCTGAGATAGTCGCCGATATCGCCCTTGCGGGCCGCCAGGGTCAATTCGGTGCAATGGCGTCGGATCGCCCGCAGATTGTTGCCGTTGATGAGTTTCGTCGCGAGCTCGGTCGCCGGGCCTTCGAGGAGCGTACGCACGGCGGTCAACTGCGAGAACCGCTCGGCCGAGATCACCGGCACCTCGACGCTGCCGTTCGGCATCGGGCTCAGCGCCCGCAATGCCTGCAGCCGCATGAAGGCACTGCGCACCGGCATGTCGCTGGTGCCGAGTTCCCTGGCGAGCTTGCGCGAGGTCAGCTTCTGGCCGGGCAGGAATTGGCCCGACATCAGGGCCCGCACGAGCTCCAGATAGACCTTCTCATGCAGAGGAACGGTATCGAGGGCGGTCAAACCGAAATGTGTTCTGTCGGCCATTGGCGAGGGCGCTGCTTCATCCGTTCTGAAAATGACCTGACGACACGCGCCGCGGACAAACTTTGGGCTAGGCACGGCGGAAACACCCAGGCCGCCGATTGATCAGGCATGATAGACGCTTCGATCGTTGCGCGGCAAGCCAACTGCTGGAGCCGTCGCGGTGCCGCGGGCGCCTGCCTTTCCGGGGCTATCGATCCGGGGTCTACCGGCTCGTTTTCGCTGCCAGATGCGCCAGCAAATTCTTGGTGATCCGGCCGACGTCGTTCATGGCATCGCCCGCCGGCAAGGCGCCGCACCAGGCGACGGAACTCGCGCAGAAGATCAGGCCGCCCGAAGGCAGATGGCGCAGCGTCATCTCCGCGCAGCGGCGCCCGTCGCGCTCGCTGTCACCTCCTTCATACCAGCGGGTGGCGTCATGGACGAAGCTGTCCGGGAAACCGGTCGCGCGCGCAATGACCATGGTCTCGGGGGATGTGCCCAGATGCGGATCCGTGGCATCGACCTCGTAGCCGGCGGCGCCTCCGAGCACGATGCCATCGTCGCCGAAGGTCTCGCTGGTGACGCCGTCGAACAACCACGCGGCCGAGGGTTGACGGCTTTCCGGCGTGCGCGTGAAAGGCCGCGCGCCGTCGAACCCCATCAGCGAGATGGCGACGCCGGTCAGCGAGAACTCGCCGCGCCCGCTGGCGCGCAGATAGCCGCCCGGCTGGTTGGTGATCGACAGTGACTGTTCGGCGATGGCGCCGTCCCAGGTCCGGCCCGCCTCGAGCGGCGAGCGGCGCAGTTCCATCAGATCGTCGTGGAACGCGACCTTGCTGGCAAAGCCGTTGCCACCGAGATAGGCGATGCTGCCGCCCGCCGCCGCGAACTGGCGCAGCGCATGCTCCATCTCGACCGACATGTATTCGGGATGGCTGCCGGTGATGACCGCCCGGTAGTCTCTGAGGCCGGCAAGGCCCCGCTCATGCAGGTCGCGGTCGGTGATGAGGTCGAAGGCAATGCCATTGCTGTGGCAGAAGCGCAGAAAATGCAGGTCGACCGGCAGATTGTGCGGACAGCCGCACAGCGGATAATTGTAGTCGTCGCGCAGCGTCGCCTTCGGCTTCCTGGTGGAACAGATCGACACGCCGCTGAGGTCGTTGTGGTAGTCGTAGAGCGACTTCAGGTTATTATCGATCGCGAAGCTGTGGCCGCGATCCTCGCACCTCCATTCGTAGAGATGCGCCGGCAGGAATTCATCCGCGTAGGCGAGGTAGGTGGCCGTCGGCACTAGGAACACCAGTGGCGCGCGGCGTGCCGACGAAGTGATGAAGAAGACGATATGCTCCGATCCTTGGTCGTGACCGACCTCGAAGGCATAGACCCCGGGCGGCGCCGCGGCGGGAATCTGCAATTGGCAGGAGGCGGGCCACTGCAACGCGCCCATGTCGTCGTCGTGGCAATGCACGGCGTCATAATGCGACGGCACCAGGCGGGGGTCGAAACTCGACCCATCCCAGCGCCGCGAGGTCATGCAGAAGGCGGGCTGGTTGATCGTTTCCAGGAAGAGGACGCGACCGGTGCCTGTCGAGGCGAGCGGACCGCTCGGCAGCAGGGTCGGAAACGTCCAGGCGACACGACCAGCCGCGGTTTGCAGCGAGATCGCAGAGAACTTCGCGTTGAGCGACCTGACATCATTTGCCATGCTGGTGCCGAAGACCATGTCACCAGGCAGGGGCCGCCACGGCAGGTCGAATCCGTGATCCAGGTGAAACGGCGACAGGAGATCGTCCGAGTCGATCCGCAGCACGGTCGCGCCGTCGTTCGACGAAATCTCGACCTTGAGCCAGGTGTTTGCCGGCAAGGCTACGCCGCTATCGAGCGACTTGCCGTCGAGGCCAGATGTCAGCCGCCCGTCCTGCAAGCCGAGGCGCAGGTTGCCGCTCTCGAACAGCACGCGGGCGCCATCATTGCGGGTCAAGTACACTTCGAAGGCGACGCCTCCGATCTCGGTGGCCTTGGCCAGTTCGGTCGCCGCAACCCGGAGGAAGGATCCATGATCGAAGTCACGATGCGATACGGCACTTCCTGTCGGCTCGACGCGCCAGTTCATCGGCTCGGCCCCGGGTGTGTCGAGCCGCACGATCCTGATGTCGCGTACCTGCCGCGACGACGAGACATGAAGGCCGACCGATGTTCCGGCCGCCGTATGCCAGGGAACGGTATAGCCAGAGACGGCCATGGCGCCGTGATCGACGGGGCGTTTCATCGCCGCAAAAGTCCGTGCCGCGATCCCGGCGGCCGCAATCTCATGGATGGCAAACTGGACAATTCTTTCATACCTTTTTGGTTCTGGAGGGGGTATATACACCATCGGCTTTGATTGGTGGCGAAGTCCGCAGAGATCTCGCCCTGGCGATCGAAGCATCGGCAAAGGCGGGTTCTGCCCAGCCGTCTCCAGGCATCTGTCGTGGTGTCTGATCTGCGACGACACTATCGCGATCACCCAGGACCGGACAGTCGGTCGCGTGGGGTTCGGCCTCTTCATCACAAATCTTGACCTTCCCGCACTTGCACGTCCGGCCGCTCTCTGGCTTTTTGGGGTATCCATCCGAACGGACTGATTCGCGTCATGCCGCTCGATTGCAATGTCTACGGGCAGTCTGCTTGTGGGCCGTGAAGCGCACGCAGTTGGCGAAGGAGAAGCAGGCATGGCCGAGTTCAAGAAGCCGGAAATCTCCGAGATGAGACCCAAGATCACCGTGATCGGCGTCGGCGGCGGTGGCGGCAACGCGATCAACAACATGATCGTCGAACAGCTTCAGGGAACCGAGTTCATTGCCGCCAACACCGATGCCCAGGCGCTGACCATGTCGAAGGCGACGCGGCTGATCCAGCTTGGCGCGCACGTCACGGAAGGACTTGGCGCCGGCTCGTTGCCCGAGATCGGCCGTGCCGCTGCCGAAGAATCGCTCGACGAGATCATGGATCATCTGGCCGGCACCCACATGTGCTTCGTCACTGCCGGCATGGGCGGCGGCACCGGAACCGGTGCGGCCCCGATCATCGCCCAGGCGGCGCGTAAGGCCGGCATCCTGACGGTCGGCGTCGTCACCAAACCGTTCACCTTCGAGGGCCGGCGCCGCATGCAGATGGCCGAAGAGGGCATCGAGCGGCTGCGCGAGGCCGCCGACACCGTGATCGTGATCCCCAACCAGAACCTGTTCCGCATCGCCGACGCCAAGACCACCTTCGCCGATGCCTTCGTCATCGCCGACCGGGTGCTCTATTCCGGCGTCAGCTGCATCACCGACCTCATCGTCAAGGAAGGCCTGATCAATCTTGACTTCGCCGACGTCAAATCGGTGATGCGTGGCATGGGCCGCGCCATGATGGGAACCGGCGAGGCGTCCGGCGACGGCCGGGCGATGAAGGCGGCGGAAGCGGCGATCGCCAACCCGCTGCTCGACGAAATGTCCATGAAGGGTGCCAAGGGCGTGCTGGTCTCGATCTCGGGCGGCAGGGACATGACACTGTTCGAGGTCGACGAGGCGGCCACGCGCATCCGCGAGGAAGTCTACGAGGATGCCGACATCATCGTCGGCGCCATCTTCGACAAGAGCATGGAAGGCCGCTTCAGGGTCTCAGTGGTGGCGACGGGGCTCGATCGTTCGCTCGGCGAGGGTGATGCCGATCCCGGCATCGCGCGCGACCACGCCGGCCAACCGCCACAGCGGACGCTGCAGTAGGGCTTGCTTGATCAGGATTGATTGGGCCCGGGACCAATTTAAGTCGGTCCGGCTGCTTTGCGCGGCCATTCTCAGGCTTGCCGCATGGCGACCGCCTGTAGCTTCGTCTCGACCGTGTCTTGGCTGAAGCCGCGCCATGCAGATGGCGGGTTCGTTCGAATCCGTTTCTAGAGCACGTCCGTCTAATCAGGATCACATTCGCTATGCGTCTGGCAGGCCTCTCATGGCGACGACAACCGGTTGGTTGCCATCAGAATTCGCGTCTGTTTACCTGAGCCAGCTACCGAGGTCCGATATTGTAGGCGATTCGCGGAGGGGAACATCAGTACCGGCAAAAATTCAACATCGACCGGCCATGAAGCGAGTGACGCAAGCTGGCTCGATCTTCATTTCGAGTCATCACGGCCGGAATACGAAGACGCACTTACCCAAGTTGGAATGCAACGTGGCTGGGACGTGCTCGATGCGGGATGCGGGGGCGGAAGCTTCCTTCCGCTCATCTGCGAGCTGATTGGCTCCAACGGGTCCGTGACAGCTCTTGATCTTGCGCCTGAGAATATTCAACGCGCCGAGGACTTGACTAAGGATGTCCCGGACCGGCCGAAGGTGCGCACCCGCGTCGGCAGCATTCTGTCGCTTCCTTTCAACCATGCTTCCTTCGATTGCGTGTGGTCAGCCAATGTTATGCAATATCTCACGCCGGCGGAATTTCAGCAGGCCACGGATGAGGTAAGACGCGTATTGAAGCCCGGCGGCATCCTCGCCGTAAAGGACTTCGATTCGACGCTTCTGCAGATGCTGCCTATGGATCACGGGGTATTTACCCGCTTCATGACGGCGCGATTGCAGACGTTCCGCGACAAGGGAGTGCTTGGCACCGATTGTGGTTCCTCGCTTCCCGGACTTTTGCGGGATGCAGGGATGGAGATCGTCTGGCGCAAAGGCTGGCTCGTTGAACGGTGGGCCCCTGCTGGCGAGCACACGCGCGATTATGTACGCGACTTAATCTCCTATTTCACGACTGCAGCGCCGGATTACGGCCTCCCTGAGAGCGATCAGCATTATTGGAAGGAACTGGCAGCAAATCCAGGGAGTCTGCTTGATCAGCCTGATTTCTGCTATCGCGAATTCTTCGTTCTGACGGTTTGCAGGAACGCGGCAATCTAAGAGTACGTCCGTTTTTTAATCAGGGTCATCTCCTGCAGCTGAAATAGGGAATCCCAATCCCGATTCCGGTCGCCCGACCGCCACGTCGGGCATTACCCAGCCAGCCGTCGCAGGCTTTGCCGTGCGGCGCCTGTTCGACCGCGCCAAGGACAGAAAATTGGCCGCCGAGCGGGCCCGCGCGCTGCTGCCGAAGATCGATGCCTGGCATCGCTGGTTCTACCAAGACCGCGACCCCAAGAGTGAGGGGCTGGTCGCCATCATCCACCCCTGGGAATCCGGTCGCGACAATTCCATCGATTGGGACGATGCCTTCGAGCGCGTGCCGACCGAAGGCGTCGAGCCCTACACTCGTCGTGATACCTTGCATGCCGATCCGGCACATCGCCCGACCAAGGCGCAGTACGATCGTTATCTCTGGCTGGTGCAGCATTTTCGCGGGCTCGGTTGGGACAACGCGAGACTGCACGATGCCTCACCTTTCCAGATTGTCGATCCCGGCTTCAACGCCATCCTGATCCGCGCCGCCACCGACCTTGCCGATCTTGCCGAAGCGCTTGGCGAGACGGCGATCGCCAAGGCCAACCGCGCCCGCGCGCAAAAGGGCCTGGCGGCCATGGAGCGGCTGTGGAGCGACGCGCACGGCCAATACCTCTGTCTCGACCGTGTCGCCGGCACGCTGGTCGACAGCGCTTCGGTTTGTGGCATCCTGCCGGCCTTTGCCGCGATCCCGAAAGACCGCGCCGCTGCAGTCGCCGCGACCGTCGAACGCCTTGCCGGCACCGCGTTTTACGTCGTGCCGTCACATGATCCCGGTGATCCGCGCTTCGACGCCAAGCGTTACTGGCGCGGCCCGGTCTGGCTGGTGGTCAACTACATGATCGCCGACGGCCTTGCCGCCGCCGGCCACGGTCAGGTCGCACAGCGCATCACGCAATCCAGCCTCGACTTGATCCGGGAGAGCGGATTTGCCGAATACTACGACCCGCTGACCGGTGAGTCGCTCGGCGGCGGCCGTTTCACCTGGACGGCGGCGATGGTGATCGAGTTTTTGCGTGATGCGCAAGTGGGTGGTGCCTAAGCATGTCGGGGCGGGAACGCTTCGTCTCTTCAGGACGCCTTTTCGCCGACTAGATCAAATCGCTCGATCTCGCATTCGCGGCTGACCAGCGTCAGGATTTCCGTTGAAGGTTCGGTCGCATCGGACTGTCTCCATTCGAGATTGAACGAGTACACGAAGCGGTCGCGGCTGATGTCATGCTCCATCTTGGCAAGGCGTGCGCCATAGCCGAGCGGCCGCACCATCTCCTGCAGGTCGGGCGGTGAACTTTTTGGCCAGGAAACCGACAGGATCGCATGGTGGTCGCGCGGAACCTTGAGGTCCACCCATTTCAACACCTGAAGCGTCAGCAGCGTCAGCACGGTTGCAATTGCCGCAAGACCGAACTGCCCGCCGCCAAAGGCAAGCCCGATCATCGTCATGATCCACATGGTGGCCGCGGTGGTGACGCCGGTCACGAGGTCGCCGCGCCGCAGGATGGCGCCGCCGCCGATGAAGCCGACGCCGGTCAGCACGCCGAGCGGCAGACGCAGCACGTCCATGCGGGCGAAGAAATCCATTCCCTTGCCCGTCGTATCAAGCAGCAAGTTGGCCTGGATCATCGCAACAGCGGCCGCAAGGCCGACCAGGATGGTCGTCCGAAGCCCGGCGGTGTGGCCGCGCGCTTGCCGGTTGAGGCCAATGAGGAAACCAGCCAGCACCACAAGCAGCAGCCGTGCGACAAGATCGGGCCATGTCGGATGAAGCGGCATATCGCAGCAAAGCGGCTCGAACATCGTTCTGTCAGGCGGCGCCGGCGCTCCGCCTCTCCTGCTTCCCCGGGGGTTCTCGGCACCGCTCGGCGCCGATGTTCCTTGTGGCTCGCCGGCGCGCCGCGACTTCGGGCCGTCGATGTAAGAACCTCTTCACCCTCCCGAAGTTCCCGCTAGCCAACCGCCACGCGATTTGAAAGGTGGCGCTTGACTTCGGTTCCGGCATGTGAAAAATTTTGCAGCAACTGATAAAAATATCACCGGGACGGAAACGTGGTTGGTTTTGGAAACGGCCTTTCGCGGGACGATGATGCCAGCATGGCGGCGCGCGCCGCGTGGCTTCATTACGCCGGCGGCCTGACCCAGTCCGAGGTCGCCAAGCGGCTGGGGCTGACCAGCCTCAAGGCCCACCGCCTCATCACCAAGGCCAACCAGGAAGGGCTGGTGAAGGTCTATATCGACGGCGAAGTGTCGGAATGCGTCGAGCTCGAGGACGAGTTGTCCCGGCGCTACGGCCTCGATTATTGCGAGGTGGTCCCGGATTTCGATTCCGAGGATCTGCCGCTCAAGGCGCTCGGCATTGCCGGGGCGCAGTTCCTCAAGCGCGAGATCGAACGAGGCGAGCAGGCGCTGATCGGCGTCGGCCATGGCCGCACGCTCGCGGCTTGCGTGGAGTACCTGCCGCGCACCACCACCGACCGGATCCGTTTCGTCTCGCTGCTCGGCGGCCTGACACGGAAGTTCTCGGCCAACCCGCATGACGTCATTCACCGTCTCGCCGAGCGCACCGGAGCCGAAGCCTATGTGATGCCCGTGCCGATGTTCGCCAACACGGCGGAGGACCGCATCGTGCTGCTGGGCCAGAAGGGCATCAGCGAGGTCTTCGATCTCGCCAGATCCGCCGACCTGCTGTTGGCCGGCGTCGGTACCGCCGAGCGCGAGGCTTCGCTGGTTGCCACCGGCATGATCGAGAAAGGCGAGATGGAGGAGATCCGCCGCAATGGCGGCGTCGGCGAATTGCTCGGCCATTTCTTCGACGACGCCGGCAAGGCGGTCGCGACCACCGTTTCCAACCGGGCGCTGGCGTTGGCGCGCGAGGATATCGCCAGCCGCCGGATCGTCGCTGTCGCCGGTGGCAAGATCAAGGTTCGCGCCATCAAGTCGGTGCTGGAGGGGCGCTATTTGAAAGGCCTGATAACAGACGAGCGGACGGCGCGATCGCTCGTGGAAGAGACGCCGGTCGGGTAGCCGGCAACGGTTCAGTTGAAACTACCCTGTGGAGGAGAAGACCAAATGCATGAGAAAGAGAAAGACCTCATAGACGCCTTCCTGCGCGGACAAGTCGACCGTCGCGGATTGATCAAGGGCCTTGGGGCGATGGGCCTCGCCGCCGGCACCGCCGGCACGCTGCTCAACCTGGGCCAGACCCGCGCGCTTGCCGCGGACTTCGACTGGCAGGCGCATAAGGGCAAGACCATCAAGCTCTTGCTCAACAAGCATCCATATGCCGACGCCATGATCGCCAATCTTGAGAACTTCAAGAAACTGACCGGCATGAACGTCGTCTACGACGTATTCCCTGAAGACGTCTATTTCGACAAGGTGACGGCCGCATTGTCGGCGAGCTCGCCCGAATATGATGCCTTCATGACCGGCGCGTACATGACCTGGACCTATGGCCCAGCCGGCTGGATCACCGATCTCAACGAATGGATCAAGGATCCGGCCAAGACCAACCCGAACTATGCCTGGGACGACTTCCTGCCAGGCGTCAGGAATTCCTGCGCCTGGAACGGCAAGCCGGGCGGAGCTCTGGGATCGGAAGATGCCAAGCAATGGTGCATTCCGTGGGGGTTCGAGCAGAACAACATCACCTACAACAAGGCGATGTTCGACAAGGCGGGCGTCAAGGTCCCCGGCAATATGGACGAGATGGTGGCCGCTGCCGCCAAGCTCACCAAGGATGTCGGCGGCGGCGTCTACGGCATTGGTGTGCGCGGCTCGCGCTCCTGGGCGACCATCCATCCGGGATTCCTGTCGGCTTACGCCAATTTCGACCAGAAGGACCTGAATGTGTCGGCCGACGGCAAATTGTCGGCCGCCATGAACACCGCCCAGTCCAAGGCTTTCCACAAGCAGTGGGTGCAGATGATCCAGGAGAGCGGCCCGAAGGACTGGTCGACCTACACCTGGTACCAGGTGGGCACCGATCTGGGCGCCGGCGCCTCGGCGATGATCTTCGACGCCGATATCCTCGGCTACTTCATGAATGGCGGCGACAACAAGATGGCCGGCAAGCTTGCCTTCGCCGCCTTCAAGGCGAATCCGGAGGCCAAGGCACCAACGCCGAACATCTGGATCTGGTCGCTGTCGATGTCCAACTTCTCCAAGGACAAGGACGCCACATGGTACTTCATGCAATGGGCCTCCGGACCCGAGCATGCGCTGTTCGGCGCCACCAAGATGGATTTCGTCAACCCGGTCCGGCAGTCGGTCTGGAAGGATGAAGCTTTCCGCGAGAAGCTGAACAAGAGCTATCCGGGCTATGTCGAGATGTTCGACGCCTCGGCACCCGGCGCCTCGATCAAGTTCACGGCGCAGCCGCTTTTCTTCGATCTCACCACCGAATGGGCGGCGACGCTGCAGAAGATGGTGTCCAAGGAAGTGCCGGTCGACGAAGGCCTCGACAAGCTGGCCGAGAGCATCAATGGCCAGCTCAAGGAAGCCGGTCTCGGTTAAGTCGCAACGAGGGCCGGCCTGCTTGGCGGGTCGGCCCTCGTCATACCTTTTCATGTTTGCGATGCGGTGCCGAAAGGTGACCGCTATTTCGCCCGACCGGCCGCCTTGCTCCCTTGGGCGGCCGGCAGGGGCGAAGCGACAGCAATAACGGAGCAGCTCGATGACTGCGGTGGTATCGCAAAGGCTCAAGCCATCCGGCTTCAGGATCAACAAGCGGGTGCTGCCCTATGTGCTCAGCCTGCCGGCCCTGCTGGTCTGCATCGGCATCCTGATCCCGTTCCTGACCTCGGTCGTTTACTCGTTCCAGCGCTACCGGCTGAGCCAGCCCTGGGCGCGGCAGTTCAACTGGGGCGACAACTACATCTCCTTCTTCACCGATCCGAAATTCTGGAACACGCTGAAAGTCTCGCTGCTCTATGCCGGCACCACCGTCGTGCTGGAACTGCTTTTGGGCCTTGCCATCGCCTTGCTTCTGCAGAAGCGCTCGACGCTGAACAACTTCATCTCGATCATGCTCCTGATGCCGCTGATGACGGCGCCGGCGTTGGCAGCGCTGATGTGGAAGCTGATGACCAATCCCGGCTTCGGCGTGCTGAGCTATCTCGCCAGCCTCATCGGGCTGCAGGATTTCCGCTGGGCCTCATCGCCGTCGACGGCGCTGTTAACCGTCGTGCTGGTCGACATCTGGGTCTACACGCCTTTCATCATGATCCTGCTGCTTGCCGGCCTGCGCAGCCTGCCGACTCAGCCCTTCGAGGCGGCGGCACTCGACGGGGTGCCGCGGAGCTTCGTCTTCTTCCGCATCACCCTGCCGATGCTGACACCCTACATCCTGACCGCGACGCTGTTCCGCCTGCTCGATTCCATCCAGCAGTTCGATATCATCTACGCGATGACGCAAGGCGGCCCGGGCGACACGCTGACCGTCTTCCAGGTCGAGGCCTATCTCAACTTCTTCCAGTCGACCAATGTCGGCCGCTCGGCGGCGCTGATGATCATCCTGTGGGCGATCACCTATTTCCTCTCCAACATCTTCATCAAGAACTGGCTCAGGCTGCGCGAACGCGCCCGCGGCCAGGCATAGGAGGCAGGCGATGGAACATACCTCGCTTCTCGAACGCATCCTGCGCGGCGTGGCACTGACGCTGGTGGTGATCTTCTTCATGTTCCCGATCGTCTGGATTTTCATGATGTCGTTCCAGACCAACGAGACCATCCTGCGCATCCCGCCGCAGCTCATCTTCGAACCGACGCTCGCCAATTACACCGCGCTGATCACCGGCAAGCTGATGACCGCCGCCGGCACGCTCGACATCGCCTTCATGCGCAACCTCTGGAATTCGGTGTTCCTGTCGGTGACCTCGGTGGCGGTTTCGCTGCTGCTCGGCGTGCCGGCCGCCTACGCCTTCGCGCGCCACAAATTCCGCGGCTCGGAGGACATCGCCTTCACGCTGCTGTCGTTCAGGTTCGCGCCGGCACTTCTGGTGCTGCTGCCGCTGACCCTCTATTTCCAGAAGCTCGGCCTGGCCAACACCTATATCGGGCTGATCTGGGTCTACCAGTTGATCTGCCTGCCGCTGATCCTGTGGATCGTGCGCGGCTATTTCGAGGATATCCCGGCTGACATCGAATATGCCTACCGCATCGGCGGCCATTCCTGGTTCGCCACCTTCCGCAAGATCGCGCTGCCGCTCGCCGGCCCTGGCATTGCTGCGGCCGGCCTGCTCGCCTTCATCTTCGCCTGGAACAATTTCGTCTTCGCGCTGGTGCTGGCTTCGGCCGACAAGCAGCCGGTGACGGTCGGCGCGCTCGCCTTCATCACCTCATCCGGCATCCAGTACGGCCAGATTTCGGCGGCCATCGTCTTGTCGATCACGCCGACGCTGGCGCTCGCCCTTTACGCACAGCGCTATCTGGTCGAAGGCCTGTCGCTCGGCGCGGTGAAAGGATAGAAATGGCCAGCCTCGAACTCAGAAATCTCGTCAAGCGCTACAAGAGCCAGACCGTCCTCGACAATTTGTCGCTGACCGTCGCGGATGGCGAAACGCTGGTCCTGTTCGGACCCTCGGGCGCCGGCAAGACGGTGCTGCTGCGCCTGGTCGCCGGCGTCATCGATCCGGACGAAGGCAACATCCTTATCGGCGGCGAGGACATGACCGATGTCGACGCGGAATTCCGCGGCGTCGGCATGGCGTTCCAGAATTTCGCGCTGTTTCCGCATATGAGCGCGTTCGACAACATCGCGACGCCGCTCGAGGCCAAGCGCTCGTCGCAGAGCGCGATCAAGGCCGGCGTCGAGAGCGTCGCCAAACTGTTGAAGATCGGCCATGTGCTGAGCCACAAACCACGCGCTCTCTCCAATGGCCAAAAGCAGCGCACGGCCCTTGCCCGCGCTTTGGTCGGTTCACCGCCGCTGCTGCTGCTCGACGATCCCTTGCGCAATGTCGACGCCAAGCTGCGCTTCGAGATGCGGCTCGAACTGCCCAGGCTGCTCGCCGATCGCGGCGCCACCGTCGTCTACGTCACCCAGGATTACAAGGAAGCAATGGCGCTCGGCGACCGTATCGCTGTGATGTCGCAAGGCGTCATCAGGCAGCTCGGCACGCCCGAGCAGATCTATCGCGAGCCGGCCAACATCGAGATCGCGCGGCTGTTCGGCGACCCGACCATCAATCTGCTCGACGTCAAGCCCGCGCGCGATGGCAGGGGGGGCTATGTCGGCCTGTCCAATGTGCAGGTCCATCTCGCCGATGTTCCCGAGATCGCCATCGGTCGCGACTGCATCATCGGGCTGAGGCCGGAGGCACTGCATTTCGTTGGCGAAAACGAGCCCGGCGCCATTCCGGTGACGGTCGAGGCCGAGACGCCGCTCAACGAAAAGATCGTCACCCTGGTGCGCACCGTTCGCGGCCGTGAAATCCTGGTCTCGCGCCCGGCCGGAACGCCGGGCCGCAGCGAAGGCAAGGCCCATATCGTCGTCGACGGCAAGAGCGCCTTGCTGTTCGACAGGGCGAGCGGTGAGCGCATAGGCGCGAAGAACATTGTCAATCTGCGCAGCGGAGAAGCGGCATGAGCGCCAGCGCACTCACCATTTCCGGCGTCGACAAGTTTTATGGCCCGATCGACCGTGGCGTTCACGCCGTCAAGAACCTGACGATGGAAATCGGCAAGGGCGAGATCGTGGCGCTGCTCGGTTCGTCCGGCTGCGGCAAGACCTCGACGCTGCGCATGATCGCCGGTTTCGAGGAGGTCTCGCGCGGCACGATCGCGGTCGCCGGCCGCAAGGTACAGGCCTTGCCGCCGGTCAGGCGCAATGTGGCGATGGCCTTCGAGGGCTACTCGCTCTATCCGCCGCTGACCGTGCGCGAGAACATGGCCTTTGCCCTCAAGGCCGCCCGGCTGCCCAGGAGCGAGGTCGATGCCAAGGTCGCCAGCATCGCCAGACTGCTGGAGATCGAGGACATATTGGAGCGCTATCCCAGCTCCATTTCGGGTGGTCAGCAGCAGCGCGCCAGTCTTGGCCGGGCGTTGATCCGGGAAGCCGACCTGCATCTGCTCGACGAGCCGATGGGGCAACTCGAACCGCAGCTTCGCGCGGTGCTGCGCGGCCGCATCAAGCATTTCATCAAGGAGCGCGGCCTGACCGCGATCCTGGTCACCCACGATCAGACCGAGGCCAACGCGCTTGCCGACCGCATCGCGGTGATGGAAGGCGGCGTGCTGCAGCAGTTTGACACGCCGGACCGGCTCAAGGAGCGTCCGGCCAACCTGTTCACCGGAACCTTCGTCGGCGAACCGCCGATGAACGTCTTCGAGGCCTTTGTCGGGACGGTCGGCGGCCGCATCAATCTGCGGCTGCCCGACGGGCTGTCGCTCGACTATGACAAGGACGCCTTCAGCGCTCCGGTTCGCGACCAGTTGCTCAGCCGCGAGCGAGTCGTCATCGGCATCAGGCCTTACGCGGTCCGACGCTCGAAAGAGGGTGTTCCGGCCAGGGTCTCGGCCAACCAATGGCTCGGCGACCAGACCCACATCGCCGCCGATTTCGCCGGCGGTTCGCTGGTGCTGGTCGAGCATGACCGCACCCGGCTCGACCTTGGCGCGCCCATCAACGTCAGCATCGATCCGAAAAACCTGCACGTCTTCGACCAGGCGAGCGGCATGGCCATCTCGCACGGCATGGAGCTCGCGTGATGCGCGACATACTGATCGGCATCGATGCCGGCACCTCCGTC
Organism: Mesorhizobium sp. B2-5-4; assembly: GCF_006441095.1. Taxonomy (NCBI): domain Bacteria; kingdom Pseudomonadati; phylum Pseudomonadota; class Alphaproteobacteria; order Hyphomicrobiales; family Phyllobacteriaceae; genus Mesorhizobium; species Mesorhizobium sp. B2-5-4. Next base: position 34,510 of record NZ_VFUR01000012.1, on the reverse strand, counting down.
ATCAAGTCCATCGCCTTCGACACGAAAGGCCGCCAGATCGCGGCCGCGGCGACGCCGAACCATTATCTGACGCTGCCGGGCGGCGGCGCCGAACAGGATCTGGCGCGCACCTGGTCCGATGCCGCCACGACCCTGCGCCAGCTCGCCGACAAGGTGCCCGATCTCGCCAGCCGGACCGTCGCCATCGCGGTGACCGGGCAGGGCGACGGCACCTGGCTGATCGATGGCAAGGGCGAGCCGGTGGCCAAGGGCTGGCTTTGGCTCGACGCGCGCGCCGCCGGCGTCGTTGAGGAAATCCGCGCGCGGCCCGACGACCGGCTGCGCTTCGAAAAGACCGGCAGCGGGCTTGCCGCCTGCCAGCAGGGCTCGCAGTTTGTCTTCATGAAGCGCACCATGCCCGAAATGCTCGGCAAGGCTGTCACCGCGTTCCACTGCAAGGACTGGCTCTATTTCAAGCTCACCGGCGAACGCGCCACCGATCCGTCCGAAGGGACCTTCACTTTCGGCGACTTCCGCACCCGCGACTATAGCGGCGACGTGCTCGACGTCCTCGGCGTCGCCGATCTCAGGCACCTGCTGCCGCCGATTGTCGACGGCACGAGGCACAGCACCGGACTGTCGCCGGCGGCTGCCGCCATCACCGGCATGCTTGCCGGGACACCCGTTGTGCTCGGTTATGTCGATGTCGTCTGCACCGCGCTCGGCGCCGGCCTCCTCGATCGCGAGCGCAAGCCCGGCTGCTCGATCATCGGCTCCACCGGCATGCACATGCGGCTGGCCGAGACGCCCGACGATGTGCAGCTGAACGAAGCGGCGACCGGTTATACGATGGCGATGCCGGCGCCGGGCGTCTTCGCGCAGATGCAGTCCAACATGGCGGCGACGCTCAACATCGACTGGGTGCTTGGCCTTGCCTCGGGCATTCTCGCCTCGCAAGGCATAACCCGCAGCAATGGCGAGATGATCGCGCTGGTCGATGCCTGGATCGCGGCCTCGCAGCCGGCCTCGCTGCTCTATCAGCCCTACGTGTCTGAAGCGGGTGAGCGCGGACCGTTCGTCGATGCCAATGCCAGGGCGGGCTTCGTCGGCATTTCGTCGCGCCACGGCTACGCCGATCTGGTGCGCGCCGTCTTCGAAGGCTTGGCCTTCGCGGCGCGCGACTGCTACGCCGCCATGGGCCCGCTGCCACGCGAAATCCGCCTGACCGGCGGCGCCGCCAGAAGCCCGGCGCTGCGCAAGATACTGGGTGCGGCCATCGGCGCCGACACGCGCACCAGCGCGCGCGAGGAGGCCGGCGCCGCCGGTGCGGCGATGATCGCCGCGGTCTGCGTCGGCCAATACGCCTCCATGGACGAATGCGTCGGCGAATGGGTGACGCCGTTGCTCGGCGAGGCCGAACCGAGCGACCCGGACCTCGCCGCGATCTACGACAGGATGGCCCCCTCCTACATGCTGGCGCATCAGGCCTTGCGGCCGGTCTGGCGTGCCATGGCGACATCGCAGGAAAATTGAGAAGTCGAGTATGCCCAGGAAAATAGCGATCATTGGCGACAACTTCATGCTGCCGGAGGTGTTTCGCGCCAAAATCGAGAAGGTTGTCAGTGGCGACCTCGACATCAGGACCTTGCAGACGGCTTGGCCCGACGAGCCGATGGAGTTCGGCAATCCGGCGCTCGGCCTCGACAAGGTCAAGGAATATTTCGGCCATCCCGACGAGGTCGTCGACTTCATCGGCGACGCCGAAATCCTCGTCACCCAGCTTGCGCCCCTGTCGGAAGGCATGATGCGGCGCCTGCCATCGCTCAAGCTGGTCGCGGTGTCGCGCGGCGGCCCGATCAACATCGACATGGCTGCCGCCAAGGCGCACGGCATCACCGTGGTCAACGTGCCCGGCCGTAACGCCACTGCCGTGGCCGAGTTCACCATCGGCGCCATCCTTGCCGAGACGCGGCTGATCCGGGTCGGCCACGAAGCCCTGCGCAAGGGGGAATGGCGCGGCGATCTCTACCGCGCCGACCGCACCGGCCGCGAACTCGGTGAAATGACCGTGGGCGTCGTCGGCTACGGCAATATCGGCACGAAAGTGGTGCGTCTGCTGCGCGCCTTCGGCTGCCATGTCCTGGTCAGCGATCCCTATGTGCAGTTGAGCGCCGAGGATCGCAACGCCGGCGTCGAACTGGTTGCGCTCGACGATCTCCTGTCGCGCGCCGACGTGGTCACGCTGCATTCGCGGGTGACCGGGGAAACACGCGGCCTGATCGGCAAGGAGACCATCGCGCGGATGAAGCCGGGGGTGATCTTCGTCAACACGGCGCGTGGCCCATTGGTCGACTATGACGCGCTTTACGAGGCGCTGGTTTCGGGGCAGATCGCCAGCGCCATGCTGGAGACCTTCGCGGTCGAGCCGGTGCCCTCTGACTGGCCGCTGCTGCAGCTGCCCAACGTGACGCTGACGCCGCATATCGCCGGCGCCTCGGTGCGCACCGTGACCTATGCCGCCGAGCAGGCCGCCGAGGAGGTACGCCGTTACCTGGCCGGCCTGCCTTCGGTCAATCCGTGCTGAGAGCGATGGCCATGATGCGAAAATCGGGCAGCGGGGCGACGGCAAGATGAGCGTCGGCCCCGACATCGTCGATCTCTTCGTCATCGGCGGCGGCGTCAACGGCGCCGGCATCGCGCGCGACGCCGCCGGCCGCGGGCTTTCCGTCATCCTGTGCGAAAAGGACGATCTCGCCGAAGGCACCAGTTCGCGCTCGGGCAAGCTCGTCCATGGCGGTCTGCGCTACCTCGAGTATTATGAGTTCCGCCTGGTACGCGAGGCGCTGATCGAGCGCGAGGTGCTGCTGGAATCGGCGCCGCACATCATCTGGCCGATGCGCTTCGTGCTGCCGCACAGCCCTGACGACCGGCCGGCATGGCTGGTGCGGCTCGGCCTGTTCCTCTACGACCATCTCGGCGGTCGCAAGCGGCTGCCGGCCACCCGGACGCTTGACCTGCGCAACGCGCCCGAGGGAGCGCCGATCAAGGACAGTTTCAAGCGCGGCTTCGAATATTCCGATTGTTGGGTCGACGATGCCCGCCTCGTCGTCATCAATGCGCTCGACGCCGCCGAACGGGGAGCGAAGGTCTTCACCCGCACTGCCTGCACCGCCGCCCGCCGCGAGGGCGGCCTCTGGGTCGTCGAGATGCGTGACGTCAGGACCGGCATCAAGACCAGTGTGCGGGCCCGCGCGCTGATCAATGCCGCCGGTCCCTGGGTGAATGACATCGTCAATCGCGTTGCCGGCCAGAATTCCAGGCGTAATGTCCGCCTCGTCAAGGGCAGCCATATCGTCGTGCCCAAGTTCTGGGAGGGAAGGCAAGCCTATCTCGTCCAGAACAGCGACAAGCGCGTCATCTTCATCAATCCCTACCAGAACGATCTCGCGCTGATCGGAACCACCGACATTCCCTACGAAGGCCGGCCGGAGGATGTGACCGCGGATGAGAGCGAGATCGACTACCTCATCAAAGTAGTCAACCGCTATTTCAAGCGCGGCCTTGCGCGCAACGATGTGGTCTATTCCTTCTCCGGCGTCAGGCCGCTCTATGACGACAACGCCGACAATCCGAGCGCGGTGACCCGCGACTATATTTTCGAACTCGACGCGCCGGACGCGCAGGCGCCGCTGCTCTCCGTCTTCGGCGGCAAGATCACCACCTTCCGCAAACTGGCCGAGCACGCGCTGGACAGGATCGCGCCATTCTTTCCCCGCATGGGCAAAGCCTGGACCGCAAAGGCGCATTTGCCCGGCGGCGATATCGCCAATGCCGATTTCGAACAGTTCCTCGGCGACCTCGCGAATGAGTATCCATGGATGCCGGCATCGCTGCTCAAGCATTACGGCCGGCTCTACGGCACCAGGACGCGGTCCGTGGTCGGCGGCGCCCGTTCGCTCGCCGCACTGGGGCGGTGCTTCGGCAAGGATTTCTTCGAGCGCGAGGCGAACTACCTCTTTGAACAGGAATGGGCGGAAGACGCGGCCGACATTCTCGAACGGCGCACCAAGCATGGCCTGCATCTGTCCGCCGAGGAGAAGTCGGCCTTCGAGCATTGGTGCGCGACCCGGCAGGCGAGGGCAGGCTGATGGCGCTCACTGCCCCCTATTCGGCGACAGCGTTGAAGGGATAGCGACCTTGGCCTTCACGCTCTCCCTCAACACCAATCCGCTGGTCAACCGCTTCGCGGAGCCCGACGATCTGATCGACACCATCGCCTATGGCATCGGCATCAGGGACGTTCAACTCACGCACGAATTCGTCAATCCGGGCTGGCCCGCGGCGACGATCGTCAAATTCGTCCGCCTGTTCCGCAACGCCTTGAACCGCACCGGCGTGCGCGTCACCTCCGGCATGACTGGTCCCTACGGCCGGCTCAACCATTTCGGCCATCCCGATGCCGATGTGCGCCGCTACTATGTCGACTGGTTCAAGACCTTTGCCGATATCTCGGCCGAGCTTGGCGCTAGCGGCATGGGCACGCAGTTCGCCATTTTCACGCATCGCGACTTCGACGACGCCGCCCGCCGCGCGCGTCTGTTCGACATCGCGCTGGACTGCTGGCGCGAGGTCGCCGAACACGCCCGGGCGGCAGGCCTGAGCTACCTGTTCTGGGAGCCGATGTCGGTCGGCCGCGAATTCGGCCACACGATCGAGAATTGCCGGATGCTGCAGGATGCGATCGATGCCGCCGGCATGGCCATTCCGCTGGAGATGATGGTCGACATCGACCATGGCGACGTGACCTCCTCCAACCCGGCCGACATCGATCCCTATGCCTGGGCCGAAGCCTTTCCTCTGAAGTCACCGATCATCCACGTCAAGCAGTCGTCGATGAACAAGGGCGGCCACTGGCCGTTCACGTCAGCCCACAACAAGGACGGCCGCATCACGCCTGAGAAGCTGCTGGAGACGGTGCGTCGCGGCGGCGGCTCCGACAACGAGATCTGCCTCGAACTGTCGTTCCGCGAGCGCGAGCCGGTCGACCATCAGGTGGTCGCCATGATCCGCGAGTCGGTCGACTATTGGGCGCCCTTCATCGAGACCGGCAGGCCTGGCCTGCTGCCGAAAGCCGGATAGAAATCGGACAGGAGCCGATGCGGCTCCTGTCCATGAAATGCAAACCGGATCGAACTCAGGCGAATTTCGGATCGAGGCTGCCCGACTTGTAGCGCTTGGCCATTTCCGAGACCGGGATCGGCTTGATCTTCGGCGCATTGCCGGCGGTGCCGAATTGCTCGAAGCGCTCCTTGCAGAGCTTCCTCATCGCCGCCATGGCCGGCGTCAGGTATTTGCGCGGATCGAACTCGCTTGGGTTTTCGGTCAGCACCTTGCGGATCGCGCCGGTCAACGCCATGCGGTTGTCGGTGTCGATGTTGATCTTGCGCACACCATGCTTGATGCCGCGCTGGATCTCTTCCACCGGCACGCCCCAGGTCGGCTTCATCTGGCCGCCATATTTGTTGATGATCTCCTGCAGGTCCTCCGGCACCGAGGATGAGCCGTGCATGACCAGGTGCATGTTCGGCAGCCGGCGGTGGATCTCCTCGATGACATTCATGGCCAGAACCGCGCCGTCGGGCTTGCGCGAGAATTTATAGGCGCCGTGGCTGGTGCCCATGGCCACCGCCAGCGCATCGACATGAGTGTCGCGCACGAACTGCTCGGCCTGCACCGGATCGGTCAAGAGCTGGTCGTGGCTGATCGCGCCTTCGACACCGTGGCCGTCTTCCTGTTCGCCGCCGCCGCTCTCGAGCGAGCCCAGCACGCCGATCTCGCCTTCCACCGACACGCCACCCCAATGCGCCATGTCGACCACACGCCGTGTGATACCGGAATTATAGGCATAGTCGGCCGGCGACTTGCCGTCTTCCTTCAGCGAACCGTCCATCATCACCGAGGTGAAGCCGTACTGGATCGCGGTGACGCAGGTGGCTTCGTTGTTGCCGTGGTCGAGATGCATGCAGACCGGGATGTCGGGATGGATTTCGACCAGGGCGTCGATCAGCTTGGCCAGCACCACGTCATTGGCGTAGGCGCGCGCACCGCGGCTCGCCTGCAGGATGACAGGCGACTTGGTCTCCTCCGCGGCCTCCATGATGGCCAGGCCCTGTTCCATGTTGTTCATGTTGAAGGCCGGCACGCCATAGCCGTATTCGGCGGCGTGATCGAGCAATTGTCTCAGTGTGATGCGAGCCAACGATTAGTCTCCCGTATCTGGTTTCAAACCTGTGGTTGCGGGCTGTCCGCGCATCGTTCAGCCCACCGATGCTTCTGGCCGGAATTCCGCGCAACCGCAACCGTGACAGACCGTCCCGGCAGCAATTCTTGTTACAGCGGTGCGATAAAAGCCGGCGAAATATCTCAGTGAAATATCTCATTATCACAAAAATTATGGTACATGCGCGGCAATGTCTGTTATGTCTGAGTTCGATCAAGGAGCCAGGCTTCTGCGTTGGCGGGTCGGCGAGAATGAAGAGCGACAACAGACGGCAAGGCATCATGGACTTCCTGGTGGACGCCGGCGCGGCCAGCGTCGACGACCTCGCCTCGCGTTTTGGCGTCTCCAGGATGACCGTGCACCGCGACTTGGACGAGCTCGAAGAGAGTGGCTTTCTGCGCAAGGTGCGCGGCGGCGCCTCGATACAGCCGAGCAGCCTCTTCGAAAGCGATTTCCGCTACCGGCAGAAGCAGGCGACTGGGGAAAAGCAGCGCCTTGCGGCGGCGGCCGCGGCCATGATCGAACCCGGCCAGACGGTCATCGTCGACGACGGCTCGACGGCGGGCGGTATCGCGCGACATCTCGCGGAACTCAGGCCGCTGACGGTGATCACCAACAATCTCGCCGCCATCCAGGATCTGGCCGGTGCCGGAGGCATCAACCTGATCGCGCTCGGCGGCCAATACTCGAAGAAATTCCATGGCTTCTTCGGCCTGCTTGCCGAGGCTTCGCTGCGATCGCTGCGCGCCGATGTCGCCTTCCTGTCCTCATCCGCCATCCACGGCGCCTCCGCCTTCCATCAGGACCAGGAAGTGGTGCAGGCCAAGCGGCTGATGATGGCTGCGGCGACCCGCAAATACCTGCTGGTCGATCACGGCAAGTTTGGCCGTGGCGCGCTGCATTTCCTGACCGATCTCAAGGCATTCGAGGCCGTCTTCACCGGACGCGAGCCGGAGCCCGGGATGCGCGCGACGCTGGATGCGGCCGGGGTTTCGCTGACGGTGGTCGCCGACAAGGATTGAGGATCAAGGAGAGTACGCGTGGTTTACTGGGTCGGTACAAGCTGGAAGATGAACAAGACGCTCGCCGAGGCGCTTGATTTTGCCGGGGCGCTGGCCGGCTTCGTGCCGGGTTTCGACGATCGCATCCAGCCTTTCGTTATTCCGCCTTTCACGGCGGTGCGCGAAGTCAGGCAGGCGCTGTCGGCGACGCGCATCAAGGTCGGCGCGCAGAACATGCATTGGGCCGATGCCGGCGCCTGGACCGGCGAGATCTCGCCGGTGATGCTGAACGATTGCGGCCTCGACCTGGTCGAACTCGGCCATAGCGAGCGGCGCGAGCATTTCGGCGAGACCGATCGCACGGTCGGGCTGAAGACGGCGGCGGCGGTCAAGCATGGATTGGTACCGCTGATCTGCGTCGGCGAGACGCTGGCCGAGCGCGAAAGCGGCAAGGCCGATGCGGTGCTCACCAATCAGGTCGAGGGTGCATTGCAATTCCTCGAAGGCGAGGCGAAGGGGGCAAAAATCCTGTTCGCCTACGAGCCGGTCTGGGCGATCGGCGACAAGGGCATTCCAGCCAGTTCCGACTATGCCGACAAGCAGCAGGCGCTGATCAAGAAGGTCGCCGCCGGTCTGCTGCCGTCCGCGCCGCCGGTGCTCTATGGCGGCAGCGTCAACCCTGGCAATGCCGCGGAACTGATCGACCGGCCCAACATCGATGGCCTGTTCATCGGCCGCTCCGCCTGGCAGGCCGAAGGCTACATCGACATCCTGCGCCGCGCATCAGCCGCGATCTGAATCAATCGAACTGGAAAGGACAAAAAATGAAAATAGCCATTGGAGCCGATAGCGCCGGCAAGCCGCTGCTCGACGTCATCGCCGCGCATCTGGCAACCAAGCCCGGCCTCACCGTCAGTGATCTCAGCCAGGCCGGTTATTATGCCGACCTGTCGCAGAAACTTGCCCAGACGATCGTCGACGGCGAAAACGACCGTGGCATCCTGTTCTGCGGCACCGGCATCGGCGTCTCGATCTCGGCCAACAAGGTGCCGGGGATCCGCGCGGCACTTACCCACGACACCTACTCGGCCGAACGCGCGGCGAAATCCAACAACGCCCAGATCATCACCATGGGCGCCCGTGTTATCGGTCCGGAACTGGCCAAGGCCATTGTCGACACGTGGCTGGCCTCGGAGTTCGATGAGAAGGGTCCCTCGGCCGGCAACGTCCAGGCGATCAACAGGCTCGACGCGGCAAAGGGCTAAGAGAGACTGTCGCGCATGGCCCTGATGATGGTGACGGCCGAGGCCGCGCCTGGGTCCATATGCCCGAGCGACCGCTCGCCAAGCCGTGACGAGCGGCCCTTGGCGGCGATCATGTCCTTGGTCGATTCCGCGCCGCGCTCGGCGGCGGCAAGGGCTGCCTGCAGGCTTTCAGCAAGGTCTTTTCCTGCTGCATTGCTGGCGCCGGCCGCTTCCGCTGCCGGTTGCCAGGCATCGACCATTGTCTTCTCGCCGATCTCGGCCTTGCCGCGATCCTTGATGCCTTGCGCCATGGCCTGCAGCAGCGCGACGAACTCGGCATCCGCCAGCGTCGCCTTGCCCTTGACGGCGACGGCGGCGCGCATGAAGGCGGTGGCATAGAGCGGACCGCAGGACGCGCCGACGGCATTGAGGAACGATTTCGCCGCCGTGTTGAGGAGCGCGGTCGGCTCGGTCGCCGCAAGGTCGAGCAATGCCAGCGCATCGCGAACGGCGTTGAACCCGAGCGCCATCGCAATGCCGTGGTCGGCGTCGCCGATGACGCCGTCGAGCTGGCAAAGCCGGTCCCTGTCGGCTTCGATCGCCACCGCGATGACATCTAACATTCTTTTCAGGTCGGAGGCGGCGATGGTCATGGAGCGCTCCTCAGCCGGCACGGAACATGGCGCAGTCGCAGGGATGGTCGAGCATCGTCTGCAACTCTTCGTCGAGATGGAAAAGCGTCACCGAGGCGCCGGCCATTTCCAGCGACGTGCAATAATTGCCGACCCAGGTCGCGTGGACGGAAACGCCGATTGCATCGAGCCGCTGCTTGACCCGACGGTTCATGATGTAGAGCTCCATCAGCGGCGTCGATCCCAGCGAGTTGACCAGCACCGCGACCTTGTCGCCCCGCTTCGGCGCCATCTCGGCGAAAATCCTGTCGAGCATCTCGTCGGCAATCTCATCGGCGGTCCCGAGCTTGCCGCGCGCGATGCCGGGTTCGCCATGGATGCCCATGCCGATTTCCATCTCGTCGGCGCCGATGTCGAAATTCGGCCGCCGCGTCTGCGGCAGCGAGCAGGGCGACAGCGCCACGCCCATGGTGAATGTGTGGTCGTTGGCCTTGCGCGCGATGCGTTCGCATTCGTCGAGCGAGAGCATGAGGTCGCAGGCCGCACCGGCGGCCTTGAATATGAAGAAATTGCCGGCGACACCACGCCGCTTCCGCCGCTGGTCACGCGGCGCCGAGGCGACGTCGTCGGTGGTCAGCACGGTTCGCACCTCGACGTCGTCCATCCCGGCCATCTCGGCCGCCATGTCGAAATTCATCACATCGCCGGCATAGTTGCCGTACATGAACAGGACGCCGGCACCGCCGCTGACCGCCTTGGCGCATTCCAGGATCGGATCCGGTGGTGGCGAGGCAAAGACGTTGCCGATCGCCGCCGCGTCCGCCAGCCCCTTGCCGACAAAGCCGAGAAAGGTCGGCTCGTGGCCGGAGCCGCCGCCGATCACCAGCCCGACCTTGCCGGGCCGTGCGCCGTCGCGGGCGATGATCGAGCGCGGGCTGCCGTCAACGCTTGTGAGATGGCGAGGATGCGCGGCCAGGATCCCTTCGAGCATTTCGTCGACGGCGCGGTTGCCGTCGTTGATGATCTTCTTGGTCTGCACCGGCATCCTCCCGAACTCAGTATTTTCCGAGATACTACAGCCCGTTACCGGGATTTCCACCCCGGCTTCAGTGCTTCAGGCCGCGATCTTTTCCCGCGCGGCGAGGATCTGCACACAGGCGTTGGCCGCCTCTTTGCCCTTGACCGTGAAATGCTCGAAGAAGAAGCGGTGATGCTCGGCGCTGTCGTGAAAATTGTGCGGCGTGAGCACCGCCGACAGGACCGGCACGCCGGTCGACAGCTGCACGTTCATCATGCCGTCGATGACTGCACCGGCGACGAAGTCGTGCCGGTAGATGCCGCCATTGACGACGAACGCCGTGCCGAGGATCGCGGCGTAGCGGCCGGTCCCGGCAAGCGTCTTGGCATGCAGCGGAATCTCGTAGGCGCCGGGCACGTCGAAGACGTCGACGGCAAAGCGTCCGCCGCCGATCTCGGCCAGCTCCGCCTCGAAGGCTTGCACGCACTGGTCGACGATGTCGGCATGCCAGCGCGCCCTGATGACGGCGACGCGGGTTGTTTCATAGTCTTTGTGGGAATGCTGATTCATGGGTCCATCCTTCCGTTTCGAACCAGAATCAGGACGCACGATACGAAATCCGGCCCGCCGAGGCGGTCCGTTTTCCGTTTCGTTCTCTTTCATCCGGACTCTAACCGTCGGCTCCGGAATCACACCGGATCTGCTGACCTTTCCGATCCCGGAAAGCGCTCGCGGGCTTCGGCCGAAGCCGTTACCGCCGGTGGGGACTTTCACCCCGCCCTGAGAACATTAACGCGCTCTGTATGAAGAGCAGGGGTGCCGCTGTCAACCGCGCGACAGGCCGCTGGCCAATCACGTTCTGTCGGCTGGAGCAATGCGATGATGGCTCTACCGGGTGCGCCACGCTGCAGCCGAGGCGGCAACCAGCATCAGCACCGCCGCGACCATCGCGCATGCGGCAAAGCCGAAGCCGGAATAGAGCGGCCCGAAGCCTGTGGTGCCGACGAACACCGCGAGGTAGGTTACCGCGCTGTTCAGGCCCATGATCGTACCCCGCCGTGACGGATCGAGCGCCGACAGGCGCATCACCAGCACGTTCAGGCCGAAATGATTGGCAAGCCCCCAGACGGCCATCATGGCGAGCGTCAGGCCATAGCTGTCGCTGGTCGTGGCGATCGCCACGTAGATCATGGCGACGAGAAGGTAGGCGAAAGGCATGACGCGCCTCGCGCCAAGGCGATCGATGATGCCGTCGAAGAGCACCGCCGTGCCGAACCCCGTGCCATAGGCGAGGGCCGCCAGACCGTTGGCGCTGACCGCCTGTCCCAGTCCGCTGTGAAGATGATCGCCGAGATAGCCATAAACACCGTAGAAGGCGGTCATGAAGGCGCCGCAGGCGACCAGCAGTGGCACGATGCCGGGAATGCCGAACGCCTCGAACGGCGAGGGCGCCGGCCCGGTCTTCCTGACATCCGGGAGCGACGATGCGCTGAGACCGCCGAGTGCCAGGGTGGCAAGCAGCGCCACGGCGGCGAAGACGGCGCGCCAGTGCACGAGATCGGCAAGCACCGCCGACAGCGAAACGCCGGCCACCATGCTGAGTGTCCATCCGGTCAGCACCACGCCGATCGTGCCGCTTTCGCGGCCGGGCGGAGCGATAGCCGCGGCACTGGCGTAGATTGCCGGCATCGCGACGCCGGCGGCAATGCCGGCGACAAGCTGCGCGGCAACCAGCGCGGCCACCGTGGGCGCGGCGGCGCTGGCGACCAGGGCCAATGCCAGCAGCAGCAAGGCCGCCTGCAGCATCCGGCGCGCGCCGACCCGGTCGATATGGCGTGCCAGGAACAGGGCGCTCGCCGATGTGCCGAGGCCGAAGGCGGCCGCCGCCGTCATCACCGTGGGAACGCTGGTCGCGAACGATACGGCCACCGCCGGAGCGATCGGGCCCAGCACCAGCGAATTCGAGCCGATCACGGCGATGCATCCGGTCAGGAGATAGGCAAGGGCAGGAATGGGCGGCCTGGTGTCCGCGTTCAAGGTTGCAGCTTGATCATTGTTCGACATATCATCATAATGGCCGTATTAAATTCCGTGACAATCGGGAATATCGGCATGGATGCAGAAACAGATGGCATTCAGCGGAACAGGCCGGCGGCCCGGGATGTCGACGCGACCGACCGAAAGATATTAGGCGTTCTGGTCGACGACGCGACCGTCAGTTACGCCGAGCTCGGCGAACGTGTCGGCCTGTCGCCGCCGGCAGCGCATGAGCGCGTCAAGCGGCTTCGGCGCAGCGGCGCCATCCGCAACACGGCCGCCATCATTGATCCCAACGCGGTGAGAAAGCCGCTGCTCACCTTCGTCCACATCGACACCAGCGGCTGGGGCAAGACCCCGGAACTGATGGCGATCTCCGAATATCCCGAGGTCGAGGAGATCCACACCGTCGCCGGCGACACATGTGTCCTGCTCAAGGTGCGTACCGAGGACACCAAGGCGCTCGAAGGACTGCTGTTGCGTCTCTACGAGACACCCGGCGTCACCTCGACGCGCAGCTACGTGGTTCTGGCGACCTACCTCGAACGGCCGGTGCAGCCCGGCATCACGGCGCAATGGCCGACGCCGAAGCACATGGGCAAGCCGCTCTACTGAAGCAATTCCAGGAAAAACTGTGCTGCGGTTTCCGTTGGGGATTGCGTGAAAACAGAGAGTTGGAGCGGCCGGCGATTCCAGCTGGACCGCTCTAACGGATGACGCAGCTCGGTTCTGATTATCCCCGCTCGGGGAACATCGCCTTCAGCCCTTCGCGCGATGCCTTGGCGATGCCGCGCTCGGTGATCAGTCCGGTCACCAGCCGTGCCGGCGTCACGTCGAATGCGGGGTTCCTTGCCGGCGTCGCTTCGGGCGAGACACGCACTTGGGCGATCTCGCCCGTGGCGGTCTTGCCCCAGACCAGCGATACCTCGTCGCCCGAGCGCTCCTCGATCGGGATTTCGGCGAGGCCGTCGCCCACCGTCCAGTCGATGGTGGGAGAGGGAAGCGCGACGTAGAACGGCACGTCGTTGTCGGCTGCGGCGAGCGCCTTCAGATAGGTGCCGATCTTGTTGCAGACATCGCCGTCGGCTGTCGTGCGGTCGGTGCCGACGATGACAATGTCGATCGCGCCGCGCTGCATCAGATGGCCGCCGGCATTGTCGACGATCAGCGTGTGCGGCACGCCATGGCCGGCCATTTCCCAGGCGGTCAGTTGGGCGCCCTGGTTGCGCGGGCGTGTTTCATCCACATAGACATGGACCGGAATGCCCGCTTCCACAGCGAGATAGATCGGTGAGGTGGCTGTGCCGTAGTCGACAGTCGCCAGCCAGCCGGCATTGCAGTGGGTGAGGATATTGACCGGCTCGCCCGGCTGCTTGCGGGCCGCGATGTCCTTGATGATGGCGAGACCGTTCTCGCCGATGGCGCGGTTGAGCCCGACATCCTCGTCGGCGATTTCACTGGCGCGCCGATAGGCGGCAGCGGCGCGTTGTCCGGCCGGCAACGGCCGCAGGAAACGCCGCATCTCGTCCAGCGCCCAGCGCAGGTTGATCGCCGTCGGTCGTGTCTCGTGCAGTGTTTCCCACACGCTGTCGAGCGCTTCGTCGGACGGATCGTGCGCCATTTGCATGGCGACACCGTAGGCCGCGGTGACCCCGATCAACGGTGCGCCGCGTACCCACATGTCGCGGATCGCGGTGGCGATGCCGGCGACCGTGCCAAGCTTCTCGATGCGGAATTCATGCGGCAGCCAGCGCTGGTCGATGATCTCCACCGAGCGGCCGTCGTCGCTGAGCCAGATGGTCCGATAGTGGCGGTCGCCGACGTTCAAATGCTGTTCTCCTGTTCGATCAGCGCGGCCAGATTGTTGACCTCGTCGATGCTGTGAATCTGGCGCCGGTTGACGGCGATGTGGCGGCCGAATTTCAGTGCCTTCGCCTCACAACTGGCGCGCAGATCTTCATCGGCAATGGTCTCGAAGTCGGCATTATGGGCGAGGCCGAGGATGCGCCTGTGCACCTCGATGCCGGCAAAGCCGAGCAGATCGGTCCAGATCTGGTGCAGCACATGATCGAGCGCCTGCTCGGCGCCCAGCCTGTCGCCCTGATCCTCGAACAGGCTCTTCTGGTAGAGCATGCCGGTGCGCTCGGTGCGCCACAGATGCGAGAACTCGGTGCGGAACACCGCCCATGTCTCGACCACGACATCGAGCAGATAGGCACGCATGGCGTCGCGCATGCCCTTCTGCTCATGCCCGCGTTGCGAGAAGAACGACATCCAGAAATTGGCGAGCAGCATGCCGACGTCGAACGCCATCGGACCGTAGAAGGCGAATTCCGGATCGATCATCCGCGTTTCCTGATCGGTGACCATGATCGAGCCGGAATGCAGGTCGCCATGCAGCAGCGTCTCGGCATTGGCGGTGAAGAGATGCTTCAGCCGCTGCGCCTCCACCTTGAGGTCGCGATCGGCCCGCAGTTCGGCCACCAGACCGTCGAGCTGCGGACTGGTGTGGCGGTTCATCTTGGCGTCGAAATACGGGTCTGAGAACACCAGGTTCTCGGTGATGTCGCAAAGCTCGACATTGTCCGCGAACAGCGCCAGGTCCGCCTTGCGCTCCTTGGTCACCATCGACAGGTCGGACCCGCGGAACAGGGTGCGCGCCATGAACAGGCCGATATCCCGGGCAATGTTCGGCAACTGCCGGCCTTCGATCAGCGCCCGCCGCAGGATGATGTGCGGCGACAGATATTCCATGATGATCAACGCCTGGACCTCGTCGAAGTAGTAGATCGCCGGCACCGAGCCCGGCGCGCGCGCCTCCTGCCGGGTCAGTGCGTGGTATTCGAAGAAGGAGCGCTTCAAGGGGAGCGGCCAGCTGTCGCCGACGAGCCGGACATAGGGCAGGGCTTGCTTGACGATGGCGCCGCCGCTGGCGCCTTCGACGATGAACACCAGGTTCAGATTGCCGTCCCCGACCTCGCGGACCTTCCAGGCGCTCGCATCCTTGCCGATCTTCGCGCACAGCGCTTCGTTCGTGCTGAGACGTGTTGCGAGCGTCTCCACCGACAATGCTTCGAACGGCAATTTCCCAGTCATCCTTGTCCCTCCCGCCTGTGTGCTCCCATCATAAGGGAGCCTTGACGGCGAGGCCAAGCTAGGAAGCCGTCTGGCAATTGTCAATCGTGTTGACAATTGCCGATATTGACCATAGCGTCATGGTCAGGGAGGAACGCATGGTCGGCAATGCCGTGTTCCGCGTAGAGGGACTGAGGAAATCCTTTGGCCGCAACGAGGTGCTTGGCGGCATCGCGCTGGACCTCCATGCCGGTGAAGTGACCGTGCTGATGGGCGCCAACGGCGCCGGTAAATCCACCCTCGTCAAGATCGTCAGCGGCGTCTACGAGCGTGGCGGCGGCACGATGACGCTTGCCGGGCAGGATTTTGCGCCGAACACGCCGGCGGAAGCGATCCGCGCGGGTGTCGTCACCGTGCACCAGAACATCAATGATGGTGTCGTCGCCGATCTCGACGTCGCCACCAATCTCACCCTCGACAGGCTGAGCGGCAAAGGCGCGCCGACCCTGTTCAATCCCGCTCGCGTGCGCCGCGAAGCCAAGGCGGTCGCCGACCGCATGGGACTGGATATCGATTTGAAGGCGCGCGTCAGTGACCTTTCGCTCGCCGATCGCCAGATGGTGGCGATTGCCCGGGCGCTGGCGCACCAGCCGAAAGTGCTGATCCTCGATGAGCCGACCTCGTCGCTCTCCAGCGCCGAAGCCGACAGGCTGTTCGCGCTGGTCGACCGGCTGCGCGAGCAAGGCGTGGCGATCCTCTATATCTCGCACCGCATGTCGGACATCAGGCAGCTTGCGGACCGCATCGTCTCGATGCGCGACGGTGTCGTCTCGGGCACCTTTGACACCAAGCCGCTCGACTATGAGGGCGCGGTCAACGCCATGCTCGGCCGCAAGATCCATCTCGACCGTGTCGTCGCCAGGAGTTCCGCCAGGGCGGTCCTGACGATCGAAGGCCTGCGGATCGCGCAGGGCGCCCGGCCGATCTCGCTGACGCTTGGCGATGGCGAGGTCGTCGCCGTCACCGGTCTCGTCGGCGTCGGCAAGACCGCTCTTGCCGAGACGCTGTTCGGCGTGCGCCGACCACTCGCCGGCACCATGACGATGAACGGCAAGCCTTACGCGCCGCGCTCGGCGGGCGACGCGATCGCGGCCGGCGTGTTCCTCGTCGCCAAGGATCGCGCCACCAGCGGCATTGTCGACGGCTTCAACATCGAGCGCAATGTCAGCTTGCCTTTCCTGAAGCGTATGTCGAATTTCAGCGTGCTCAAGCGCCGCCTCGAACGCGCCACCGCGCGCCGGCAGATCGAGCAGCTCGGCATCGTCTGCCGCTCCGAGAAGGATGAGATGTCGGCATTGTCTGGCGGCAACCAGCAGAAGGTGATGGTCGCCCGCTGGATGACCCAGAATGCCGCACTGTTCATCCTCGACGAGCCGTTCCAGGGCGTCGACATTTCGGCCCGGCGCGACATCGCGGCCAAGCTGAGGGCAAGCGCCAATGGCCGCGCCACGCTTTTGTTCGTCACCGAACTCGACGAAGCGCTGGAGACTGCCGACCGCATCCTGGTGATGTCGGAGCACACAATCGTCGGCGAACACCGCAACGCCGATGTCGATCTAGATCGCCTGCTGGCCGAGGTCGCGGGCGGACCGCTGCACAGCGCTGCCTGAGCGTGGCGGCCGATGGAATTGGATTGGAGAAACCATGGATTGGAGTTGGGTAAAAACCGCGGTGGCGCCGGGGTGCGCGGAATGACACTGCGCGACCACGCCATCCGCTATGGATTCATCGTGCTATTGTTCGGATTGGTCGCCTATTTCGCGATCGCCGCCGACGGGTTCGTCTCGCCGCAAAGTGCCGTCTTCATCTTCCAGTCGGTCGCCATCACCGGCGTGCTGGCGCTTGGTGTTACTGCCACCCTGGTGGTCGGCGGCTTCGACCTGTCGATCGGTTCGGTCGCGACCTCGGCCATGATGGCGGCGGCCTATGTCATGGTGGTGCTGGAGCAGAACGCGTTCGTGGCGGTCATCGTATGCCTATTGATCGGCGCCATCGTCGGCCTGATCAATGGCTGGCTGATCGTCTACATGCGCGTGCCGGACCTGCTGGCGACGCTCGGCATGATGTTCCTGCTGGTCGGCCTGCAGCGCATCCCGACAGAAGGCCGCTCGATCGCCACCGGCATGACCATGCCCGACGGCTCGGTCGCCAACGGCAAGTTCTCCGATGCCTTCCTGGCGCTTGGCCGCCACCGCTTCGATTTCTTCATCCCGAACCTCATTCCGGTGTCGGTCGTCGTGCTTCTGGTGCTGGCCGTGCTGATCTGGTTCTTCCTCGAATACACCCGCTTCGGCCGCATGATGTACGCCGTCGGCTCCAATGAGCGCGCCGCCGAACTCGCCGGCGCGCCTGTCAAGGCATACAAGATCTGGGCCTACGTTATTTCAGGAGTTTTTGCCTCGATCGGCGGCATTTTGCTCGCCGCCCGGCTTGGACGCGGCGACATCGCCTCGGGTAATAATCTGCTGCTCGATGCGGTTGCCGCGGCGCTGATCGGCTACGCGGTGCTTGGCGCCGCGAAGCCGAACGCCTTCGGCACCGCCATCGGCGCGCTGTTCGTCGGCATCTTGCTGCAGGGCCTGACGATGATGAACGCGCCCTACTACACGCAGGATTTCGTCAAGGGCGTGGTTCTGGTCGTCGCCCTTGTCTTCACCTTTGCCCTTTCGGGCAGGGGCAGGAGCTAGCATTCGGCCGGATAGGATTTTGGGTTCAACAAAAGTGGAGGAAAACAAGGTGAACATCACAAGAAGACTTCTGGGGAAAGTGGCGCTCGGGCTGGCCGGCGCAACCATGCTGATGCAGGTCCCGGCATTGGCCGCCGATAAGCCGGCGCCGTTCGACAAGCCCGGCGTCAAGATCGCGCTGGTGCGCTATCTCTCGACCGGCGACTTCTTTCAGGCCTATCTGTCGGGCGTCGAGGCGCAGTCGAAGGCGCTCGGCATCGACCTGCGCGTGCTCGACAGCCGCCAGGACGCCGCCCTTCAGGCCGACATGGTCGATCAGGCCATTGCGCTCGGCGTGCAGGGCATCATCATCCAGCACGGCCTGACGGAATCGATGAAGGACGCCGCCCAGCGTGCCGTCGACGCCGGCATCAAGGTGGTCGCCTTCGACGTCAATGTCGAAAACCCCAAGATCCCGCAAATCGAACAGTCGGACAAAGACCTGGCACGGCTGGCGCTCGAACAGGCAGTCAAGGACAATGGCGAAAGCTGGAACGCCGGCTATGTCTATGTCGCCGGCATCGCGCCGCTCGACCGCCGCAACGAGACCTGGGTCGACGTGAAGAAGAAATATGCCGGCATCAAGGAAGCCGCCATGTTCGGCACGCTCGACAATCCGATCGCCAACTCCGTCGCCAACCAGGCACGCTCGGTGCTGTCGGCGCACCCCGACATCAACGTGATGTTCGCCCCTTATGACGAATTCGCCAAGGGCGTGAAGATCGCCGTCGACGAAGCCGGCCTGAACAAGAAGATCAAGATCTATTCGGCCGACATTTCGACGTCCGACATCGCGGCGATGCGCGAGCCCGATAGTGCCTGGGCGGCGACCGCCGCGACCAACCCGGCCGTCGTCGGCCAGGTCTCGGTGCGCGCCCTGGCGCAGTTGCTCGCCGGCGAAGATCCCGGCCACAACGTCATCGTGCCGCCGACGCTGATTACCCAGAAAGAGCTGATCGACAAGGACATCAAGAACATGGAAGGCCTGTCGGCCAAGCTGCCGCAGTTCGCCCACGCCGACGTCGCCATGCCTGCCTGGATGCCGAACCCCAACGCGAAGTAGCGTTCGGCACAGATTCTCACTGATTATCGAGTTGAGACGAAATGAAAGCCGCCCTGCAGCAAATCGCTGCGGGCGGCTTTTTCGATGACGTTCACTCGTTGAACAGGTCGGAATGAGAACCGGTACGGGCAAGCTGCAATTCGTCGCCGACAACGCGGTAGATCAGGAGCCAGTCTGGTTCGATATGCGCGTCACGAAAGCCTTTCCAGTCCCCTTTCAGGGGATGATCCTTGTACGCCACCGGCAGTTCTTGTCCGGCGATGAGCCTAACAGATCGCGCAACTTGCCCAGGTCCTTGCCACGCCTTTCCACACGCTTCACATCCCGGCGAAATTGCCCGGAGCGAATGGGGACTGGCACGCTTAGATCCCCAAATCCTTGAACAACTCATCAGCCGAGGCAAGGCGTTTGCCTTTGATTGCTGCGATCGTTCAGCAGCAAGCCTACCGCAGCGCCGCGGCAATGTTGCCGCCGTCGACTGTCGTCACATCCGCGGTCGTCCGGTCGGCCAGGGCGTGATGCAGGAAGGCCTGCGCCACATCCTGCGCCGTCACTTCCTGGCCGAGCAGATTGCCGGACATGTAGTCCTTCTCCGACACGCCGCGCGCGCCCGAGCGGCTGGCGATCATCGCGTCCGTCAAAAGACCCGAGCGGATGCGGTCGGCGTTGACAGCATTCGAACGGATGCCATGGGCGCCGTAGTCGAGCGCGTATTGCCTGGACAGGAACAGCGTCGCGGCTTTCGGCACGCCATAGGCGCCGAACTTCGGGCCGGGGTTGACCGCCTGCTTGGAGGTGTTGAACAAGAGAGCGCCGCCGGTGCCCTGTTCGAGCATGATGCGCACGGCGTTCTGCGCCGCCGACTGGTGGGCGAAGAAATTGAGCTCGAAGCTCTTGCGCAGCAGCGCATCGTCAAGCTCGCCGATGCGGCCCTCCCATGCGGCGCCCGCGTTGGACACCAATATGTCGACGCCGCCGAACACGGCGATCGCCTTGTCGAATGCGGCGCGCATCTGGTCCGGGTCGGTGATGTCGGCGCCAACGCCGATCGAATTGTTGCCGGCTTTCCCAGCGGCATCAGCGGCCTTTTCGGCGTCGAGATCGACGACGACGGCATGAGCGCCATTGTCGGCGAAAAGTTTTGCGGTCGCCGCACCAATCGCACCGGCGCCACCGGTGATCAGCACCACCTGTCCGGTGAGTGGCTTCGGCTTGTTGGAGGCAAGCTTGGCCTGTTCCAGCGACCAGTATTCGAGCGGGAACAGCTCGGCCTTGGACAATGGGTGGAAACGCCCGACCGCCTCGGCGCCGCGCACGGCCTCGATCCACATCTCGCCGACGTCCGATGCGATCCTGGCGTCCTTCAATGTGCGGCCATGACCGAACATGCCGAGCCCCGGCACCAGCGTCAGCCGCGGCATGGGATCGAGCATGGTGCGCTTGACGTCGTCGAGCGCGTCATTGGTCTCGAAATAGGCACGATAATCCTTGGCGAAGGCATCGACATGGCTCTTGATCACCGCCTTGTAGTCACCGACCTTGTCGGCGTCGGGCGCCGGCACCGCCATCGGTCCGGTCTTGATGCGGATCGACAGATCCGGCGTCGACACGCCACGTTGTGCATAGTCGGCGATCTCTGCCGAATTGATGAAATCGACGATCGCGTCCGAGGTACGGAAATCGCTGATCATGCGGTCGAAGCGGCCTTCGCCGCGTGGCGCCGCGACAGCGCCGCGCAGCATGGGCGCGACCACCGCCGGTGACGCGAGCCTGGCCGGCAATGCCGCCTTGGCCGGCTGCGGCTTGGCGTGCTTGGCCACATAGTCCTCGGCGACGTTCACATAGTGGATCATCCGGTCATAGGCCTGCCTGGCATCGTCGCCGAAAGTGAAGATGCCATGCTTGTCGAGGATCAGGCCTTCTACCGCAGGGTCGGCGTCGAAGACGTCGGCCGCCGCCTTGGCGAGGTCGAAGCCTGGCATGATGTAGGGCACGTAGCCCATCTTTGCTCCGAACACCTTTGCCACCAGCGGTTTGCTGTCTTCCTGATCGACAATGGCCAGGATGGCGGTCGAATGGGTGTGGTCGACGAATTTGTGCGGCAGGAAGGCATGCAGCAGGGTCTCGACCGATGGGTTGGGCGAGGCGGGGTCGATCAGGTTTGCCCGCTGCAGGGCGACCATGTCCTCGTCGGAAAGCCTGTCCAGCTTGCGCGCCTTGAGCAGGGCGCCCATCTTGACGGCGGGCAGGCCCTGCGGCTCGATGACGGCCATGTCCCAGCCGCTGCCCTTGACGCACAGCACGTCCCACTCGTCGCCGACGAGGTCGGTCGCCTTGATCTTGCAGGAGGTGTTGCCGCCGCCATGCAGGACCAGCTGTGGCACGCCGCCCAGAAGCCGCGTCGTGTAGACACGCAAGGCCAGGTCGTGGCCGACGCCCTTCTTCGCATAGTCGGCAACGAGTTTTTCAGCCGCGTCGTCGTTCCACAGGTTCTTCATGTTCGCTTCGTCCAGTTGCTGTTTTTGATGGTGAAACAGGAATGCCGCGACGCCTTGATGACAATGCGTCGGCAAAGGGTTGGTTTTCAGGATGCCTTTTCTGCTGACGCTCCGGCATGATCGAGCAGCCGCTGCGCCATATGCGCGCCGACCACCAGATGCGTGCAGAGGCCGCCGGCGATTGCTGCGAGCAGCGGCTCGAACTTGCTGTCTTCCTGCACGACCATCAGCCGCTTCCCGATGACGCGCAGTGAAGCAAGCCCCGCCGAGATGACCCGCCGGTTGTAGCTGCAGTCGAGCAACTCGCCACCGGCATCGATGATCTGCCCGGCAATGACACCGGCGGCACCTTCCTTGCGCAGTGCCGCCATCTCGGCTGCCGTCAGCGCACCGCACTTCACCAGGTGGCTGTCGGCATCGACCGCGCCGATGGAGTAGAGCGCAAGATCGCAGTCGCTGATCCCGGCAAGCTGATCACGGATCACGGGCTCGGCGCGCAGGCCTTGCGCCAGTTCCTCGGTCGACAGCACCAGAGGCGCGTAGAAATTGAGGCCCTTGGCATTGAGCCGCCGCGCGATTTCCATGGTGCACTGGTCGGGCCGGTAGGAATAGGGCGCGCCGAGATTGCCACAGAGCTGCACCACGGTGACGTCCTGCAGGTCGGCATAGGACATGATGTCGGCGATGGTGTAGACGGTGCGGCCCCAGGCGACGCCGATGCGGTCGCCCTTCCTGACGAGTTCCAGGAAGACGCTTGCCGCCAGCACCGCGATATCGGTCGAGGGATCGGCGAGGTAGGCGTTTTCCGGCGCGATCCAGACGGCGTCGAGCTTCAGGGCATCTTCCAGCCTGCGCGCCATGATGTCGTCGGTGAAGAGCTGCGTCGAGGTCGAGATGTTGACGATGCCTGTCTCGCGCGCCTTGCGCAGATACATGGCGACGGAAGCGCGCGAAATGTTGAGCTGATTGGCCACTTCGTCTTGGCGAAGCCCATGGGCATAGTAAAGCCAGGCCGCCTTGTGGATGAGCTGTTCTGCCGGTCGGATCGCCATGCCGCCTCCTTGGCTGACATTAGTCACGGCTCTCGACAAAAGTCAAATCTGGATGAGCAGGGAGGGATCTTCTGCCGGCGCGGCGCAATCGAGATCACCGTTCCAGCAAGTCGGCGCAGTATAGCATTCTCAGCCCTTCTGGGGGATAGCGTGACGACGAGCCTAAGGTTAGAAAGCTCGAAAAGACTTTGGGGAGAACGGGATGGCCAGTCCCTACGAACAGGATCTCGACAGGAACGCCGCCAACCACCAGCCGCTGACGCCGCTCACCTATCTGGAGCGCGCTGCAAAGACTTATCCCGACCACGTCGCCATCATCCATGGCGGCCAGCGCATCAGCTATCGTGATTTCTGGCGCCGCTCGCTGAAGCTCGCTTCGGCGCTGCACAAGCACGGCATCGGCAAGGGCGATACGGTGACGGTCATGCTGTCGAACACGCCGCCGATGCTGGAGGCGCATTTCGGCGTGCCGATGACCAAAGCGGTTCTGCACTCGCTCAATACGCGCCTCGACGCCGCGGTCATCGCCTTCCAGCTCGATCATGCCGAGACCAAGGTGCTGATCGTCGATCGCGAGTTCTCCGGAGTCGTGCGAGAGGCGCTCGATCTGGCCAAGGTCAAGCCGCTGGTCATCGACTACGACGATCCCGATTACGCCGCTGATGCGCCCTATCCGAAAGGCGAGCGGGTCGGCACGGTGGACTATGAGGCCTTCGTCGCCAATGGCGACGAGGAATTCGCCTGGTCGATGCCGGACGACGAATGGGACGCGATCTCGCTCAACTACACGTCGGGCACGACAGGCAATCCCAAGGGCGTCGTCTACCATCACCGTGGTGCCGCGCTGATGGCCTACACCAACACCATCCATGCCGGCATGGCCAAGCACGCGGTCTATCTCTGGACGCTGCCGATGTTCCATTGCAATGGCTGGTGTTTTCCCTGGACGGTCGCGGTCCAGGCCGGCACGCATGTCTGCCTGCGCTGGGTGCGGCCGAAGCCGATCTATGACGCCATCGCGGACCACGGCGTCACGCATCTGTGCGGGGCGCCGGTCGTCATGTCGGTGCTGATCAATGCCAGGGAGGAGGACAAGCGCGCATTTGCGCAGACCGTCACCTTCAACACGGCTGCCGCGCCGCCGCCCGAAGCCGTGCTGTCGGGGATGGCCGATGCCGGCTTTGCCGTCACCCATCTCTACGGATTGACCGAAACGTATGGTCCGGCTGTCGTCAACGAATGGCATAATGGCTGGGACGCGCTCGACAAAGGGGCGAGGGCGGGCAAGAAGGCACGGCAGGGCGTGCGCTACGCCGCGCTCGAAGGCCTGACGGTGATGGACCCAGAGACCATGGCCGAGACGCCCGCCGACGGCGAGACCATCGGCGAGGTCATGTTCCGGGGCAACATCGTCATGAAGGGCTATCTGAAGAACCGCAAGGCGACCGACGAGGCTTTCGCCGGCGGCTGGTTCCACTCCGGTGATCTCGGCGTCATGCACCCCGACGGCTATATCCAGCTCAAGGACCGCTCCAAGGACATCATCATCTCCGGTGGCGAGAACATTTCCTCGATCGAGGTCGAGGACGCGCTCTACAAGCATCCCGCCGTCGCCTCCTGCGGCGTCGTGGCGCGCCATGACGACAAATGGGGCGAGGTGCCTGTCGCCTATGTCGAGCTGAAACCGGGCAAGGTGGCGAGCGAGGCAGAGATCATCGAGCACTGCCGGACGCTGCTTGCCCGCTTCAAAGTGCCGAAAGCGGTGATCTTCGCCGAGATACCGAAGACCTCGACCGGCAAGATCCAGAAATTCCGGCTGCGGGAAATGGCCAAGGTCGCCTGAAGCCCTCCGGCGGCCTTTCGAGAGAATTATTTTCAGTGGCCCGCATCCTGAGGGCGCCTTGTGACGTCTATGGGATGTCACCATCTGTCACCAATCGTACGCGTACATCGAATCCGCGTTGACACAGCGCTCTTTTCGATTTACGAGTGATGAAAATCGAAATTCGTCACTCGTTATTTGACAGAGAGCTATGTCCGAAGCCGCCAACATCGTCGCCGACGTCGCCCGACAGGAAAATGTGACGCGCATTCTCGATTGCGCCGAGCGCCTGTTCCGCCACTATGGCTACGGCAAGACCAATGTCGCCGACATTGCCCGCGAACTCGGCATGTCGCCAGCCAACATCTACCGTTTCTTTGCCTCCAAAGTCGAAATCCACCAGGCCGTCTGTGGCCGGATGCTCGGCGCCAGCTACAAGATGGCCTACGAGATCATGCACCTGCCGGCCAGCGCCGAGGAGCGGCTGCGGCGTTACGTGCATGCGCAGTACAAGATGACAATGGAGGTCATGCTCGACGACCAGAAGGTCCACGAGATGGTCATCGTCGCCCTCGAGCGCGACTGGGGCGTCATCGACAAGCATGTCGACAGCATCCACGATCTCTTCGCCGAGGTGATCCGCGAGGGCATCGAGGCCGGCGAGTTCAGGAAACAGGACCCGGTGACCGCGTCGCGCTGTTTCGGTGCCGCCACCGTCATCCTGTGCCATCCGCAGATGGTGGCGCAGTGCCTCGCCAAGACCAATCGGGCGATGCCCGACGAACTCATCGATTACGCAATCAGAGCCTTGAAATAGCCGCCGCCAGCCGGTGCCGGTGTCGACAGTCCGTCTCCAGTCGGGAGTATCAAGATGTTTTTGCCCAGTTCCATCCTTCGCAAGCTGCCAGCTGCCGGCCTGATCGTCGCATCGCTTGGGCTCGCCGGCTGCTCGCAGGAAAAAGCGGAGGTGAAGGACATCATTCGCCCGGTCAAGGTCGTCGAGATCGCCCAGGCCCATGACACCCGCACGCTGTCCTATTCCGGATCGGTGCGCGCCCGCACCGAGAGCACGCTGGGTTTCCGGGTCAACGGCAAGATCACCGAGCGTCTCGTCGACATCGGCCAGCGCGTGGTGCCTGGCGATGTGCTGGCCCGCATCGATCCCTCCGACTATGACCTGTCGGTCAAGAGCGCGCAGGCCGCGCTGGATGCCTCCGAACGGCAGGTCGAGACCGTCGAACTCGCACGCAAGCGCGCCGAGCAGCTTTTCGCCAAGAACTTCGCGCCGAAATCGCAGCTCGAACAGGCAACGCTGACCTATGACCAGGCCGTCGCCACGCGCGACTCTGCCCGTTCGACGCTTGCCCAGGCCAGGAACCAGGTCGGCTATACCGACCTCAAGGCCGACAGGGACGGCATCGTCACGGCGGTCAACGCCGATGTCGGCCAGGTGGTCGGGTCGGGCACGCCGGTGGTCACCGTCGCGGTCGATGGCGAAAAGGAAGTGCTGATCGCGGTTCCCGAAATGGAGATCGCGCAGTTCAAGCCGGGCAAGGACGTCAAGGCGGGCTTCTGGTCCGATGCCGCTCTGGCGCTCGACGGCAAGGTTCGCGAGGTCGCCGGCAGCGCCGATCCGCAGTCGCGCACCTTTGCCGTCCGCGTCAGCCTGCCCAACGACCCGCGCGTGCTGCTCGGCATGACCGCCAATATCGAGGCGTCGGCGGCTAATGAAAAGCAGCTCGTGTCCATCCCGCTGAGCGCGCTCGCCGAGAAAGACAGCCAGTCGATCGTCTGGACGGTCGATCGTGGCGCCGACACGGTTCATGCCCGTCCGGTCAAGGTCGCCAAGTTCGCCGCCGATGGCGTGCGTGTCGCGGAGGGATTGAAACCGGGCGATATCGTGGTCGCCGCCGGTACGCAGTTCATGACCGAGGACCTGAAGGTGAAACTCGCCGGCGGCATCACACAGCAGTCCGCCTCGGCCGAGGGCGGGGACGCCAGCCAGCTGCGCTGACGACAGACAGGTCGGCCGCGCGTTCCCGCGGCCGCAGGTTTCCGGGCGGCGTGCCCGAAAGGTCGAGACGTCAAGGCCGATGTACCCCCGCATCGACCCTCGCGTCCCACCGCGATGAGTGTCTCTCCGCTCGAAGAGCGACGCCGCCCGGAAACCAGTATCGAACGCAGATGATTTCGTTTCGCGCGCCGCGCTTCTTCGTAGCACCTTCCTCGAAGCACCAGGGCGCCGGCAACCAAGCAAAGTGGACCACCACCGATGACGACCTCCACTGAAGAAAAGCGGCCCTTCAATCTCTCTCGTTGGGCAATCGGCCATCCTTCGATCGCGCGCTTCCTGTTCGGGCTGATCATCATCGCCGGCGCGCTCGGCCTGATGCGCATGGGCCAGAAGGAAGATCCCGACTTCACCTTCCGCGTCATGGTCGTGCAGGCGATTTGGCCGGGCTCCTCGATCCAGGAGATGGAAGACCAGGTCGTCAACAAGATCGAGCGCAAGCTGCAGGAGACGCCGCATCTCGACTTCGTGCGTTCCTTCACCCGCGCCGGCAGCGCCATCATCACCGTCCAGATCAAGGGTGACGCCAACGCCGCCGAAGTGACCGATGCTTTCTATCAGGTGCGCAAGAAGGTCGGCGACATATCGGGCGACCTGCCGCAGGGTCTGCTCGGCCCCTATTTCAACGACGAATTCGGTGACACCTTCATCACGCTGCATTCGATCAGCGGCGACGGCTTCTCCTATCCCGAGCTGAAGAAGTTCGCCATCCAGGCGCGTGATATGCTGTTGACGACGCCCGGCGTCGAAAAGGCGGTCATCATCGGCGACCAGCCGGAAAAGCTCTACATCGATGTCTCGTCCAAGGCGCTGGCCGAACGCGGCCTGACGCTGACCGACGTGCAGAACGCGATCAAGGGCCAGAACAATGTCGACCCTGCTGGTTCCGTCGACACCGGCGTAAATTCGGTGCGCATTTCGGTCGAAGGCGATGTCGCCAAGGCCGCCGACATCCGTGAACTGCGCCTGCGTGCCGGCGGCCAGGTCACCCGGCTTGGCGACATCGCCACCGTCACTTCGGGGCTGGAAGACCCCTTCCAGCGCAAATACCGCTTCAATGGTCACGACAGCGTGCAGCTTGGCGTCGTCATGGCCAAGGGTTTTAAAGTCACCGACGTCGGCAAGGATGTCGAGGCGACCTACAAGCACTTCGAGGAAGCGCTGCCCTATGGCGTTTCGGTCGACCAGATTTCCGACCAGCCGGGCGTCGTCACGGACGCGGTAGCCGAATTCATGCATGCGCTCGGCGAAGCGCTGCTGATCGTGCTCGTCGTCTCGTTCCTGTCGATCGGCTGGCGCTCGGGCCTGGTGATCGCCATCGCCATACCGCTGGTGCTCGCCGCCACCTTCGCCATCATGTACGAGATCGGCATCGACCTGCAGCGCATTTCGCTGGGCGCGCTGATCATCGCGCTCGGCCTGCTCGTCGACGACGCCATGATCGTCGTCGAGATGATGGAGCGCAAGCTCGAGGAGGGGCTGGTCAAGATCGAGGCGGCGAGCTTCGCCTATTCCTCGACCGCCTTCCCGATGCTGACCGGCACGCTGATCACCACCGCCGGCTTCATCCCTGTCGGCTTTGCCGCTTCGACGGCTGGCGAATATGTGCGCACCCTGTTCTATGTCGTCGGCATCGCGCTGATCGTGTCGTGGTTCGTGGCGGTCTATTTCACGCCGTGGCTCGGCTATATGATCCTCAAGCAGCGCAAGCATGCCGGCAGCCATCACGACGCCTTCGACACGAGCTTCTATCGTCGGCTGCGTGCCACGGTCGGTTGGGCCGTGCGCCATCGCATCATCGTCCTGGTGATGACGCTGGTGACTTTCGGCACCAGCCTGTGGGCGTTCCAGTTCATCCCGCAGAATTTCTTCCCGCAATCGTCGCGGCCGGAAATCCTCGTCGACCTCTGGCTGCCGGAAGGCACCAGCATCAAGGAGGTCGAGACGCAGGCCAAGGCCCTGGAAGCCAAGATGATGGACGACAAGGACAAGCGTTTCATCGCCACCTATATCGGCGAGGGCGCCCCGCGCTTCTTCCTGCCGCTCGACCAGCAACTGCGCAACCCGAACTTCGCCCAGTTGCTTGTCATGGCCAATGACGAGCCGGCGCGCGAGCGGCTGATCGTCAAGCTGCGCACGGTTCTGGCGCAGGATTTCCCATCGATTCGTGCCAAGGTCGATCGCCTGTTCCTCGGACCGCCAACCGGCTGGCCGGTGCAGATGCGTGTCATGGGTCCGGACCGCCAGGAGGTGCGCCGCATCGCCGACCAGGTGAAGGCGAAGTTCCGGCAGGATCCGCTGCTCGGCGCCGTCCATGACGACTGGCTGGAGCCCGTTCCGGCGATGAAACTGGTCATCGACCAGGATCGCGCCCGTGCGCTCGGCGTCACCTCGCAGCGCATCCGCCAAATGCTGCAGGCCGCGATGTCCGGCGCGCCGCTCGACGATTTCCGCGACGGCGAGGAGACGGTATCCATCGTCGCCCGCGAGCCGGATGCCAGCCGCAGCCTGCTGTCCTCGGTCGACTCGGTCTATATCCCGACCGACTTCGGCGGCTTCGTGCCGCTGTCGCAGGTCGCCAAGGTGGTGCCTGTGCTGGAGCAAGGCATAGAGTGGCGCCGCGACCGCCTGCCGACGATCAGCGTGCGCGCCACACTACCCGACGGCGTGCAGTCCAACGACGTCGTCACCAAGATGTACAAAGACATGCAGGGCCTGCGCGACGGCCTGGCGCCCGGCTACAAGATCGAGATCCAGGGCGGGGCCGAGGATTCGGCCGAAAGCCAGGCTTCCATCGCCGCCAAGGCGCCGATCATGCTGGCCGTCATCGTCGTGCTCCTGATGATCCAGCTGCAGAATTTCGGCAAGGCGATGCTGGTGCTGGCGACCGGCCCGCTCGGTATCATCGGTGCGGCCGCCGCTTTGCTGATCAGCGGTGCGCCGTTCGGCTTCGTCGCCATCCTCGGCGTCATCGCGCTGCTCGGCATCATCATGCGCAACTCGATCATCCTGGTCGACCAAATCGACCAGGACATCGCCAGGGGCATGGACCGTTCCGAAGCGATCATCGGCTCGGCGGTGCGCCGCTTCAGGCCGATCGTGCTGACGGCGATGACGGCTGTGCTGGCACTGATTCCGATCTCGCGCGGCGTGTTCTGGGGCCCGCTCGCCTATGCCATGATGGGCGGCATTCTCGTCGCCACTGTGCTGACCATCCTGGTGCTGCCGGCGGGGTATGCGCTCTTCTTTGGACGGGAGCCCAAGAAAGCCAGGACCGACGAGCAGGCGCCAGCAGAGATCGAAGGCGTCGAACGACCGCAACTGGCGTTGGCGGCCGAATAAGAAAAACCGGCCGGTCGATTTGCGACTGGCCGGTTTTCCCTTGATGCAACAGTGGCTTGGGCCGTTTGGCGGTCAGACCATCAGATGACGAATACCCAATTGGCGATGAGCATGACCGCCACGCCGGCGACCAGCGTCAGATAGGGCAGCATGCCCGCCTTCCTGACCTTTAGATCGGCCGAGCTCATGCCGAGATCGGCCAGCATGTGGTCGGGGAATTTGCCCTTGTCCTGGATGTAGTGGCGGAAGCAGAACACCGGGATGATCAGCGCGGCGGTGATCAAGCCAGCCCACAGAGCCATCGGGTTCCAAACCTTGGCGCCTGCGCCCATGAAGATGGCGTTGACATAGGCGAAGATCGCCCCAATCCCCAACAGCCAGCTAGGCGCTTTCCATGGCCGTGCGATATGGCCGTTGTCGATGCGGTGGATCCAGCCGGCATTGAGGTTGAGGAAGTTGAAGATGATGTAGCCGCAGTTCGACACGGCGAGGATGAAGAAGAAGCTCGTCGCGTCGGCCGAGGCGATAGCCAGCACGATCAGGTTGAAGCAGAGGTCGGTCCACATGGCCCGCGTCGGCGCACCGTGCTCGTTGACGTGGCTGAGATAACGCGGCAGCCAGCCGTCGACCGAGCCTTGGTAGAGCGTGCGCGAGGAGCCGGCCATCGCCGTCATGATGCACAGCACCAGCGCCAGGATCATCAGCATCACCAGAAGGCTGTGAATGATCTTGCCGCCGCCGACCATGCCGGCGAGTGCATCCGCCACGCCGGAGCCGTCGACGATCGGCGTTGCCAGCATGCCGTTCAGGCCCAGCACCCCCTGAAAAGTGAAGGGCACCAGGATGAACAAAAGCATGCAGAGCAGGCCGGAATAGAAGATGGCCTTGAACGTATCAGTGCCGGGGTTCTTGAACTCCGACGTGTAGCAGACGGCCGTTTCGAAGCCATAGGTCGACCACGCGGCGATGAACATGCCGCCGAGCGCCAATGTCCAGCCGGCGATGTTCCAAGAGCCGGGTTCGGGCGCGTAGGCGGCGGCCAGCGGCACCAGCGGCGAAAAGTTCGACCAGTCGATCTGGCCGGTGAAGATCGGCACCACGCCGACGATCAGCATCGGGATGATGACCAGCAGGCCGATATATTTCTGCACGCTGGCGGTGCCCAGGATGCCGCGATGCTGGATCGAGAAGATGATCAGCATCAGCACCGCGCCAATGAAGAAGGTGGCGTTGAGCGTGAACGAGACCGGTCCCAGCGTATGGCTCCACAGCGTCCAGTTACGGATCGCTGGTGTCGCGGCGGCCGTCACCGCGGTGATGGCGTCGGCGGGAACCGTTCCGGTATGCGCGGCGATGTAGGCGACGACATCGGGCGAAGTTTCGGTGAACAGCGGCACCGGCGCCAGCGCGTTAAGGATATAGGCGGCGGCGATCGAGCAGCCGAGCGACAGCACCGGCGACCAGGCGAACCAGTTGCACCACACCGACAGCGGCGCGATAAACTTGGAATAGCGCAGCCAGGCGGTGGCGCCATAGATCGAGGCGCCGCCGGATTTGTTCGGGAACAGGCCGGCGATCTCCGCATAGGTGAAGGACTGCAGGAAGCCCATGATCATGGACACCGTCCAGATCAGGAAAGCCAGCTTTCCTGTCGTGCCGGCAATGCCGCCGATCGAGAACAGCACCAGCGCCGGAACGCCGCTCGCCACCCAGAAGGCGCCGCGCCAGTCGATATGCCTGAGCAGCTTGCTTTCGGCAGGCTGGTCCAGGACCGTACTTATTGTGCTCATGTCGATGAGTTCCCCTTTTTCGATGTTCCCCGCCAGCGATGCCTCGGCTACGCGAAGCTTGCTCCCCGGCAAATGATCGTTCCGGCCGCAGTGTTTCCACTCAGTCGTATTTTTTTCTTAACAGTGAAGATTGATCCGGCGCGCTTTCACGTCAAGCGATTTGTGAAACCATGCACATCACGCTTGCGCGCGCGGATGAAAAAGCGTCCGGTGGGGTGGCCGGCGGGCGCTTTGAGAGCCCAAAAAGGGCAGTCGTCAGGAACGTGGTTTGGTCTTTTGCGGATCGTAGTGGGCAAAGGCGACGACCCGGGCCGGCAGCCGCTTGGCATGACCATCGAGCTTGCCGATCTCGACCTCCGTGCCGATTGCCGCGTGGGTGACGTCGAGCCGCGCCAGCGCGATGTTTTTGTTCAGCACCGGCGAGCGCATGCCCGACGTGACGACGCCGATCTGGGCGCGGCCGATATGGACGCAGTCGCCATGGCCGACGGCGACATTGCTGTCTATGTCGAGGCCGACCAGCTTCGTCTGAGGATGGTCCTTGCGCCGGATCAGCGCCTCGCGGCCGATGAAATCGTCGGTCTTGGTCTTCAGCGGCACGGTAAAGCCGATGCCCGCCTCGAACGGATCGGTCTGGTCGGAAAACTCGTAACCGGCGAAGATGAGCCCGGCCTCGATGCGCACCATGTCGAGCGCCTGTAGTCCCATCGGCTTCAGCCCATGCGGCTGGCCGGCTTCCCAGATGGCGTCGAACACCTTTTCGGCGTCGCGCGGATGGCACCAGATCTCGTACCCGAGTTCGCCGGTATAGCCGGTGCGCGAGACGACGATGGGAATGCCATTGCCGCCGCCGATCCTGGCGACCGCGAAGCGGAACCATTCGAGTTCCTCGATCGAGGGCTGCAGCGGGGAGGTCCAGATCACCTGTTTCAGGATGTCGCGGCTCTTTGGCCCTTGTACGGCGATGTTGTGCATCTGGTCGGTGGACGAGCGCACCAACACGTTGAGGCCGAGCTTTGTTGCCGTCTCGCGCAGCCATTCGCCGGAGAGATCGTCGCCGCCGATCCAGCGGAAATTGTCCTTGCCGAGCCTGAGCAGCGTGCCGTCGTCGATCATGCCGCCATGCTCGTAGCACATGGCGGAGTAGACGACTTGGCCGACGCCGAGCTTCTTGACGTCACGCGTCAGCGTGTATTGCAGCAGCGCTTCGGCATCCGGACCGGTGACCTCGAATTTGCGAAGCGGCGACAGGTCCATGATCACCGCATCCTGCCGGCAGGCCCAGTATTCGGCGATAGGCCCTTCTTTGGCGAACGAGTTGGCCAGCCAATAGCCCCTGTACTCGACGAAGTCGCGCGTGTGTTTGGCAAAGCTCGAATGAAAAGCTGTCTCGCGGGTCATTTTGGGTTCCGAATCGGGCGTCATGCGTCTGGCGATCGCTCGCGAGAATCTATGCTGGCCGGAATAGGTCCGCACATGGATGTCGGTCAGGTCCCAGCCATTGGCCGGCGTCGTGTCGTCAGGACATGCGGAGGAGACGCAGACGATGTCGGTGAGCGCCCTGAGCAGAACATAGTCGCCGGCTCGCGACCATGGCTCGTCCGACACCATGACGCCATGAGCGTCGATCGCCGTGTTGAAGAAAAAGTTGATCGCCATCCAGCCGGCGCGGGGATTGACGCCCTTGCCGGTGAGCGCGCGGTTGAAATTCTCCGAGCAGTTGGTGTGGCCGGGATAGCCGATGTCGTCGTAATACTTCGCCGCACAGGCGAGCGCGAAGGCGTCGTGCCGGCCGCACGTGTCCTGCACCACCTCGACCAGCGGCTCCATGTCCTGGTCGTAGTATTTCGAATGCAGGCCGGGCATCGGATAGCTCGCGCCCATCAGCGTGCGCGTCGTCGTGACGTCGAGCGGATGGTCGAGCCCCTTGTCCAGCTTGCGCGCCGAAAAACACTGGAAGTCGGTGCACTGGCGCCCGTCGACATCGATGATCTGCAGATAGTCGCCCGCCTTGACGAAATAGGACTCCGCCGTCGCCGAATGGACGCGCAGATCGAGCACCGGATCGGCCAGTGGATCGGCAAGCCGGGATTCTGTTTTCAGGCGGATTGTGTTGCGCCGCACGATGACGCTGAGCGGCGTCGCCGTGTCATGGCCGTCGACCAGCATCGGCCCGCCGGGCGCGGCAATCAGCATCGCACCATCGCGCGCTATCGCGAATGCCTGCTCGGCACCGGCCGGAGTGGTGCCGCCAAATACGCGCACAGCCTTGGCCTTGTCGAGCTGAACCTGACGGCGTTCGAGGCCGCGGCGCACAGCCGAAAGACTGTCGTCGTCTTCGGTGAGCAGTGCCTTGATGCCGGCGGCACTACTATTGGATTTGTCACCGAGAATGTCGGGGTCGGTGACGCCCGACTTGTCCCAGGCCAGCAACTCGCAGGCCTGGCCGCCCTCGACATTGCGTACCGTGATCGTATCGCCGGCCTCGACCTCGATCAGCACCGCACCATTGCCCTGTACGGTATAGCGCTCCATGCCGGCCGGCAGCGCGATCTGGCCCGGCCTCAGGATGAGGCTTGGCCTGGGCGGTCCGGCTGTCACGGCGGGGTAGGGCGACTGGCTCATTTCAGCCTTGCGGTTCGAGAAACAAGTTTGCCTGTGCGTGAAATTATTTTAGCAGCAAGAATAGCAGCGGAGCGGAGTTTGGCAAGGCGGAGGGTGGCGCTTCTTCCTTCTCCCGCAAGGGGCCCGTTGCGCAATATTGCGGGAGGCTTGTTGTGAGGATTGAGGGCGGCCATTTTCGTTGCTTTGGAGGCTTTT